>JACRHV010000007.1 GCA_016211945.1 Minisyncoccota bacterium
ATCACTTTTTACGGGGTGGGTTGAGCAAAATAAAAAGGAAAAGGTGATGGTGTACAAGGGAAAGGGGTGTGAGGAATGTGGCGGTACGGGGTATAAGGGACGTGTCGGTATTTACGAAGTCCTCGTGATGACAGAAAAAATTGGAAAGCTTGTGTTGGAACGGAGGCCTGCGGTGGAGATTGAACGGCAGGGATTGGAAGATGGCATGATGTTGATGAAACAGGATGGATACATGAAAGCACTTGAAGGAATAACAACGGTTGAGGAAGTGCTGCGTGTGGCGCAAGTCTAAAAAGGAGTATGTATGTTGGCAATTCGAGACATGTTGACGATGGTTGTAGAACAGCAGGCATCAGATCTCCATTTGGTCGCCGGCGTTCCCGCAATGTTACGTGTACATGGCGCGTTATCCCCCATTCCAAACGAACCACCACTCTTAAGTCAGGACATGGAAGCACTGATCTCTCCCCTTTTCCAACCGGAGCAAAAAGAACTTTTAGCCGTGAACAAGGAGATTGATTTTTCATACCAATTCGATCAATATGGCCGATTCCGCATCAACGTGTATTACCAAAAAGGGATCATGTCGGCGGCACTCCGCCTTATTCCCTCTAAGATTAAGACATTGGACGAGTTGGGAATGCCAAAAATTTGTCATCAGTTTTCTGCATTGAGGCAAGGTCTCGTGCTTGTCACCGGTCCTACAGGACAAGGAAAGTCGTCAACCTTGGCAGCGATCATTGATGAGATCAATCAAACGCGCGGTGAGCATATTTTGACCATTGAGGATCCGATTGAGTTTGTGTACACGCCGGCGCAGTCGATTATCTCCCAGCGCGAGCTGCACGCAGACACGCATTCATGGGATATCGCACTGCGGTCTGCGTTACGTGAGGATCCGGATGTGGTCCTTGTTGGTGAGATGCGTGACTATGAAACGATTGCTGCCGCACTGACTGTTGCGGAAACGGGGCACCTTGTGTTTGCAACATTGCACACAAACTCCGCTGCGCAAACGGTTGATCGTATTATTGATGTGTTTCCGGCTGCGCAGCAGGCGCAGATCCGCAGCCAGCTTGCAATGAGTTTAGAGGCAATTCTTTCTCAGCGACTCATGCCGTCATTAAAGGGTGGCCGTGTGGCGGCGACAGAAATTTTGATTGCGACTCCCGCAGTGCGAAATCTTATTCGTGAAGGGAAAGCATTCCAGTTGGACAATGTCATTCAAACGTCATCGGAGTTCGGTATGATAACCTTGAACTCGAGTTTGGAAAAACTGTTGACTGATGGACTTATTTCACAAGACAAAGCAATCGAATATGGGTATAAGCCGCAAGGAAATATCCAGTAGGTTTACACCTTTTTGGATGATCTGTCATGCCAATTTTTTTATACAAAGCGAAAAATCAAAAGAACGAAACACTCAAGGGAAAAGTGGAGGCGATGTCTGTCCAACAGGCCTCTGCGATCCTCAAAGAAAAGGGAATGTTCATTGTTTCGCTCTCACAAGCTGGCCACTCCGATTTTGACGCGCTCAACGCGATGTTTGATAAAGTGAAGAACGAGGACATTGTTAATTTTACACGCCAGCTCTCAACGATGATTACTGCGGGACTTACGCTTACGGAATCGTTCGCTATTCTGCAGCAACAGAGCAAGCCGGCAATGCAAAAAATTGTTGGTTCTCTTCTTCGTGAGGTTGAAGGAGGAACTTCGTTTGCCGATGCACTTACAAAACAACAAGGCATATTTTCGCGCGTCTACATTGCACTAGTGCGGTCTGGAGAGTCAGCTGGTGTATTAGACCAGGTGTTAAAACGTCTCGCAGACAATCTGGAGAAACAGCACGAATTTGCCGCAAAAACGAAGGGAGCGTTGGTCTATCCCGTCATCGTTCTTATTGCCATGGCGGTTGTCATGTTTGTGATGATGGTATTTGTTATTCCAAAGCTGACCTCGATGTATCAAGATTTTGGCGCAGAGCTTCCGGGTATGACAAAGGCGCTTATCAGCATGTCAAACTTTGCGGTGCGATTTTGGTATCTGTTTATTGTTGGAGGGTTTGGTTCGGTGTATCTGCTCAAGGCATGGAGACAAACACCATTTGGAGATTGGCAGATTGATTCACTTCTTCTCAAAATACCTGTCTATGGGATTCTCAAGGTACAGATCATGATGACCGAGTTTTCACGCACAGTTGCGTTACTCTTGGGTGCAGGAGTCTCGCTTCTTTCTGCGCTCCAGATCGTTTCAGAATCATTGGATAGTGTTGTGTTTCGCACGAGTTTGAAAAATGTCGCAGACAGTGTGGAAAAGGGAGTGTCGTTTGCAGATGCCATGTCTCGCCAAGACCAGTTCCCGCCATTGGTGAGCCAAATGATTGCGGTTGGTGAGGAAACGGGGAAATTGGATGAAGTGTTATTGAAGTTGTCTGCTTACTATGAATCGGAAAGTGAGCATGCAGTGAAAAATCTATCAACCGCACTGGAGCCGCTCATCATGATTGTATTGGGTATTGGTGTCGGATTTTTAATCGTTGCTATTGTGCTTCCCATCTACGATCTTACAAGCAAGTTCTAATGAGAAAAGCGAAGAATAGACGAAAGGATTTGACAGAGTTGTCAAGAGAGAAGATAACTGAAGGTACCATCTGGAATTCTTGAAAGAGTATTATTGACATTGCAGGCAAAACATGTGTACTCTAATAGAGACAGATTGCAGGTCAAAAGGAGTAAGAGTATGAAAAGGTTTCTCATGAACGCAGGGTTCACCATGATTGAGCTTCTGGTTGTTATCGCGGTGATTGGTGTTCTTGCTGTTGCCGTGCTCTCCTCTATCAATCCGATTGAGCAAATTAACAAAGGTCGGGATACCGGCCATCGGTCTGACGCTGCGCAACTTATCAACGCGATTGACCGATATTACGCTATTCACGAGATTTATCCGTGGAATGACGCGCAGTACAACACACTGATTACAACAAATCAGCTTGCAACAACAGTTCTTCCTGGTGGAACGGAGCCGAACTGTGCCACATCAACGAACACCGGAACGGTACCAGGAACATTTTGTAAAATAACGTCCGCGGCAGCGGTCCCATGGCTCACCGCACTCACCGACACTGCTGAGGTAAAAGAAGGCTTTACGCAACGTCTCTCAAACCCAAGACCGGGTGGCGAGTTGTGGTTGTATAAGGATGTTACCTCAAACGCAACAATGTATGCGTGTTTCGCGCCCGCATCTAAAGCATTTCAGAAAGAGGCAACCGATGCGTGTAAAGATCATTACTCGTCGCTTCCTCCTGGAGCGTGTCCCGCGGGAGCCTCTGGGTACAGTGGTGCGGTAACCTACACCACAGAACTTATCTGTCTTCCATAACTAGCATCTAGACGCTAGTGACTAGATGCGAGTAGACTAGGACTATGTTTTTCATCGTCACACTTTTCCTTTTTCTCTTTGGTCTTGCAATCGGTAGCTTTCTTAACGTGGTGATTTATCGAACAGTCCACGCGGAATCATTTGTTGAGGGGCGTTCACGATGTCCACACTGCAAGAAAAAAATTGCATGGTATGACAACATTCCACTTGTTTCATTTCTTGTGTTACGCATGCGATGCCGGAAATGCAAGAAACCGATTTCATGGACGTATCCTGCAATTGAACTGATAACAGCCACCCTTTTTGTGTGGTGGTATGTGATTGGATTTACCTTCTTTCGGTTGTCGGTTCAACCATTTACCATTTTGCAGCCGGCATTCTGGCTTTGTGTAGGAATCTGTCTTATTGTGGTGTTTTTCTCAGATCTGCTCTATGGAGTTATTCCGGATGGCATCATCGCTGTTCTTACGGTATGTGGACTGCTCTATCGCATCACGCTCTACCTTTTTCATATTATGCAGCCGAATGATTTTTGGTTTTCCCTCTCCGTTGCCGCAGGACTG
>JACRHV010000008.1 GCA_016211945.1 Minisyncoccota bacterium
TCACCCAACAGGATGTTGATGAGGTGGTGGAAGAAATCAATGCCAAGCCCAGAAAGTGTTTACAGTGGGATACTCCCACAGAACAGTTTTGTCGCTATACTACAGAAAGGACTGGTGGTGCGTTTCTATTGCGAATGTAGGCAACAGAGAAATAGGGAGTTTGCATGGTATGATTTTACCATGGGAAAGATCTACATCGTTGGTTTGGGCAATCCTGGAAAACAGTATGAAAACTCGCGTCATAACGCGGGATTCATGTTCGTGGATGCGCTCGCAAAAATGTGGAATACTCCATGGAGACGAGATGCATCACTGCAAGCAGAAATAGCGGTTGTTCCGGAAAAACAATGCGTGTTGATCAAACCTCAAACATTTATGAATGGGAGTGGAAAAACCATCGCAGAGCTTGTGAAATATGGCGGCGGGTACGATCACTTGTACGTCGCATACGATGATCTTGATCTCACGATTGGCGAATGGAAAATACAATGGGACAAAAGTCCTAAAATACACAATGGAGTAAACTCCATAAAAGAGACATTGCCGGATACATCATTTTGGCACGTGCGCTTGGGGACAGATGGGCGTAATGGAGACAGATCAATTCCAAGTGAGTCGTATGTGTTACTCCCATTTTTAGATGAAGAACGCGAACATATTGACGCGACGATTCGTGCGGTAGTAAAGGAAATTGATGCCAAGATTACTTCAGCATAGTATCCATTTTCACTATCCGCTCTTTCCGGAAAAACTGCGATGGTTATTTTATGCACACCTCTTACGAGGTGCCGCATTGCAAATGGTGGGATTATTTATCCCTGTTTTCCTTTTTCTGCAAGGTGAGCGATATACATTTTTTTCTTTTGGACACGAGTGGAGTGGAATAACCAGAGGAGTTCTTGCCGTTTGCTTCTATTTTATCGTGTACAGGGTAATCGTATTGCTGTTCGCAGTTCCCTCAGCTTCTCTAATCCGTAGGATGGGTCTCACAAAAAGCATGATGGTAGGAAACTTTATCCTTGCCAGTCTTTTCGCATCTTTTTATGGAACGCTATACTATCCGTGGCTTCTCTTTCTCACGCCTATCCTTGCAGGTATAGAAACGGTATTCTATTGGGTTCCGTATTACACGCAGTTTTCTGTACACGCTGATATAAAGAAATTGGGCCAAGAAGTTGGAGCTGCGGATTTTCTTGATCGCCTTATTCGAGCATGTTTACCGATGGTTGGGGGAGCGATGATCGGAGTTTTTGGATTTCAAGCGTTGCACATAACTGGCGTGTTGTTTCTTGTTCTTGCTTCGGTATGTTTACTTGCGGTCCATGAAACGCGACTTTCGTTTCGAGTTTCACTTCTCGAATTTTTTGCGTGGGTAAAAAATAGATTGTTCCGTGACATCATTATTGGATTTTGCGGGAAATATATTGATGACGCGTCTTTTGAGTTATGGGCCGTGTATACGTATATTTTTCTTGGCACAGCGCAAAGAGTAGGATACCTTTACTCTGTCGTTCTTTTTTTGTCTCTGATCATTTCATATGTCATGGGGTGGTATTTGGGTAAGCATAAGGGGAGAAAGATTTTTGTGCTGAGCGGAACCTTGATGAGTATGATGTGGATGTTCCGAACAATGGTACAAACAGTTTGGCATATTATTGCCGTTGACCTCGTGGATCGATTGGCATTGAGCGCATTTGTACCGATTTTTGACACTCGTTTTTTCTTTGCTTCTCGAGGAAAATTAGTGTTTCATTTCTATATATTTCGAGAAATGATTCTCTCATGTATTGGCATACTTTTTTGGGTAAGTGTGGGCATTCTTTTTGTCTTGCCAGCACAGTGGAGTGGGGTGTTTGTATTAGCAAGTATCGGATCGTTGCTCAGTATACGGATGAGGAGGAATGAATGAAATCAATAGGATCGGTATTACAAAAGTACACACTTGATGACAAGGGTGGGCATATCACGCGCGAATTTCAAGATTACGGTTACCGACTAGCTGTGGAGCTCAATGATCTGGATCATACATCGTTGTACATCCGAATGGCGAAAACAGTAGATCGGGGAATATTGGAGCAGGCGCGAACATTTGTACTTGACGCAAATGCGCGGAATCGTGCGCGACTTTTTATGTGGAAAGTTGGCGAATTGAAACGATCAAAAAATGGAGTAGGTGAAAAGAAAAGAGGTGGTGGGACTGTACGAAGCCAAGCAGACAAAGGAGGTCGATAATGGTTGTGACGATTTTCTTTACGATTGGTATGAAAATATTTGGAATGTGTTTTGGTGCACTTCTCCCCCTCGCCGATATATTGATGCACGCACTCTACCTTCATCCACAAGATGCTGATTCACAAGGACTCATCCAAGCCGTGAAGGAAAAAAAATTTGGAACAATCATTCACGAAATTTTTCGTTTAGCAGATGAACCACATCATTACATCCATCGGGGAATTCTTTTTTTTGGAGTCTATGTATTAACCTCTCTCTTTGTTTTAACCTCGACCGGTAGTGTATTGGGCAAGGGCTTTATCGCGGGATTTGGGGCGTCGCTCCTTTGGGCAATGTATCCCTATAGAAACCACGCTTTCGAGTTTCGCACACGATTTTTCTGGGGAGTGTCAACAGATGTTTCACACGCATTCTTTGTGGTGTGTGTTATTGCACTGTGTATTCTTACAGTGCTCACTATTGTGGTATAAGCATATCTATGTTTCATCTCTATGGATTTATCTTGGGATTTGCGATTGTTGCGGGAATGCATGCTTCCGAGTGGTTCATACAAAAACAACGATTCAATATTGAGAAAAAAATGTTTGAACGCGGATCTCTTTGGGCAATCGTTTTTGGTTTAATTGGCGCGCGTGTCTATCACCTTGCCACCGATTGGAGTATTTATGCTGGTAAATCAATGCTTTCCTTATTTGCGGTGTGGAATGGTGGGCTTGGAATATATGGGGCGATTGTTGGGGGAATTGCTGGATTGAGCGTTTTTCTCTATAGAAACCAGTTGTTTCATGCAAAAAACATTCGTGATTTCCTCAACGCACTTGCATTCGGACTACCATTGGGTCAAGCAATAGGGAGATGGGGAAACTATGGTAATGGAGAACTTATGGGAAAAGAGACAATGCTTCCTTGGGGAGTTTCTACATCGTTTGATGGACAAAAATTTCACCCGCTTTTTCTTTACGAGAGTATTGCGGTGGCAATGTTTTGGATTGTTTCTCTGTGGTGTGTGAAGAAAAATGTTCGTCATATAACAATAAGGCTTTTTGTGTTCTACATCATGTGGTATGGAATCATCCGATTTTTTCTCGATTTTTTACGACCAAATCCAGCAATCGTTGGTTCTCTCACTGTCGCGCAGTGGTGGAGTATTCTGGCGGTTGTGAGTGGGATCGTGATAGAGTTTAAACTAAGGAAAGAGTATGAAACATAAAAAATTGATCGCACTTGTCGTGGGTTTTATTGCTGTCACACTTTTTGTTTTGTGGACGATCTCATTCTCACGGAATATGTCTCTGAGCACGATCATTATTGGGAAAATACCATTGCGCGTCGAGGTGGCGCAGTCTCCCAATGCTCTAGAAAAAGGTTTGGGTGGTCGGGATAGTATTGGATCTGACGGCATGCTTTTTATTCTGCCACAGAAATCAATTCCAACTTTCTGGATGAAAGACATGAAGTTTCCGCTCGATTTTATATGGATTGATGGCGACAAAGTTGTTGATATCACAGAAGGTGTTCTTGCTCCCCGGGCGTCAGAACTGGAGAGCGTGTTGCCAAGATATTCGCCCAAATTTCTTACAACACATGTGCTCGAGATACCTGCCGGATCTACAAAAAAATATGGGATACAGATAGGAGATAGCGTTACATTGAGATTAAAAATATAGATCCGCAACATTTATTTTATGCAGACTGAGAATAACGTGCTGATTTTCCTCATTCACGCCAATACTTTCTGAGACATACCATCCAAGTTTTCTAAAATGTTCGGTAAGAAAGCGGTGGAGTTCTTGCGGAAGTTTGTGATTCTCCGGAACAACATCCATGCCCAAGATTGCCATGCTCACGAACAGAGAGGCTTTGTCACCAAAAAGCGCATTTTTCTGATGTTCTATCGCATCGACTATACCAATTCCTATTGCTCTATCAATCATTTTTACCCCTCGAACATTATACTCTTGACATCACTTGCGAAGAAGGTGTACAGTACCAAGTACTGGGGGGGAGTATATTTATGACGTCTGGAATAAACACCCAAGAAGATCTCACACAGCTCCTCAATCGCATTCGCGGACAGATTGAAGGTATTGCAAAAATGATAGATGAAAAACGCGATTGTTTGGATATTGTTCAACAAATCCTTGCAGCTCGAAGCGCACTCGCAAGAGTCGGAAAAGAATTTTTAACGAAAGAGGCCGTTCAATGTTCAAGTTCGGCAAAGGATAAAGACAAGCTCGATATCTTACTCAAACAACTTTTTTCTTTAGAGTAAGAAAGATAAAAAGGAGGCAATATGCCAGCACAACATATCAACGATGCAGATTTCCAGTCAAAAGTAATGGAAAGCAAGTTGCCGGTGCTCCTCGATTTTTATGCGACATGGTGTGGTCCATGCAAAATGGCGGGACCCGTATTGGATACCTTATCGGACGAACTCGATGGCAAAGTACATATTTTTAAGATTGATGTTGACGAGAATCCAGAAACGCCACAAAAATTTGGTGTCATGAGCATTCCAACAGTTATCCTGTTTCAGGATGGCAAAGAAGTGGCGCGGAAGGTTGGATTTGGCGGTGAACAGGGGTATCGCACAATGTTAACTCAAGTATTGTCTGTGTAACAAGGGAGTTGTATGGCAGGGGTACAGAACGTCATCATTATCGGCTCAGGACCTTCGGGATGGTCGGCCGCGATATATCTTGCCCGAGCACAGCTCCAACCCTTGGTTTTTGCGGGGGAAAAAAGCGGTGGACAGCTCATGCTTACCACGGTTGTTGAAAATTTTCCTGGATTTCCACAGGGGATTGAGGGCCCGCAACTCATGACGAATATGCGCGAGCAGGCAGTAAAATTTGGCGCAATAGTAAAAGATACCAACGTAACACGTGTTGATTTTTCTCAAAAACCATTAAAAGTTTGGGCGGCTACCGGTTCGCAAGGAGCCGAGGAAGAATACCAAGCAAAAGCGGTGCTTATCACAACAGGTGCTGAAGCAGTTTGGCTCGATGTACCAGGAGAAAAGGAGTTTATTGGGCGTGGAGTTTCAACATGTGCGGTCTGTGATGCAGCATTTTTTAAGAATAAACAAACGGTTGTCGTTGGTGGCGGAGATGCGGCAATGGAAGACATTCTTGCACTCACTACATTTGCGTCGAATGTTACCGTGATCCATCGACGGGACAGTTTCCGAGCGAGCAAAATCATGGCGGAACGCGTGCTCGGTCACCCAAAGGTGAAGGTGATATGGAACAGTGCAGTACAAGAGATTCGCGGGGATGGAAAAGTAACTGGAGTTCTTGTGGAAAACCTTGTTACGCACGAAAAAAGTGCTTTATCTACAGACGGAGTATTTGTTGCCATAGGCCATCGGCCGTCAACGGAACTTTTTAAAGATCACATTCAACTTGATGAAAAAGGGTTCATACTTACGCGTTTTGGACTTGAAGAAAAAAGCGTTCACCTTGCCCAATCTTCATTACGCAATGGATTTGTGCAGTTTCCCACAATGACCTCGGTTGAGGGGGTTTTTGCGGCGGGAGATGTTGTTGATTTCCGATACAAGCAAGCGATTACCGCGGCAGGATACGGAACGATGGCGGCGCTTGATATTGAATGGTGGCTTTCAACATAAAATTTAGGAGGAATATGGTACATAATCCGTATCACAACGCCGTGAAACAACTCGAAGAGGCCGCTGTTTTGTTGGAGCCGATGTATGAAGATAAAAAGAAATTTCATGCAATTGTTGAACAATTAAAAACGCCAAACGCTGTGCACGAAGCACAACTTGTTGTGAAGATGGATGATGGTTCAACACAGAAATTCCAGGCATATCGTAGTCAACACGATGACGTACGCGGACCATATAAGGGTGGTATTCGCTATCATCACGATGTGAATTTAGACGAAGTGAAGGCGCTTTCTTTGTGGATGACGTGGAAATGCGCAACAACGGGAATTCCATACGGTGGTGCAAAAGGTGGGATTATTGTTGACCCATCAAAACTCACACACAATGAGTTGGAGCGGCTGAGCAGAGCATATGCGAAATTTGTCGCTCCGTACATCGGTACCTGGCGCGATGTTCCAGCACCAGATGTAAACACAAACGGCCAAATCATGGCGTGGATGCTCGACGAGTACGAGTCCATTATTGGAAAACATGAGCCCGCAGTCTTCACTGGAAAACCGTTAGAGTTAGGTGGGTCATTGGGGCGCGAGGAAGCAACGGGGCAAGGGGGAGTGTATGTTCTTGAACAGCTCGCAAAAAAATTAAAGATGGTTCCATCAAAGACTTCGATTGCAATACAGGGGTTGGGGAATGTTGGGTATTGGTTTGCTGTTTGTGCTGCAGATATGGGATTTCTTGTCGTTGCTTTATCTGATAGTCGAGGAGGAATTGTATCAAATGACATGAAAAAAGGACTCGACGTGAAAAAAGTGCTTGCATACAAGAAAGAGAAGGGGAGTATTCAAGGGTTTTCAGGAACGCGTGATATAACGAACGACGAACTTCTCTCGCTTCCCGTGGATATTCTTGTCCCAGCGGCACTAGAAAATGTGATAACAGATGAGAATGTAAAGAATATTCGAGCAAAGGCCATCATCGAGATGGCAAATGGACCAGTCACTCCGGAAGCAGACGGTATGTTGTGGGAGCGTGGCATCTTTTCAGTTCCTGATGTTCTGTCGAACGCAGGAGGTGTTACGGTGTCGTATTTTGAATGGGTGCAGAACCTTCATGGATACAGTTGGAGTAAAGAGGAAGTGTTTAAAAAATTGAAACCACTCATGGTTGATGCGTTTAATCACATGTGGTCTTTACACACAACACGAAAGGTTCATTTGCGTATGGCTACATACATTGGCGCGGTAAAAAGAGTGGTAGATGCTCACATATTGAGGGGGAGATAAAGAATGTTGGACATTCTCTCTTTTTTTCTATACACTATCCGCACGCATTCTTTAAATACACGCCCAGGGAGGTTTTATGAAGACAGTAAAAGCAGCCGTTCAGGCAGAGAATAATGAAAAGACAGAAAAAAAAGCCTCAATGAAAATGATCTCATTTACTGAAGTTGTGAACGCCAGTATTGCCCATTTCGGAACGGCGTTGCTCATTGTTGCTGCATTTTTAATCGGCATGTTGTGGACGGAAGTTCGTTATCTGAAGAAGGGCGTGGGGACGGCACCATCGTATGCACCGACCGCGCAAGCTCCAACACAACAGCAGAACCAACCACAGGAAACTCCGTTAACCGATGATCAATGGAAGCAAGTTACTTCTGGAGCGGTGTTTGAGTTGGGAAAGAAGAACGCGCCTGTGACAATGGTTGAGTTTACTGATTATCAGTGTCCGTTCTGTGCTCGACATTTTACGGAAACCTATGGCAAACTTGTTGAAAACTATGTGAAGTCTGGAAAGCTTCGAATTCTTGTGCGAGATCTTCCGCTTTCATTCCATCCAAATGCACGTCCGGGGGCGATTGCCGCTCGATGCGCAGGTGAGCAGGGGAAGTACGAACAGATGCATGACACGCTTTTTGGAAGTCAACAAGATTGGTCAAGTCTTGCAGGTGATGCGGCAAAACTGAAAATGAACGAATATGCCAAGAAAATTGGATTAAATACAGAAAAATTTGATCAATGTATAAAAGAAGAAAAATACGGTAAAGACGTAGATGCTGATTTGGCGTTGGCAAACAAAGTTGGCGCAACGGGAACGCCAACGTTCTTTGTGAATAAAGAACGTATTGTCGGCGCTTTACCGTATATAGATTTTTCAGCGCGAATAGACGCAATGTTAAAGAAGTAACCTCTGGAATTGTTGTATAATAGCCCGATGAGGGTATGTACAGTGAGTGTTGTTTTTGCGATAAGTACTTTTGTGGTGGTTGCCATGTCTCCGGCATACGTACGTGCAGCGCAAGAAACATCATTGCAACCCCAACAACTTCTGACCGTTACACCACCTCCATTCGCAACCTCCTCAGGACAAACACAAGAAAAAGAACATACCATTGATATCACACAAACAACTGTTGAGACAAAAAGTAAACTTGCCGCGTACCTCGATAGTGTTTCAATGACGCCGCGTTCTCCATTAAATATTATCCAGCATGCAATTCGCAACGCAGTGAACCAAGGCGTTCCCGCAAACATTCTTGTTTTATTATTATTGTTTCCTGTTACAGCATCACTTATCGCAATTTTTCGCCACATTATCGGACTACGAGGATTTGGTATATACACTCCCGCCGTTATTGCGGTGGCATTTATCTCCACAGGAATTGTTCGAGGACTCATTCTTTTTCTTCTTGTTTTTACTACAGTGATGGTTGGGAAGTCATTGTTGAATAGATTAAAACTACAGTATCTTCCGCGCACTGCACTCTTGCTTTGGTTTGTTTCGTGTACGATGTTTGGTCTGCTCCTTCTCTCGCCGTACCTGCCAATAGCGAATCTTGCGAGTGTTGGAATTTTTCCATTATTGGTCCTTATTCTGCTTTCAGAAAACTTTTTAGAAGCGCAGATTTCCGGGAGCCTTCGTCGGGCCATCCAGCTCACCATTGAGACGCTTGTTCTTGCAACGATTTCTGCAGTTTTCATGCGCACACTCGAGGTACAAAAATTTGTGATTATCTATCCAGAATTTACAATTCTCGCGGTGCTTTGTATAGATATTATTGTGGGGAAGTATACAGGCCTTCGTGTCTCTGAGTTTTTCCGATTCCAACCCATAATTGATCCGGAAGAATAACCACCATGGTGAAAATTTCACACATCCTTGGAATGAACGGGCGCGATCAATTATATTGTGCGTTAAACAGTTATCAAGCAAAGAGGTATGGATTTTCGAAGTACGTCGCAAAAGAATTTTTTAAAAAACATAACATTCAAGTTGCACAACTCTACGGTATCGTAAAAAATGCTGAGCACATTCGCCGTTTTGATTGGGAAGGAGTTCATGGTGGGTTTGCGGTCAAACCTTCAAATGGAAGCGCCGGAAAGGGTGTGCTTGTCATCAAAAAATATGATCATAAAAAAAGTGTATGGATCGATGTCGAGGGAAAACAGCATACGTCGGATGATCTACGATTTCATGCACAAAATATATTGGATGGACAGTACAGTACCTGGGGAACAACGCCGAATGTGATTATCGAAGAACGTGTTCCAATCCATCCCGATTTGGAACCGTATGTTCGATTTGGCACGCCGGATGTGCGCGTCATTGTCTTTAATAGAATTCCTGTGATGGCGATGGTGCGTTTACCAACAAAGGCTTCAGGAGGTCGCGCCAATCTTGACCAAGGCGCAATAGCGTTGGGAATCGATATGGGGACGGGAAAAACGATGTACGGGGTCTCGGGAAAGAAAAAAATTCTTCGAGAATTTCCTGAAACAACTCGAACAACCGTTGGATTACAGATCCCAAACTGGATCGATGTACTAAAAACTGCTGTACGCGCAGCAAACGCGACAGGGTTACAGTACATGGGCGCAGATATTTTTATTCACCCCGAAAAGGGTCCGATGGTTGCAGAAGTCAATGCCTATCCCGGTCTCTCTATCCAACTCGCAAATCGTGCAGGACTTCGAAAGAGACTTCAACGTATAGAAGATATTGAGGCAAAAAATGTCAGTCAAGCTGTGAAGATTGGTCAATCCCTTTTTGCTGAGAACTATCCCATCGAATCAGAAGGTGAGTTTGCAGTGATTTCCACAAAGGAGCCTGTGGAAATATTTGGCAAACACCACACTACAATGCATGGGACAGCATTGATAAATACCTCAAGAGAGTGGAGTGCGATTTCTTTTTCTGCAGCAGAAAAACTTGGCCTTGCTGATAAGAATGATGTGTTGTGGACGCAGTACGTCGATGGAGAAACAAAAGAAGTTGTTGTCCAAGTGAAATATAAACTTCACGATGTTACAAAAACATCAGCGATGGTAGTTTCAAAACGATTAAGTACAGGGAAATACATCATGCATTTGGGAAGAAAAGATCTTACGGGATATTTTATAGGAGTATCGCGATGAAAGTCCTTCAATCTGCAATTCAACTCCTGCAGCCGCTCAATAAAGAAGAGGAAAAACAAAAGTTCTTGTTTGATAAACAATACAATCCTCAATTCGTATACGAAAAAACCATGGATCCAAAAATGATGAGAAAGTATGGATCAATTTCAGATGAATATCTTCCGCTTGCATTGTCAATTTTAAAAAAAGGAGTTGAGATACGCGGGGAAGAAGAAAGTTTTCTTGAACTTGTCGAAGGAGGGAAAATTGATCGACAACAAGTTGAAAAAAATATTATCGAATACTTGAAAAAGTACGGATTAGAAAGAAAAATGCAGATACATTTTTCAAAAAGATTTCTTTCTCCAACAAGTGTAACCTGGCCGTACATCAATATTCGATTACCAATCATCCATCGCGAACGGGGAATCATCTACACACTTCATCATGAAATTGGGACACATGTTTTTCGCAGACTCAATGATGAGCGTCAACCTTGGTACGAAAAGAGAGAGGCGTATCATCTCCATCAACCATATGAAACGGAAGAGGGTTTGGCAGTGATCAATGCACATATCTTTCGATCACATCCGCTTTTATGGCAGTCAGCGCTGTACTATTACTCGGTGTATCACGGATCACGCATGTCATTTTCAGAACTCTATAAAGATCTTCGGCAGTACACAGTGAGTGAAGATTCACGATGGAGTATGTGTATGCGGATAAAAAGAGGAATACAAGACACGTCTGTTCCAGGAGCGTTTTCAAAAGATCAAATATATCTTCGTGGAGTTATAAAAGTGTTGCGGTGGTTGAAAGCACATACGTTTGACCCGAGACCTCTATACATAGGAAAGATTGCGGTGGAGGATGTTGAGGTTGCACAACACCTGAACCCGCAATATATCCCATTATTACCGTCATTTCTTCAAGAAGATGCGATCGAAGAGTATAAAAAACGTGTCCATTTTTTGATTGAAGAAAACTCGCTTCACCACATACTTAATGCCTAGATTGTAACGATGGTATCCACGCTTCTCCTTCCGATAAGAGAAGAAGAACTACGTTAAGGTGTTCAGAGTTTTCCAATGTTGCACCCTGTGATGCTCGTGGTACATATCCAAGTAAATCATCGAACTCTTTTTCGATCGTTGTTATGTATTGTTCTACCTCTCGTTTAGCTGCATGTTGCATGCGCAATGCTAATGCAATCTCTGTCATGAGATCTTTACTTAAACTTTTCTGAAGATTTTTGAGTGCGTATTGTAATGGCTCCACAGTCCAATGGAATTGTGATAGTGGCGCATGTTGATAAAACAGACTGGAACAGATAACAAGATGTGTGAGTCCGTAATAGTAATTTGTGTACTCAGCCTCATCGATATATGTGTGATGATCAAACACACGTTGAAATTGGTGAGAAAATTCATCTACTTTATCCAAATAACCAAAAAAGTAGAGGAAGAACATAACACAGCACGCATAGGTAGATGAAACAAGAAGTGGAGTATCTTTTTGTAGTATCTCTGTCACCACATCGGAAATTAGGGATTGAGGTATCGCTATTGATACTGATGATTGGACTGTTTTCAAATAAAATTGTGTGAGTAATGCCGAATATAGAAGTGGGAAAGAGGGAAATGTTGTCCAATACGAAAGTCGTTTTACATCGGACGGTTTTAGTGGAGATGTATTCTGTACCCGTCTCTGTGTTTCTTCCAGTAACATTAGAATGTCTTTTTCAATAGACCGATATTGTCTCGATTGTTCTATCGTATGTTGTTTACTGTGCGTTATAAATGCGGTTCGATTTTCTTCTGTAGGACATGCAATAGCGACTCTGTACAAGAAATGTCGTTGTTTTTCAAAAGAAAGGGCCGAAAAATTGTGAAGATATGTTTCAACGATACGTCGTGAGATTGGATGCATGATCGAGGTCATTATACCAGAGGGAGATCATCTTTCGTGATAAAATTCGCTCATGAAACGTGTTGCGCTTGGAATGTCCGGTGGAGTAGATTCGTCTGTTTCAGCAGTCCTTTTACAAGAACAAGGATATGACGTAACTGGGGTATTTTTGGAATGTTGGAGAGCACCCGGATGTCGGGCGGAAGAAGACAGAAAAGACGCATTAGGAATAGCTTTGCAACGGGGAATACCGTTTGAGGTATTGGACTTTAAGAAACAATACAAAGAGAAGGTGGTCGAGTACTTTTTCACCGAGTACTCTGCGGGGAGAACGCCCAATCCTGACGTTTTGTGCAATAAAGAAATAAAGTTCGGTATGTTTTACGATTGGGCGATGGCGCATGGATTCGATGGTATTGCCACAGGCCATTATGCCCGTGTAGGTGTTGTCGATGGACAAAAAGCACTATTACGCGGCACAGATGAGAAAAAAGATCAGTCATATTTTCTTTATCTTTTACATGAAGAACAACTTGAGCATATATTGTTCCCCATTGGTCATATGAAAAAATCAGAGGTTCGGATGCTTGCTGAAAAACACAACCTTTCAGTTGCGAAAAAACCGGATTCACAAGGCATTTGTTTCATTGGAGAAATTAACGTGCATTCGTTTTTAAAGGAGCGGTTGGGTGAAAATCCTGGTGTTGTTGTCAATACGAAAGGAGAGGTTATTGGAGAGCACAATGGTTTGTGGTTTTATACGATAGGGCAACGACACGGATTTACACTTCGGGGAAAGATTCGATCAGATCATCATGAATGGAAACACGTGATTCCTCCATTTTATGTTATTGCAAAAGATGCGGAACACAATACACTTATTGTTGGATACGGAGAAGAAACATTGAGAGATCGTTTTATTATTCACCAAACGCATTGGATTGGAAACGCGCCAAGAGATCAAGGAATGCATGTTCGTATCCGGCACGGAGGAGCACTTCTTCCGGCAACGATAACGCAGAGAATAGAAAGTGAGGATGTTGAAGTGAGGTTAACAACGTCAGCCCAAGGCATCGCTGAAGGTCAGAGTGCGGTGCTGTATAAAAACGTCACATGTTTAGGTGGAGGGGTTATCCAATGACTGGAGAATTACGTGCACAAGAAGATGCGCAGAAGGCGTATGAAGAGTCCAAACTTTACTTGGTAGAACCAACTGGTAAACATCGCTTGTCTCAATTGCTCATGGATGCGTCGCTGTTTTGCGAACATCGATCTGAGTTATTGCGGACAACAGAAAAAAAACATGTTGAAACCGGAAGACTTGCACTCCAATATCATAAGGCGGCATTGAGGATCATCTGTGCTTCGAGTAAATTGAGGGATGAGTCCGAAGAGGAGATTCAGACTCAACGACAATATACCTATCACGCATTTTGTACAGATATTTTTTCTTATGGATTGATCGATTCTGATTTGGAAAAAATAGATGAGTGGAGGAAGACGGATGCGTTGAAGAACAGGGGAATAGAGCCCCAGTTCGGAACATTCCGCAAAGATGAATATACCCCTCGTATTTTCAAGAAATATCTAAAAGAAGAGAACGATTACGGAACGTACGTTGAACTTGATCTTGCAGGATTAAAAGTGTACAACACAACTTCAAATGCGTTTGGAGATATCGCATTACATGCCGTAGCAGATTTTGGGAGATATGTTTACGAGCAGTTGAACATGCCCCATGGTGAAATAGGGAGACGCGGGGACGAGTTTTATCTTTTTTTCCCGAATATGGACCCAGAAACTGTCACAATGGCGATTACCCAAGCATATCAGAATTTTTACGACGCAGGTGGGTTTCTCGTACAATTTCATGATGAAAGTACTGGGAGTACATATAAAAAAGCAGTCCAGTTTTATTGGAGAGCATCTCAAGTAAAAAGATCGACATTTAACGCTGTGGTTCAGAAGATGGAAAATGAGATCGAGGATGAAAAATTACATATATAAAGCAAATGCTACAAAGATTGTCGGCGGAAAAAAGACATGGGGCGGATGCGTATGTTACGTTGTTGAAATACCTCGAACATAAAAGGGTCCCTTCGCAAGTTGTTGAAAAAATCGTTGATGCAGGTGTTGAGTTTGTTCTCAGTTTACTCGCCCTTGCTCCAGAAGAGGAAAAGGTTGTACGTCGTGGACTTGTGGATCTGCAGAGCATGTTTAACTCCCCGGACAGCGAGAAATTATTATCAGAAATATTGGCAGATACATCAAATCACAGTATGGGAAATTGGAAGAGGCATATTGTGTAATCTTAACTGAGAATTGACATCCCTCCCAGATTTGGTATTATACCCATTGCCTATGAACTCTTGAGAACTTGATCAAGTAGGGAACACAAACCTCGCTTGGTCGAGGTTTTCTTTTTTTCAGAGGACCTCTTTTTCTGCACTATACGCCTTAAGCGGAGTAGCAATGAGAGTCGGCTCTTTAATAAATGAACATGACATGAAGTCAGCCGCTTGCACAGTGGTGGGAAGCTCTTTAACGGAGTTTCTTTTCTTACTGCGCAAGCAATAATTTTAGTAAATTCCGTTAATTCTTTAAGTTAGATAAGAATCAAATTTCTTTTTTTGAGAATTTGATCCTGGTTCAGGATGAACGCTGGCGGTGTGCCTTAAGCATGCAAGTCGAGCGGGTGTAGCAATACACCAGCGGCAGACGGGTGCGTAATACATAGGAATCTACCTCTTTGTGGGGAACAGCTCGCCGAAAGGCGGGGTAATACCGCATAAGCCCGTAAGGGGAAAGTCGCAAGACGCGAAGAGAGGAGCCTGTGTCCCATCAGGTAGTTGGCGGGGTAATAGCCCACCAAGCCTATGACGGGTAGCCGATGTGAGAGCATGATCGGCCACAAGGTAACTGAGACAAGGTGCCTACACCTACGGGTGGCAGCAACTGGGAATCTTGCGCAATGGGCGAAAGCCTGACGCAGCGACACCGCGTGTGGGATGAAGGCCTTCGGGTTGTAAACCACTGTGGCAGGGGAAAAACACAATGATGGTACCCTGCTAGAAAGCACCTGCTAACCACGTGCCAGAAGCCTCGGTAATACGTGGGGTGCAAGCGTTATCCGGATTTACTGGGCGTAAAGAGTGTCGTAGGCCGGTGTGCACGTGGCGGGTTTAAGCCTGGGGCTCAACTCCAGAACAGCTCGTCATACGGCATACCTTGAGTCTGCTAGAGGGAACTGGAATTCTCTGTGGAGGGGTGAAATCCGTAGATATAGAGAAGAACGCCAATGGTGAAGACAGGTTCCTGGGGCAGTACTGACGCTGATGAACGACAGCTAGGGGAGCGAAAGGGATTAGAGACCCCTGTAGTCCTAGCCGTAAACTTTGCTCGCTAGGTGTCCGCATTTATGTGGATGCCGTAAGCTAACGCGTTAAGCGAGCCGCCTGGGGAGTACGGCCGCAAGGCTAAAACTCAAAGGAATTGACGGGGGAGCGCACAACCAGTGGAGCATGTGGTTTAATTCGAGACGAAGCGAAGACCTTACCTAGGTTTGACATGTACCTGCAAGCTTGTGGAAACACAGGCCGCCTTCGAGGGTGGTACACAGGTGATGCATGGCTGTCGTCAGCTCGTGGCGTGAGCCGTCTGCTTAAGTGCAGCAACGAGCGCAACCCCTACTGCGTGTTACATATCACGCGGGACTGCCTATCTTCAAGATGGGAGGAAGGAGGGGACGACGTCAAGTCAGCACGTCCCTTACATCTAGGGCCACACACATCCTACAATGGCGATGACAACGGGTCGCGACGGAGTAATCCTGAGCTAATCCTTATAAACATCGCCTCAGTTCAGATTGCGGGCTGAAACTCGCCCGCATGAAGTCGGAATTGGTAGTAATCGCAGATCAGAAGGCTGCGGTGAATACGTTCTCGCTCCTTGTACACACTGCCCGTCAAATGAGTGGAGCTGGCAATGCCCAAAGCGGATGACCCTAACTCGCAAGAGGTGGGCGCCACTACGGCAAGGTCAGTAACAAGCGTTAAGTCGTGGGTGAAAATAACGCGACCTATCCGAGTAATTGGATAGAGAAACTTGGCTGATATCGGTGAAGCCTACGTGCAATAATTTGCATATGAGAATACCGAGGGAAGCTCGATGTCTAATCAACGTCGTAGCCCCGTAGAGACTTACATAGGAGGTACCAGATAATCTGGAAATAAACTTCTATTACACGCCAACGCCTTGTTTGCAAAAAACAAGGATGAAGATATAGTCCATGCCGGTCGAAAGACTCGGAAATACATGAACAAGGTATCCCTACTGGAAGGTGGGGATGGATCACCTCCTTTCTAGGAGTGACATAGGAATCGAAGTCACGCTCGACTCCTTCTATAGGTAACTATAGTAAACTTCAAAGTCCTATGACCTCGTGTCTAGGCCTTCCTACCACGGTGCAAGCGGTTGAAAGAAAATTGTCATGTTTATAGAAAAAGCCCTGCGTATGCGGGGTTTTCGTGTATAATGAGAATGAGAAAAGAAAATTTTATGGCAGAAAAAACGTCACTTACCTCGGAAGAACTACACAAACTTCTCGAATTATTTGAGCAAAGAAATATAGGGGGGGGATGTTCTACTTTTAATGAGATAAAATCCTTGGGGTTGAGAGATCCAATATACCCAAGAGTAGGAATGATTAAATTACTTATCGCACACATAGCGACGATTGATAACATTAAAGATAGAGATTCGACATATGCAAAAGATGAAATCGAAAGAATAATTATAGAACATGTCATTCCCATTTTGCAATTTTTATTACAAGAACTATCACCAGATGTTGAGGCAGCGGTAATAAGTGAATAAAGGTTAGGAGGTGCATATGGCAGAACAATCAGCGCAAGAAAAAAGCGAAGCATTTTTAGCAGAATTACGTAAAGTTCTCACTCCGTTTATGCAACCAGGAATAATATCACTCAATCCAAAATTTGAGGAGGCAAAGAGGGCAGTGGAAGAATCAAATATTCTAACAACATTTCCCGATCTTGCTTATTTACTCGATCATTCAACAATGGCAGAAGCACTCTTACTTGCAATACTTTCAGGTAATGGAAAAATTTACGTAAAAAATGATGGTGTGATCGGAGTATCTCTCTAATTTCTTTTTCTCACATGATACAATACCTCTTGTCTTCTTTTGGGTCACTAGCTCAGTGGTAGAGCGCTTTCCTGATAAGAAAGAGGTCAATGGTTCGATCCCATTGTGACCCACAGAGATTTATTTTTCTTGCATCTTTACCCACATCCTTTTGAAAAACGGTAGGGTCAGTGTTGAAAGCAAAAAACCTATCGTTGGAACAATCGTGTTTATCCACGGGTTAACTTGCAATATATACTGAAAATACAATCCAATCGCTGTGTACGTAAACAACGCAATTAAAGCTTTTCTTGCCAAACTTCCTTCCCATTTCTTATCCATTTCTACCCGAGCATTACGCTCCTCAATGCGATGAACACGCTCTTCGATATTCAATATTTTCATACTATTCCCCAACTTCCCTGTGCGACTTCTTTGTATATGTTGCATGAATCAACAGTCCATTTTTCGTCAAATTTTTGATGAATAAGTTCGGAGGAAATATTTCCTGCATTGTAATCAATCGTGGTATGTGCTCGGTATTGCGGAATAACTCCACTCGTAAATGGCGATGTATCGAGTTCGACATATGGTGCAATTGCTGACCCATAACGTTTGTGTAATTGTTCAAATATTTTCGCAGGTTCTATCTCCATATGCAGAATTTTTCGATCATGCTGTGTAAATACACCGACATTCCCAAACGATGCCATAAACACATCGAAATGAATACTTTTTATTGCACGAGTTACATCGTCTATTGTTGAATCATTTTTTATTGTAAACGGAGACACAATCGTGACATGATGAAAGTGAACGGGGCTAGGATGTCCAGTCATTTGTATACACATCTGATCGAGTTTGGCAACACAGTGTTTTGGGAGTGGAGTAGCAATAACATACCGCTGTGCCATGGTCAGTATGATACACTATACCCATGCAAAACGGATATTTTCCAGGCCAGCAATCGGACGAACGCGTGTTGTATGAAGTGAAGCCGCACGTCTATGCACTGTACTTCAGTTTGGCGAAACTCTATGTACTTTCGCTCATCCTCGCAATCTTTCTTATCGCACTTTCTTCGATTCATTCTTCATTTTTTCTTCTTGGTCTTTTGCTTGGCGTAGGTATCGCGGCACTTGGTACTTGGATTATGACGGAGATGTACCATAAGAACATTTCGTACATCACCGATCGTCGCATTGTTCGTTTTGAAGCGGCAACTCCTTTTGCGACAAATGTTCGCGCGCTCACTTGGGATGAGGTAGTGAAGGTAAAAACATTTCCGCGAAACGTACTATGGAAATCGCTGATGATCGGTACCGTAATCATTCACGCAGGATCAACCTACGTGCATACACACGTCCAAACTCGGGAAAATGTGTATACGAATGATGATCTTGATCTAGAGCATGTGTATTATTACAAAGATTTAGGAAACTACATTGATAAAGTGCTCTACACATACAAGCATAAACCGGCAGAGCTGGCAGAGCTTCGTCCATTTGTTCCTAAGCCAACAGGGCAAAGATATTAAATTGAAGAGGAAATAATGAAATATATGCTACAGATTCTTTTTAAGTCAACCTTTATAACAACTTGTTCACTAGTAGCATTTTTTGTTATCCGCACAGTATTTCGCACAGATACGATGATAGCCGATATTGGTGTTTTAGGATTATTTGGATCGTTTTTTGGAGTCCTGTTCGGTATACTTTCTGCTTTTGTTGTTTTTGAGGTGTGGGGACAATACAACAAAACTGTTGCTCTTATTGAGAAAGAAGCAATGAATTTAGAAAAGATTTTTCGTCTCGCATTTTATTTTAGAGATAAAAAATTTTTAACGAGCATGAAAAATGTTGTGAATAGATATATTGCCGTGGTATGTACTCAAGAATTTCCAGCACTTGCCCAAGGAAGTAGAACGAGTCCTGCTGGCAAAATTTTTCGAGAGATATCGCAGCTTATCTGCAATGTAAAATTTAATGATAATCACGACCAAGTTGTTTTCGATCACATGTTAGCAGAATACAATACGCTCGCAGAAGTTCGTTCAGAAAGACTTGTCCAAAGTTTGGCACGACTGCCAAACCTGTTACGAATTTTTCTCTATATGTCGTCATTCTTGGCAACATCTATACTTCTTGTTGCGCCAGTTATTGTTGTTCCTTTTGGTTTATTATGTACAGGTGGTTTTGTTTTTATTCTTTCTCTTGTTCTTCAGCTTGTTGAGGATCTAGATAATCCATTTGTTGGGTATTGGAATATTAATGTTGAACCTTACGAACGAGTACAGAAACACATAAAAGAAGACTATACGTTTTAAGTCTTATTTCCCCCTGAACTACCTCTTGCATTTTCGAGGTGCCCATCATACAATAACGCTCTACGAAAGTAGTAGAGAAATAAGGAGACTGTTCTTGTTCACGGGTGCCCCAGCAGCATTTACTCGAGGAAGGAGCGATATCACTAGATAGCTCTTCTGCTGATCCGTGAAGAATAACAGAGCTCCCGCACAGGGAGTTTTTTATTTCTCGAAGAAAGGACGAGCAGAACGCGGGCCCATAGCTCATCCGGTAGAGCGCATCATTTGCAATGATGAGGTGAGCGGTTCGAGTCCGCTTGGGTCCACAAGAAAGATAAACAATATGACGACAATAGACCTAGAACCATCAACAAGAGGAGAGCTTGAAGGGACATTAAAAGCACTTGGAGTACCTACAGAGGTAAATATTGGCACTATACGGGGTATTGAAAAAAATCTACTTGAACAAGCTTTAGAAGCAATTTCGTTCTATTTTGCTTGGGGAAGTGAAAAACCAGAGGACACAAAGTTTAATCAATACGCAATGCAAATAGAAGAAGAAATCGAAAGAATTTTAGGCAAACAAGAAGTAGTACAAGCATAACAACAATGATTCAAGAAGTGTCGCAGTCGCAAGATTGAGACTCTTCTCCGATCAAACGGATTCGCTCCTTAACAAGTGAAGAGAATGTAAATAAAGTAAAGAAATTGAAATTGTAGGTTTTACATCTTTATAGAAATATAAAAAGATTTATCGTTTATGTAAACTCACGCAGATAGTGGATGCCTTGGCAATACATACCGAAGAAGGACGTACTAAGCCGCGAAAGTCGTCGGGGAGCTGCTACGAAGCGCCGATCCGACGGTGTCCGAATGGGGAAACCCACTCTGGGTTATACCAGAGGGTCCGCCAGCCTTGTGCTGGGGAAGGGAACGCGCTGAACTGAAATATCTAAGTAAGCGCAGGAAAAGAAATCGAATGAGATTCCCTGAGTAAGCGACGAGCGAAAAGGGAACAGTCTAAACCGAGATTTATCTCGGGGTTGCAGGAGCCCAACATTGGATTGTAGTGATATAGCAGAACACCTCGGAATAGGTGGCCAAAGACCGTGATAGCCGGGTACGCGACATGTCAGTGCACCATAGGGATTTCCTAAGTACTTTCGAAGACGGCAAACTTCGTAAGGAATCAGGGGTGACCACACTCCAAGACTAAACATATGTATTGACCGATAGTGAACGAGTACCGCGAGGGAAAGGTGAAAAGAAGGGTCGAAGACCCCGTGAAATAGTACCTGAAACTATCTGCTAACAAGCAGACAGAGCCCGTAAGGGTGATGTCGTGCCTATTGAAGAATGAACCGGCGAGTTATGGTGTACTTCAAGTGTAAGCGGTTGCCACCGCGGACGCGTAGTGAAAGCGAGCCTGAATAGGGCGATGAGAAGTGCACTGTAGACCCGAAACCAGATGAGCTAACCATGTCCAGGCTGCAGGTGGGGTAAAACCCACTGAAGGGCCGAACCGTTTAGCGTTGCAAGGCTATCGGATGAGGTGTGGTTAGAGGTTATATGCCAATCGAATCTGGAGATAGCTGGTTCTCCCCGAAATATATTTAGGTATAGGCTCGTGATAAGCGCAATGGGGGTAGAGTACTGGATGAGTGCCTTGGTCGCAAGGCCAAGCACTTAACCAAACTGCGAATACCATTGTTGCATGCACGGGACTCAGTACGGCGGAGCTAAGTTCGTCGGGCAAAAGGGAAACATCCCAGACTCTCGTCTAAGGTCTCTAAAATTCCCTCAGTTGGGAAGGTAGTTGTCATCCTTAAACACCTAGGAGGTCGGCTCAGAAGCAGCCATCCTTGAAAGAAAGCGTAACAGCTCACTAGCCGAGGTTGACAGCGCCGAAAATGTACCGAGGATCAAGGGAATTACCGAAGACAGAGATTTTTATGTATTTTTTAAATATATAGGAGTGGTAGGGGAGCGTTCTGAGTGCTGTGAAGGCGGCGGGAAACCGATCTGCTGGAGCGATCAGAAGTGCGAATGCCGGTATGAGTAGCGTAAACGAAGTGAGAATCTTCGTCTCCGAATGTTCAAGGTTTCCGCACCCACGTTCGTCGTGTGCGGGTTAGGCGACCCTTAGGCGAGGCCACTCGGCGTAGCTGATGGATAACTGGTTGATATTCCAGTCCTTGAGCGAGTTCGTTATTACTTGGGGAGGGACGGATTTGGATAGTGCATATGCCCGTAGTGAATGGGCCATCAAAGCAACGAGACAGTGTCTGCAGGCAAATCCGCAGATGTGTTTAATCGAGTTGTAATAGCAAGTGTGCTGAGCAATCAGCGCGCAAGATGCATGACTTCAGGTCCCTAGAAAAGCTTCGCAAGGAGAACTTGATCAATTCGTACCAATAACCGACACAGGTGAACTGGTAGAGTATACCAAGGAGAGCGAGAGAAAGTGGTTTAAGGAATTCGGCAAATCTGCTGGGCGTACCTTTGGTATATGCCCTCCTCTTCGCAAGAAGAGGCGCAGAGAAAGTTTTGAGATCGACTGTTTAACAAAAACACAGGTCTGTGCAAACTCGAAAGAGGACGTATACAGGCTGAAACCTGCCCAGTGCCGGAAGGTCAACTGCGAGAGTGGTATCGCAAGATACTGCTTTCAATTGAAGCCCCGGTGAACGGCAGCAGTAACTATAACTGTTCTATGGTAAATCGTTGCCATAGTAAAACTTGGCCAAATGCTGGAAAACCTGAGTATGTTGCGCTAGTTGAATTTGGGTAAATTTCGGGTATTATGAAAGTAATGTCCAAAATCCCACTTTTTACTGACAATGCGTCAACTGCAGAAAATCAGCAGGAAAGACTTATCTTTGCCGGATGGATTGTTGGTTTTGTGGATGGAGAAGGGTATTTTGGTGTGAGTATTAATAGAAATTCAAAAACAAAGTTTGGATTTCAAATACTTCCTGAGTTCGTTGTAACTCAGGGGGCCAAAAGTCTTACTTCACTTGAAAAGATACGAGAATATTTTGGTTGTGGAAGAATTTTTGTAAATAAAAGACATGATAATCATAAAGAAGATCTTTATCGATATTGTGTTCGGAATTTGCATGATATTTCAACAATTATTATTCCATTTTTCAAGAAATATTCACTAAAAACAGCAAAACATCAGGATTTTGTAAGATTTTCTAAAGTAGTTGAACAAATGATTCAAAAGAAACATTTTTCTTTTGAGGGAATAAACTCAATCGCTTTAGAATTACAAAAAAATTAGATAAGAATCCTCAACGACTATACGCCAGGCTCCAAAAGGAGAAGATATAGTCTGAACTTATGGGCGACCATAAGAGTGTACTAATCATGATTACACCGGCGAAAGCTGCAACAAGAAAAGATTGATAAACCAATCTATATAAGCGAAGTACCTTGTCACTTAATTGGTGACGCGCATGAAAGGTCCAACGAGTCTCAAGCTGTCTTGAACCATTACTCGGCGAAATTGAAATGGCTGTGAAGATGCGGCCTACTGACAGTAGGACAAAAAGACCCCGTGAAGCTTTACTACAACTTGGCACTGATGTTTTATACGGAATTGTTGAGAATAGGCGGGAGTGCGTGCCGCAAGGTACGTACACCAGTGAAATACCGCTCGTTTTGCATAGAATATCTTACTTATCATGGCTGCATACGCCATGGAGGACACTGTCTGGCAGGTAGTTTAACTGGGGAGGTTGCTTGCGAAAGGGTATCGCAAGCGCGCAATGGTATCCTTGGTCCGGATGGAAATCGGACTGGAAGTGCAATGGCAAAAGGATGCTTAACTGTGAGGCAAACAGGCCGAGCAGATGCGAAAGCAGGTCATAGTGATCCTCGTGTGCTTTGTGGAAGGCACCGGGCTTAACGAATAAAAGCTACTCCGGGGATAACAGAGTCATCGCGCCTAAGCGTCCCTAGCGACGGCGCGGTTTGCTACCTCGATGTCGGCTCATTGCATCCTGGGGCTGGAGAAGGTCCCAAGGGTTGGTCTGTTCGCCCATTAAAGCAGTACGCGAGCTGGGTTCAGAGCGTCGTGAGACAGCAGTAATCAAAGAGGCATTACTGTCTCAGCTACAGAGTGACGTATTTGAACAATGAGGTTCTGTTATAAAAATATGTAGCTCCACAAAAAGATTTGTGGAATAAATCTGACTAAATGCTGGAAACCCTCGTAAATATGTACTTACTAGTATATAAACTATATACTAGTGAAAATAGTTCATCAATGACCGTATGGTTACGCGAGACAATCAGCAGGAAAGACTATGAAAACAATACATGATGAATATTTTATCGGTTTTATCGAAGGTGAAGGATGTTTTTATGTGAGCGTTGTTCGGTCACAAGAAACGACTTCCGGTTGGCAAGTAGTTCATTTCTTTAAGGTATCTCAGAATCCGAGAGGGAGAACAGTGCTTCGTGCATTGCAGAAACGATTGGGTTGCGGATATATTAAAGCAAATGGATCACAATCCTCTTCTGATAAATCGTTAGCGTATGTGGTACGTAATATTCTTGATTTACAAGAGAAGGTTATTCCTTTTTTGAAAGGGAAATTAATTATCAAACAAGAAGATTTTTCTCGATTTGAAAAAGTTGTAGAAATCGTTTCATTAAAAGCTCATTTAAAAAAGAGTGGAATGAAATGTATTCTTGATCTTGCATTTCAGATGAATACGAAGCAAAGAAAATATACGCGAAAAGAAATACTATCATCGTTTTTATAGAATCCTCACAGGCCATATGTCAGACATTACGCAAATAGCGTATAAAGATATGGTCGGATCTCTCTAGTGATAGAGAGTGCGATTTGAAAACTAGAAATTGAGTCGCCGATGGTAGAAATACCAGTAACATACATGTCGGCCTCTATCCACTGTCAGCGTTGGAAGTTTGAGGGAATTTGCTCCTAGTACGAGAGGACCGGAGTGAGGCAATCCCTAGTGTGTCTATTGTCGCTGTCAAGCGCACCGTAGAGTAGCTACATTGCTGTTGGATAACCGCTGAAAGCATCTAAGCGGGAAGCCGTCCCCAAGATTAAACTTCCCAATCAGATCCCTTGTAGATCACGAGGTTGATAGGCAACCGGTGTACACGTGGTGACACGTTAAGCCTAGTTGTACTAATAGATCGATTGAACATAAACGATAACTCGTAAAACCATTGCATTCTCTTCACGTTGTCAAGGAGGGAAACCTCCTCGATCCCGGTCTTTAGAGCGATGTGGTCCGACCTCTTCCCATTCCGAACAGAGTCGTCAAACGCATCAGCGCCGACAATAATGCCCCCGCGAGGGAGTGTGAAGATAAGTCAAGGCCGGGATTTTTTGTGAAAAAAAGAGGTAAGATACTTATAATGGGAACTGTTGATGTAGAACATACGCTTGCGCAATATTTTAAAGGTGAGATCACAATATCTGATCTCAGAGATATTTTTTACCACAATACTTGGATGTTACAAGAGGGACAGATGGAATATCTTCGCCAACTTGCCAGCAAGGATGATGAAAGAGAGAGAAGATTGGCAGCGGCAGGATTAACACTTGATCAGGCGAGGGTACAAATGCTAACACAACAAATGACTATCGATGAATTTCGCCATCTCGTGTATGGTAATTAAACTCCTCTAGTATGTCTTTTGTGTATCTGGTACAATACCCGTTGCCTTCTTATAGGGAAATAAACACTATGAGAAAGTAATTCAACTGAAAGGGGATTATTCGATATGCCACGTGCAAAGAAAGATCCGGCAGCGGTAGCCGAAGATAAAAAAACCGTGAAATCCACAAAAAAGGAGATAGAGAAAGTTTTACCAAAGACAGAACACATAGAGAAAAACGAAAAACTTGCAGAAAAACCTGTAGTAAAATCTGAGAAAAAATCAACAAAAGCTCCAACCTCCATGGAGGAACTTTTGGCCTCTGTATCAACCGAACTTCGAGTTCCAAAAGTAGGAGATGTTCTTGATGGTGTGGTCACAGAAGTGACAAAAAAAGCTGTTCTTGTTGATATTGCTGGGAAAACAGAAGGTGTTGTCACGGACAAAGAGTTTGATGCAGCGATGGAGTACATTCGCACGCTTAAACAGGGCGACACAATTTCTGTCTATGTCGCAAGCACAGAAAATGATCGCGGCCAAATTTTACTCTCGCTTCGTCGCGCCGCAATGAACCAACGATGGGATCAATTCTCTCAAGCGATGCAAACGGGTGAAACAGTAGTGGTTCGTGGATTAGAGTTAAACAAAGGTGGCATGATTGTTGGTGTTGATGGTATTCGCGGATTCGTTCCAACGAGCCAGTTTAGCAAGCAGTTTATTGGCAAGCTTGATTCATTGATGAATCGACCAATTAAGGTCAAGGTGATCGAGGTCGATAAAGAGAAAAATCGGTTGATTTTCTCTGAACGCCATGTATCCGAGGCAGATTTGATCGCACAAAAATCCGCGACGCTTTCGCAGATTGCAGTAGGGACGATCTATGAAGGAAAAGTTTCTGGAGTGATGCCATTTGGTATTTTTGTTTCGCTTTCAGTTCCGCTTGCTGGCGAGAAGGAAAAAACGAGCGAGGGAAAAATCGAGGGGCTCGTTCATATTAGTGAAATTTCATGGGAGAAGATCGAGGACTTGAGCAGAATGTTCACGGTAGGGCAAGAGGTAAAAGTAAAGGTGCTCACCATTGATCAAGCGACCGGCAAGTTAAATTTGTCGATGAAGCAGCTTTCATCCGATCCATGGTCTACCGTTGCAGAAAAATATCCTGATGGTACCGTTATTTCTGGCGTTGTTTCGAGGATTGCGCCATTTGGTGTGTTTGTCACGGTTGAACCGGGTGTTGATGGGTTAATTCACATCAGTAAGGTTCCTGCAGGTGAGGAGCCAAAGGTTGGTAACAAGATTCAAGTCTCTGTTGAGAAGCTTGAGCCAGAGGCGCGTCGCATGAGTTTGAGTATTGTTTTAAGTGAAGTTCCAATGGGATACAAATAAGGGGGGAAAATGTCTAAACAACGCATGATTGTGACTGATGATCAGCTCTTGATCGATATGGATCTGCTTTTTAAAGCAATTCGTGAAGCAAATGGAGACTGGGAAAAGGTCGAAAAAGAGATGCGCGCTTATTTAGAGGCAGTGCAGTCGATGGTCACACATTCAGAAGAATAACGTACCTTTTTTATCACGAGTTTTGTACGCAGTTTCCTCAGGTTTTTTGTTGAAATCTTACAATAACCTTACAATGGTCGAGTTCCTGCGTGTTTTCTGTAATCCCGATGGTACAATGTGGTGCAATGAGCTCCAAATTATCATCAGTGTTTATTTGTCAGCAATGTTCGTACCAATCGTCTAAGTGGATTGGACAGTGTCCGGAGTGCGGTGCGTGGAATACCTTTGAGGAAACGGTTGCGACGGTGTCTGAGAAGAAGCATGGAAAGAGTGGAGGCATTGGGGTTGCCACGATCCAACCACTTTCTACTGTTACGCATGCACATGAGTTTCGCCGAATCTCAACGGGAATGGAAGAATGCGATCGTGTGTTGGGCGGAGGAATTGTCCAAGGATCGGTGATGCTTATTGGTGGAGAGCCGGGAATAGGGAAGTCTACACTACTTACTCAAATAGTTATAAATATATTGGATAATCAAGAAAAAGATTATCGCATAATATATATTTGCGGAGAGGAAAGTCCGGAGCAAATTCTGCTTCGTATTGAGCGAATGAATGGGAAAAAGGGAACAGAGGTTGTGTGGAAAGAACGACTTCTTTTTTTACCATCGACTGATGTTGACGCGTGTATTTCAGCGATAGAGGCAGAACATCCAAACCTTGTGATTGTTGATAGTATCCAGAGTATGCAAACCGACGATCTTACCGGAACAGCAGGGTCAATTGGGCAACTTAAAGAGAATACCCAACGACTCGCTCGTGTTGCAAAAGATCGACACATCCCCATGTTTCTTGTTGGCCATGTCACAAAAGAAGGGGCGATTGCCGGTCCAAAAGTCCTTGAACATATTGTAGATGCAGTACTTGAATTAAGTGGTGAAAGAACGGGCTTTTTTAGATTGCTTAGAACCGTAAAGAATCGATTTGGTGCAACAGATGAGGTGGGAGTATTTCAAGTTGTCGAGCAAGGGTTGGCCGAGGTTTCCAATCCAAGCCTGGTATTTTTGGAAGGATCGACAAAAGACGTTCCAGGCTCCGCGATTGTCCCGGTCATGGAGGGAACGCGAGCGATGCTCGTTGAGATCCAAGCGCTTGTTGTGGAGTCCCAGCTTGCAATGCCACGGCGCGTCGGTCGAGGAATTTCTTTACCCAGAATACAACTCTTAGCCGCGGTACTTCAAAAACACTGTGGGTTGCCACTCGGGACAATGGACATTTTTGTCAATGTGGCAGGTGGGTTTATTGTTGACGAACCCGCGGCGGATCTTGCTATCGCGATGGCCATTGCGTCATCCTGCAAAAATGTGCCGCTTCCAAACGACACGGCATATGCCGGTGAAATCGGTCTTTTGGGAGAAGTACGGAATGTTGGTCTGTTAGAAAAGCGCGTGAAAGAGGCAAAACGATTGGGATATAGTCGAGTCATTTCGCGGCAAGACGCATATCAAATTGCACGCCTTGTTCGATCATTCCAGAGTGTAAAAACAAAGAAATCGTAGGCATTGTTCAACTGTTATAGAGACGCAACGTCGTTATGGTGTGCATGGGGATATGTCTTGTTACTTGAGTATATATTTAGTGATTATTACTCGATTATTCACACCTCTTTATGAATGTGGATAACTAATTGATGTTACTCGAGAAAATGCAGAAAAAAATACTTCTAGGACATATGAAAAATCACTCATATATTATTATAGGTTTGACAAGAGGAGAAAATGGAGTTATACTTTTCAGGCAAGAAAAAAAGCATCACTACCGCTGGAATGAGCCACGAATAGCAATGCTTTTTTAAAGATGTTTCCTCAATACCAGGAAACTACTCTTTCTGCACATACAGTAGCAAGCTGTGTGAAGCGTGTCAAGTACATAAATGAATACAACACTTCGAATCTTTAGCGCATAGCATCGAGATCTCATGGAGGTTCGGAGGTTGGGCAGGCATCCGAGCTTCCATAAGGTTCCGATGATATGCGTGTTGATTTGATACTTGACCAGTTCATAGCAAGCATGACACAATACTGGTCGTAAGAACCTCTCTTACGCGTGTATGTTTTCCAAACAATAATAAATACAGTACAGGAGTAAAGGTAGGCCCTATGGCAACCACAAAAACAACAAAACCAGCAGAAGAAATTTCTTTAGATGCGCTTATTGGTGCACCCGTGAGTGATATAAAATCTCCAGAAAAAGAAGAGTTGGCGAAACCGGTTCCTCCGGTCATTCCAGTTGTTCCGGTTATGCCAGTTGCGCAGCCATCACCAGTGCAGTTTCAACAACAATCGTACGATTCGCGCGATACCCGCGGTTCTCGTCCACAGTACAACCCTCGCGGTATGGGAAATATGAACGGTGGTCGTCGCCCTATGCGTGGACCACAAGATAACAACTCATTTGATATGGGGAACACCAATCAAATGCAGGATGCGGATATGCCAACGGAACCAGTCAATGGAGTGTTAGACACTTCTCCAGATGGTCATGGCCTTTTGCGTCCCAAATTTTCTCCTTCACGCAGGGATGTCTATATCAGTTCTTCGCAAATCCGTCGGTTTTGGCTACGGCCAGGCGATGTTGTTGAGGGTGTTGCGCGTGTTCCAAAAGAAAACGAGCGGTATTGGGGTTTGTTGAAAGTTGAGAGAGTGAATGGAAAACCTGTTGAGGAGGTTGAGCGTCGTGTGCGTTTTGAGGACCTCACGCCGGTGTATCCAGATAAACGATACACACTTGAAACGGGCAAAGAACCGCTTTCTACTCGATTAATCGATTTAGTTGCGCCTATTGGAAAAGGACAGCGCGGCATGATCGTTTCTCCTCCAAAAGCCGGCAAAACGACCGTCATGAAGGAGATCGCAACCGGTATTGCGGCAAACTATCCAGACTCCCACCTCATGGCAGTACTCATCGGTGAGCGTCCTGAAGAAGTCACTGATATTCGCAGACATATCGAACAAATTACCGGGGGAAAAGGTGAGGTTGCGGCGAGTAACTTTGATGAGCCTGCAGACGAACAAACCCGCGTCGCTGAGATTGCACTTGAACGCGCAAAAAGACTTGTTGAGGATGGCAGAGACGTTGTTATCTTGCTTGACTCCATCACACGTTTGGCTCGTGCATATAACTTGGCAATTCCAACCTCTGGGCGTACGCTCTCCGGTGGATTTGACCCCGCGGCGTTGTACCCGCCAAAAAAGTTCTTTGGTGCGGCGCGAAACTTTGAGGGACACGGCTCGCTCACCATCATTGGAACCGCGCTTGTTGATACAGGATCCCGTATGGACGACCTCGTGTATGAGGAGTTCAAGGGAACTGGCAACATGGAGCTCGCGCTTGATCGTGCGCTTGCGGAACGTCGTATCTATCCGTCGATTGATGTACAGCGCTCTGGAACCCGCCGAGAAGATCTTCTGTTTAGCCAGTCCGACTACCAAAGTGTTATCGTCATGCGTCGCATGGTCGATGTCCTTGGCAAGGAAGAGCGCACCTCGCTCCTTCTTGAACGGTTGAAGAAAACCAAGTCGAACAAAGAGTTCCTCGCAAGCCTCAAAGAAGGGTAAGCGCGTGCGTGCGTCATAGAACATATGAAAGCTCAATCGTTCATTGGTGAGTTGCGTGCGTTCTTCCAGATGTTTCGGAAGTATCTTCGCATGCGATTGTATGCGCATTTTTCTCGATTTGAATCGGTCAAGGATGTTGTTGTCGATCTGTTGTACAAAAAACGTGGAAAGTACAGTCGTCCGTTTTTGCACGCGGGAATGATGGGGCTTTTGTTTATCGGAGTCACATTCGGTCCACTTATTTTGAAACAAGTAGATGCAGGCGAGTCGGCTCCGGATGTTCTCCCCTCAGGTGTTCTTACCTCGATTACCGATTATGGACAAGGAATGACCACACAACAAGGAAAAGAAGTGGCAGAGTTTCGAGGTGGCGAGGTGATTGAGCACGTGGTGAAGGAAGGCGAGACGGTCTCGTCAATTGCGAATCTATATAACTTAGAAGAAACGACGATTCTTTGGCTCAATGGACTCGATGAAAAAAAGCCGATCATCAAGATTGGTCAAACAATAAAAATCCTCCCGACCGACGGAGTGTTGCACAAAGTGAAACGCGGCGAAACAATTTACTCGATTGCGAAGAAGTATGGACTTGATGCCGCACAAGCTCAGGGCATCGTGAACTATCCATTTAACACTTTTGTGAATGATGAGACATTTGCGTTGGCGGTGGGACAGGATCTCGTTGTTCCAGATGGTGTGATGCCAAAGAACGATCAACTTCCAGCCTCCGCAATTGCACGAGTACTGACACCAAATGCGGGCGCTGTCTCTGCGACGGGCGCATTTGTTTGGCCAACTTCCGGGGTGATCACCCAACGGTATAAGTTTTACCACAAGGCAGTAGACATCGCGAATCATAGTGGTGGCAATATCTTGGCGGCAGATGCAGGGAAGATTGTTGTTGCGGGGTGGATTGATAACTCGGGCTACGGAAACCGCATCATGATCGACCACGGCAACGGGTATGTTACGCTGTACGCACACCTCTCGCTCATTCAAGTGCAGGTGGGGCAGTCGGTGAAACGCGGCGATATTATCGGACAGATGGGAAGCACTGGTCGTAGCACAGGAACACATCTCCACTTTGAGGTCCGACGTGGTGGAGTGTTAGATGATCCGCTTGGATATTTGAAATAACTAGGGGATAGTATAGGGAGAAAGATATGATCGATGTTGCACGTGTTACTGTACAAGCGGGGAACGGTGGTTCTGGACGCGTCTCATTTCGTCGTATGAAGTTTATGCCCAAAGGTGGCCCAGACGGCGGAGATGGGGGTGATGGTGGATCGGTGTATCTTGTTGGCGACAAAGATATGAACACGCTCCAGCAGTTCATGGGAAAGCAACACTACGAGGCAACACCAGGGGAGATGGGCGGCGCAAACAATTGCCACGGAAAAAACGGGACTGATATTGAAATAAAAGTTCCAATGGGGACGGTTGTTTCGGTTGTACAGCAAAAGGAAGATGGTGGGGAGGAGCGCAGAGCTATTTGCGAAATTTTACATCATCAACAACGTGTCCGTATTGCACAAGGCGGCCGAGGTGGGTTGGGGAATGATCATTTTAAAAGTAGTGTCAATCAAGCTCCTGACTATGCACAACCAGGAATTGGCGGTGAAGCATTTTCATTATTGCTCGAACTGAAGTTACTGGCAAACGTTGGGTTCGTTGGTTTTCCAAACGCGGGGAAAAGTTCTTTGTTAGCCTCACTTACCAAAGCACGGCCGGAAATTGCAAACTATCCGTTCACCACGCTCTCGCCGAATTTAGGTGTCATGCTTGACGAAACAGAGACGCGTTCGCTCGTTCTTGCTGATATACCGGGATTAATCGAAGGTGCTGGACAAGGAAAGGGATTAGGTCACGAATTTTTACGCCACGTAGAGCGATGTAGTGTCATTTTTATGGTGTTATCTCTTGATGACGCGGTTTTGTTTGATGATGATATGAAAACAGCAGAGAAAGTGAAGACATTGATCAAAAAAGAGATTATCCTTAAAAAGGAGTTGGGAGAATATCACGAAGATTTGTTGAAAAAACCGTGTATTGTTTGTGTGAATAAAATCGATATCTATAATGCTGAGTTGCAAAAAGCAATTGCGAAAAAATTTCCAAAGGCCTTATTGTGTTCTGCTGCAACACACGAGGGGTTGGATGTGGTGAAGCGGACGCTGTTTGCGATGGTGTAGTGGAGACTCTATTTTTCATGCGGTATAATTACGTCTGGTTCGGGGGCCCGTGGTGAAGAGGTATCACAAGAACATGGCATGTTTTAATCAGGGGTTCGATTCCCCTCGGGTCCACAGTCCAGACACCTATACAGTATAGGGCCCGTAGCTCATCTGGTAGAGCGCACGATTCGCATTCGTGAGGTGGTCGGTTCGAGTCCGATCGGGTCCACAAACGTTCGACACTCCTTTTTTTCGCAAAAAAGCTAATCACATTTTTTTGCTCAAAAAAAGAGTGTCTCACTGAAGGGCAACACATCGTAGTCTTCTTCTTTTTTCCACCACTTCAAAATGTGCTACAGTAAGAATATGCGTGACTCGATTTTTTCTCGTATTATTCGTACCGCGATCCATCGTTTTCCTTCCCTTCGTTCACAACGTGGGCTCACACTCACAGAGGTGCTTGTCGTTGCAATTATTCTTGCGATTCTTATCATCGCAAGCATGATTAACGCGCCAAAATTTATTGCGCGAGCAAACGACAGCAGAAGAAAAAGCGACCTCGAAGCATTCAAGATAGCATTTGAACGGTATTACGATGATTACAAATGCTATCCGGATCCGTCGGTGATGACAACATGCCGGACAACGGTTCTTTCTACATATCTCCCATACATCATGTGTGATCCAAAACTGGAAATGCCGTACGAGTATGTTCGAGAAAGTTGCAAGTCGTTCAAAATATACACAACACTTGAGGATACGAGTGATCCGGACATTGAAAAGATTGGATGCACTGGAGGATGTGGGCCGGACAAAAATGGCGATAGTGTCAGTGATTTTAACTACGGAGTCAGTAGTGGTGACGTAAATGTTGGTGCACCAGCAAACGCAACATTACCTGGTTTGTGCATACTTGGGAATGGAAGGAAATGTTACGCCGGTGTGTGTTCAGCATGTTGTCCAGGAGACGCGTATCGGTGCGACATGCAGGGGGTAAACTGTGTTCCAGACACGTTGTGTACAAAGCAATAAACTCGCTCAACTCGGTTTCACCTTGATGGAGCTCATGGTTGTTATGGTGATCATTGGTATTTTAGCCTCTGTTATTGGAGGAAGTTTTGTCCAGTCAAAATTGAAATCGCGGGATGCGCAACGGAAAAGCGATCTCTCGCAAGTTCAGCGTGCACTTGAAACGTACTACAACGATCACGGCGAGTATCCTTTAGCCTCCAACGATGGGAAAATATTGGGAACTCCATGGGGAGGTGTGTTTCAGGACACCAATACTACGGTGTATATGAACCAACTTCCGAACGATCCAAAAGAGCCGAATATCCAATTTTTATATGTCACAAACACCACGAAAACAATGTATCAACTTTTTACTGTGCTTGAAAATGACAAGGACGAGATGATCAATACAAGCATTGTTGGGCATACCTGTGGAACGACCACATGCAATTATGGAGTAAGTAGCACAAACACGCGTCCGGAATCGGCAATGAATTAGTATGGAGAATCTACTATGTGGAAACAGATGAAAAAAGGGTTTACGTTAATCGAACTTTTAGTGGTGATCAGCATTATTGGGGTGTTGGCGGGTTTGTTGTTTACAAACTTTTCTGGAGCACGGGAAAGAGCGCGTGATATTAAAAGAAAGAGTGATCTCCAGCAAGTGAAAAATGCGTTGCGCTTGTATTACAACGACTATCAACAATACCCGGCAGATAATGGTGGGGGGAAGATATCTGGATGTGGCATAGACGGCACCTCGGTATGCGAGTGGGGAAGTCCATTTACCGCTGGTGCGGGTCAAACGGTGTATCTTAATCAGCTCCCTACGGACCCACTTTCTACACAAACGTATTTGTATACAAAAACGAACGACGAAATTTTTCTCCTGCAGGCAAGTTTGGAGAATCTTTCCGATGATTCTGCGGTCAAAAGCCAGGTAAAATGTGGGATTCCGGAAGTCAACGCGGTACTGAAAGTGTATATAGTGTGTTCAGAGTAATGGAGATGATGGTTGTTTTTATGTTCCGAAGATAATTTCGTGCTTGTGAACAAGCATGTCGGTTACACCAGATCCACTATATTTTACCGATCGAAAATCTCTATTTTTTAACTGATAGACTGGAACCGCGACAAAACCTGCATGTGTTTCTTCAAGGACAAATCCAACATGTTTTGCCTTTACATCTGGGGAAAAATTGGCATTTCTCTCAGAATAATATGGCTCCTCTTTTACCATCTCTTTTCCGGCATCAAGAGCAGCTTTTTTCATTCTTTGCGCTGATTCAAAACGCCGAGCAGCCTCACCTCTAGCGGAATTTTGTTGTGTATCAACAGTGCTCACCATATTTTCCTCACTACTCTTTTGGCGTTGTTGCTGGCGGATTCTCTGACGGCAGTCCAAGATCAGATGGCAGACGAATCTCACCCTCAGGGACAGTCTTTGTTGTTTTCTGCGGTGCTGTGGTACTCTTCGGTTTTGTTTCCTGTTGTACTGTGGGCTGCGGTGTCACTGTTTTTTGCTTTTCAAGCTGTGCAATCTGTCCCTCAACCGTTGTGCGTTCGGCACTTCCGACGGGGAGGAGGTTCCATGTTTGGCGCAGTGCATCAATCGCCAACTGCTTCTCACCCTTCATTTTGTACGCGTTGGCGAGATTGAAATGTGCGTTTGGCCAATCCGGTTTCAGCTCTGCTGCCTGTTGGAAGAGGCGAATGGCCTGTTCGTAGTTTTGTGTCGAGACATACACTCCTCCCAAGTCAAGCCGCAACATGGGGTTTGTGGGATCGGTTTGAATTGCGCGCACGTATGCGGCAATGGCCCACTGGTCTGCGCCTTGTGCAACATTGATGAGCGCGCGATAGATCGTTGCAAGTGTTTGCCAGTTTAATGTTTTTCTCCCGTCAAGCTCTGTCGCGGCCTTGGCTTCGCGGATTGCCTGCTGAATGAGCTGTGGAATGGTGTTTTTGTCCTGCTCTGTCGCGGATGGATTGTCTGCGATGTTTTCTGCTATCAGGAAATTTGTTGATGCGAATGCGCGTCGATACCTATCAGACAACGGGGCGAGGTTCACCACTTTCCCTTGAAGCTCGTATGTTTTCTTCCCGTCATTTTTTTGTGCTGCTTGGAGTGATTGGTAGAGAAGCATGTCGGCATAGTACGCTCGGGCGATGAAATATCCACTTACTCCAACTCCGCCAAGAACGAGAAGTGAAAGAATCAAGGCTAAGATTCTTGATGCGGGATGTTGCTCGACACGGTCAATGGTTCCAGGTGAAAGAATGCGTATGGCAAAAAGGTGAAGAACGATGTCCGCGATACGATCGTCCTTCGCTTTTTTCAGCATTACCGTAATTAACGTTACAGTGCCAAACAGCACGGCAAGTTGTGCGGTGTTTGAGATAAAGAAAAACTGTTCGAGAACGAGAATGCCCGTAATAATACTCAGAGGCCGAAACTCCTCGCGCATGGGGAACGAGGTGCGGAGCATGTTGATCATGAGAAAGAGCCACGCGAGTCCGCCAACGAGACCCATCGTGGGAAGGATATGAAGAAACTCGGTTCGTCCTATGGTAAACAAGATATTCCAGTACGGAGCGGCGTTAAGAGAGAGCGGTCGGAACTGTGTAAACGCAACTGAATACGATTCCGGTCCAACTCCCACGAGTGCGGTACGCGTATTTTTAAATGTATCAACGGCGATAGACCATGATACAGCAAGCGGAGTGAACACCGCCTCTGCAGGTTTTCCCGGAAGCATGACGTACATGTGCGCAGCAAATCCAAGAATCAGAATCCCAAGAAAACTTCCAAAAATAATACGGTCTTTTTTCTGTTTTGCCTTGATGAGCTCAACACCGTTTGCAACAAGAAGTGGGAAAAGAAACAGTGCGCCCGCCAACACAGAACCCGCGGGGTTGAATCCGCCTTTTTCAGGAAGTTGAATCTTCAACAAAACATTAAGCAGATTGGAGAGGCCAAACCCAAAAGCCTCAAGAACTCCAATGATGGAGAGCACAACGCCACTTCCGGAAACAACATAGAGATATGTTTTTGCTTGAATCGATTTCAGCAGGGACGGGACAACAAGAACTCCGGTTGCAAGGCCGAACACGACGAGTCCGCGACCCATGATGACCTCATATGGATAGGTTGATCCAAAAAATGTTGAAAGAAGGAGGACTGCAACGTAAAGGAGAGTGGGGACGGTGAGTGGAGAGATGGTAAATCGTACCGCCTGTCTCACGAGTGACTGCACTGCCCAAAGGACGACGCACAGCATTGCAACACCCACGATGAGAACCTGCTTATTGATCTCAAAAAAATCAGCGGTTATGGGAAGGAAGAAAAGCGGGGAGAGTGCGAGGAGTGCATACATCAACACAAGCGGCATGTGTTCTGAACAGAAAGACAGTACGCGTTCCGCAATGTGTTTAACCATCATACGTTCTCCTTTATTTGACAAGTCTATTACGCTCTATTATTCAATTTCCCACCACGTGATGTCTAGTGGGGAGTTGGGGGCAGAGGTTGTGGCGACAGTAAATCCAAATCCAGCTTGCTTATTCTTGACATAGATTGGCAGATTTTCTATATTTTTCTCGGCGGTAACATAGAGTTGCGTCGTATCTTTCACTTGAGTGTAGGGAACAAAAACCTCCGATTTTCCAGCTTCAAGTGTAACAGAGCCGCGTTTTGCGTTTTTCTCTGCCTCACCTTGAACAGTTTCTTTTGCTTTTCCATCTTCCGGTCCTGCGATCATGGCGGTTGATTTACTTGCGGCTTGTTCTGTGGGAAGGAGATCCATTGGATTTTTTGTTGCGGGAACCTGAGTAGGATTTGGCGCGCCAAGCGACGAGGCTTTGGCAAAATCCTGATCTGCAAGCTGTTTCATTTCAGGTTTGACCACGGACGTGACTTGGTAGATGCGTCCGCGGCTCATGTAGCCAGCAGGATCGTTAGGGTTTATGGAGATCGCACGATTAGCCGATTCAAGTGCTTGATTGAGCAAGAGGACAATCATGTCTTTTTCTTCCACGGTTTGCACGGAGCTGGAGTTAGAGAACTCGATTGCTTTCTTGAGAAAACCATTGGCAAGCGAAACCTCATATTCGAAGTTCTGCGGAGTAGGGGTTGCGGTGGACTCTGCCTGCGCCGTTTGCACAGGTGTCTCTGTTGAGAAAGGAACTTGTGCTTGTGATATCCGATTTGGCGCATCTGCGGATGCAAGCGGAGAGGTTAGTCCCTGATTAAACTTGAGTGTGCCAGCTTGTGTGAGACCGTACGCTCCGGCAACAGGAGTTGCAAAAAGCATCGAGTAAATTGTTCCAAGTTTGAGGATGTGGAGAACGGTGTTCTTTTTTTGCGTTGCATGAGTGACTGCCGATGGAACTTGAGGTACAGCGTATGATTGGGGGATCACAATGGAGGGGGTTTCAACAACAACCCGGGCAAGTGGAGTTTGCATGTATTCATAGTAAGGAATTTTGGATGATACGTCAAGGCGCGGAAGTTTTTTACAGCACAGAGCAGAAATATTAGCTCTGAATTCTTGGCAAGTTGAGGTGAGCTTCAATGCGCTCAATGCGTTTTCTGTGATCATGAATCTTGTTGTCATAATCTCCAATGACCATATTAAACGTTGCCCGTGTTTTTTTGTGTTCTCGAAGAATAGATTTTTTGATTTCACTCTTCAGTTCTTTCTTCGCATCATCAACAATACCATGGACAATCTTATGGACGATATCAGGGACAGTTCCTTGAACAATATTTTGAACAATATTTGGTACAGTATTTTGAATAATGCCATGGACAATCCCTGGGACGGTATCCTGAATAATGCCATAGACAATCCCTGGTACAGTATCCTGAATAATGCTATGAACGATTTTTGGAACAGTCCCCTGAATAATATCTTGAACAATCGTTGGAACAGTACCTCGAACAGTATCTTGCACAATCTTAGGAATTGAACTTTGAATAATATCCTGTACAATCTCAGGAACAGTCCCTTGAATTTCTTCCTTCATCACTGTACGAATTTGGCTGAGATCTTGGGGGGTCAACATGGTTCGCATACTGTACCAATTTGTGCCTTGTAGAACAAGAGAACAAAACGGATCACAATAGCGCAGAAATCACGCAGTTTTTGCGGGAGCTATTTCACTACAAGTCTAATACAGAAATCTTTGCGCATTCTCAAGAGTGATATATGTGACATGTTCAGTTTTTTTTGTCTTTTTTCCCGATGTTTTTATCTCATAAAGCGATTGTGTTTGCTCAGTTTTCTTTACAATATCAATTTCCGAACCAGAAGAAGAACGAAAAAATCCCAATTGATACGGTGTGCGTTGATACTCAAGTTGACGCTTGATCCCCATAAAGACAGCATTCTCTAAAAGTTGACCTTTATCTAGTCGGAGATGATACTCATCAAAATTATTGATCAGCGCATTTCTTATCCCTAAGTCGGTGAAATATATTTTTTTCGCTTTGGAAATAGACTCCCGCTCATTGGTGGAAAGAGGAGTTGCTACGGTAATCATTCCGAGTTGTTCAAAAAAATCAAGAAAACGAAGAACGGTTTCCCTATTGAGTTCCGTATGAAGCGCAAGTTCATTCACATTGACTAACTGACCAATTTGATGCGCGAGGAGTTTTGCAAGAAAAAGAGCTTGAATCGGTTTGCGAAGATTTCCAATCTCAAGCAGATCTTTGGAAAACACATGATTCACATATTCTTTCAAGAACTGTGGATATTCTGTTAATGGAAGATTTTGTGAGGAAGGGAGAGATCCGAATACAAGATATGTGCGGAGTCGCGATTGATTTTCTTGAATATTGTTCCATTCAGCCGAGAAATCAAATGAAAGTCCGGATTGGATATTCATCTCTGCAAGTGAGAGGGGATAGAGATGAACCTCATACACGCGCCCGGTAAGAGAATCTCCGATACTGTGCCGAATACGTATTTCTGATGAACCAGTGAGGATAAAACGTAAATCCTTATTTTTATACGTATCGTAGAGATATTTTATGGTTCCAGTTGCCTCCGGATACTTTTGAACCTCATCGATCAAAATATCATGATGTGCATAGGTTGTAGCGAATATATCTAGGCTTTCGCGATCAAATGCAGAGAATCGATGGATGTCATTGACGAGATCAAAGTTGAATCGCACAACTTTTGGACGAACAAGACTTTCAGCAAGCGTTGTTTTTCCAGTTTGACGTGCCCCCAAAAGTAAGATAATGGGACTCCATTTGGTCTCAAGGGTGTTGTGTATCTGAGCGTAGATAGTACGATACATGTACGTATCCTACATAATAACCACAAGTTTGTCAATATTATCCAGCAAAATAGTGCAGATAATGTTGGATGTAACATGAGATTTGAGAGATAAACATGGTCAGAGCAACTGAAATGTACCTCGTTATTCCACGTTTACTCCATCTTGATGATCCAGTAGTTGAACTGAATATTTGTCGTAAGTGGTTGGTTTACCGCAACAGTAAATCCTAACCCATCCGATTTTTGTTTCACGTACAAGACTTGATTTTGTGTATTAGAAAGTGGTGTCAAGTAAATCAATGTGTTTGGAGCAACTTGTGTACTCGTCACCAAAACCTCTGTTGTTCCTGCTGGGATGGTGGCAGTTCCGGCACTCGCGTTTGCTTTTGCCTGTATGGCAAGTGTTGCGGACTCGGTGGCATTAGCAGAATCTGTTGCGTACTTTGGCGCGGCAATAGTAACAAGTTTGGTGGTGAGACTTTGGAACATTGCGGAACCGGATGCGGTAATCTCGCTGACTAACTCGCCGCGATTATTGTAGAGCGCCAAAAGGCGGGAGCGATTGGAGATGCCCGGGGCGAGCGTAAGCGCGGCAGAGTCCGTAACGATGGCATCGGCAAATGCAGCGCTCACCGTGGCATCTGTGCTACCAATAAGTGAGGTCAAACCAATAGAAATTGATTCTGTTTGAATATCTTGTGTATAGATAGACCCATTCACATAGAGATTTCCGTTGATGGAAACATCGCCAGAATCGCTCAAAATCATACGGTTTCCAAGTAAACTGAGTGATCCACTTCCTGATGGTTGGATATATAAAGTAGTACTTTGTAATGATTCGTTACTGTTTGCGGTTGACGCCAGGCTAATACTATTGCCGGTGACAGTTAATGCTTGATTCGATCCATTCACGGTGAGTCCTGTAGAGAATTCGGCATAGTTGAAGTTTGCCAAGCCTTGGACAGAGAGGAACTCGTTGACCAGCACGGCGGTTGGAGCGATTACCTCGGTGTCGGCGACATGTGAGCCCGACTTCATATTTAATGCTGCGATGTATGCCGATGTGGAGGCGTCATTATCTGCAATCAGTGAGTTTATGAGCTCGAGTGTTGATGCTGGTGGCGTGTAGGTGATTGCACCACTTGCGGTTGCGGTGTCCATGGCATGTTGCACGGCGGATGAGATTTTGTCATCAAGACCAAAGATGCTTTGTGCGTTGATGTTGTCCGCGTACAACGTGCCAGAAATGGTGGCGTTGCCGCTGATCTGTGCATCGAGTGACTTAATAGACTCAATCTCGGCAAGCGCCGCTTGGAGTTTTTGCGCGCGGACAGATTTGGTGACAACTTCGCCGGAGAACGAGGCGTTGCCCTGGTTGTCAAACGAGGCGACGACTTCTGGATGTGTTGAGGTAGTGTTGATAATCTCGATATTCGTTGCGTTCAGTTTGAGTGCAACTGCAGAATCTGTGGCGTTGGTAGTAAGGAGGCCTGCGGAAACGGATGCGGTATGAATGACGTCTGCAACCAAACTGTTCACTTGTGCTTCTTGTGCAATAAGTTTGTCTGCCTCAACTTGACGAGCGGTAATGATATCAAAGGTGGCGCTGCTTACATTACCATTTCCGTCAAATGAGATTGCGGGGTCAAAGTAGGAGATGTTAATTGCAACATGGAGAGGAGTCTCGCCTTGTGAAGCATCCCATGACTCAACTGCACGTCCAATAATTTGTCCTGGCTGAATGGCCTTAGTGCCGTGGCCAGGAAGGGTGGAGGAAATAGTGATGGCATCGCCTGCTTGAATGGATGGGGAGGAAGGATCAATATTGACGGTGGTAACACCTTCAGTGACAAGTGTTCGCACTGCAAGTGTTGCGTTGTTGACACGAGTGCGGTGAATGATTGCGCCAACATTTTCGTTGTCAGAAATGATACCAACCATGGTTTGAAGATCTTGTGTTGTGCGTTGGACAGGGGAAATGGTTCCAATAGAAATGGTTTGTGATGTGTTTGATGGATCTTGCTCTTGATGGTAATTGATTTTGACAATATGTCCAACCTCTGTAATAGGTGAGAGTACAAATTGTTCATCTTGTGAGACAACAATCGTAGTTGAGGTGGTGTCGATGGCGTCTGTTGGGTCAAAGTAAGAAGGTCCTATAAAGACAAGCACTTCACCACACATATCTCCGGTTGATGCACCATTTACAACACATGGAGACAATGATGATTGTGCTGTTAATGGCTCAAGCGCTTTTCCAATAATTTGCCCACGTTGTGTTGCTTTCATACCAACACCTGGGATATCTGATGAGGTGATTGCATCACCACGCGTAATCTCGCCATTCTTGAGTGTGACGCGTGTTGGGACACGACCAGCAAGCGCCATTTGAACACTTCCTTCATTTTTGTCACCAATAAGCCATCCGGCTTTGGTTGAAACAACACCAAGAATAGCGGGGTCATATGCTTTTGAAGAAGGGATAACCCTCTCGTTGTTGTTTGGATCAACAGAAATAATGGTTGCTTGTGTTACATCTGCAGAAGCAGGGATCCACTCAGCAAGGTCTGATCCAGCATCTTTGGAACAGTAGGTGAGTTGGATGTAGGGGGCGTTAGTGCCGGCAACAGAACCTTCATTATTAATCGTGACGCCTGTGGTACTACTGTTTATTGCGTTATACGTGTATGGTCCTCCTTGTGCAAGACCTCCATTTGCTCCTCCAGCTGCACCACTCGTATTGATGGAGTGGGTGTGACCTGGATCTGTAATTCCATGGTTATGCTGACCCACTGGTCTATTTTCTGTATTCGAAAGAGCGGTTCCAACAGTAGCACCTATAGTTCCAGAAGCTGGTGTTCCAACAATATATCTTCCCCTTGCCGCGGTGTACTCTGTCCATCCTGCTGGACAGGTAGATGCGAATGCTGCAATTTGTCCTTGAGTTTCTGGTATTGAGACCCTACCCCAAGACGTTCCATTACAATAATAGTAGGCGTTTTGTGAAGCATCATAATATTCTTTACCCGCAGCAGCAGTGTTACATGTTCCGGCTGCTGCTTGGAATGTTGGTGCGAGGGAAAAAGTTCCTGAGATTGTTGCTGATCCAGCGACATCAAGTTTTGTGGCTGGGGAAGTGGTGCCGATACCGACGTTGCCTGTATTTTGTTGAACTACTACACGAGAAACTGCATTTGTAACATCTCTTATTTCAAAACCACCATTACTAACACCATAAATAAATGGGTTTAGTGAGAATGTATTACCCCCAGCATACCCCGTTGAAAGGACGAGCAATTTATCATCGCCCCCAGCAGACTCGTAAACTTCAAGTGGTCCACTTGGACTTGTTGTCCCGATGCCCACAGTCCCATCATTCTTAATGTACAACTTATCTACCCCACCAACCTGCAATCGCAGTGCGCCAGAGGCATTTGCGTCAGAGTCAGCATTGACAATAGCATCTGTTGTATTTGCAAGGTTGTTTGCACTTCCCAAACCAGCACTACTCATGGACGTTCCATCGGCAAAGTATATTGCTCCGCTACTGGTAAGTTTAATATCTCCAGCGACCTGCAACTTGTATGTTGGACTTGAATCGCCGATACCAACATTTCCATTGTTTTTAATGGTGACTCGGTCGGTGAGTCCGGCATTTCCACCTGGGGATGTTTGGATAATAAAGTCATTGCCATTGAGTTGTTTAATGTAGCCTGGGGAAGATCCAAGAACAGTCAATGAGCCGGAGATGGAAGCACTTCCATTCACATCAAGTGCAACAACTGGCGCAGTACGGCCGATGCCAAAGTATCCGGTGTTAATAAAGCTGTTTTCCCCTGCAAGTCCGGCAAGGTGTACAAGCGCAGAGGCGGTTGCGGTTGCACCAAGGTTGAGCGATTGGTTGATGGTGACCGGAGAAATGGCGCCACTATTAACCTGCCACAGATTGGAGAACGAGGCCCAAGACGTTCCGTTGTAGTAGTACAAACCGTTATCTGTGGAGTTGACGTAGAGCGAACCAAGGCCAAGTGCTGTTGGTGCGGCGGCAAAACTTCCAATTTGGAGTTGTCCACCAGAATCAACCTTAAATTTGTCAGTTCCATTGGACTGGAAGCGCAGAAAGTTTCCGCCCGTTCCTGTTTTATTGATCCAAATACTACTCGTGTTGGTGTTTGCATCAACGTCTGGCGTGTCCACTGGCGCCAAGCTTACCGCACCAGAGTCGGATCGCAGTCCGCCGACCACCACATCCAAACGCATGTCTTGTGCTGAGCCGGAGTAGTTATAGAAACGCACTTTGTTACTATCGGTGACCTCGATTTTGTAGGTGGCGTTGGAGGCGTCAACCTTATCCCATTTGGTGGTACTTGCGTTGTACAGCCATCCGGTTGCGAGCAGATCACTGGTCCCTTGACCGTGATTCACCTCGACATATCCGTTGTTTGCAACGTTGGTTGCAGCGTTGGTGTACAAGCCGTTTCCTCCGCCAACCACCTGGTCTTCCCATCGCATGCCAAGTCCATACAGTTTGGCGTTGCCGGTGATGATGACTTTCCAACGCATCTTGGTGCCAGGGGTTTGTGAGGAGAGGTCTGCCAATCCGGAATAGATATGGATTGTGCCGGTGTCCAGACCCTGATCTGTCATGCTGACAGTTGACCATGTTGCACCGTCGTTTCGTGAGACGGAGTAGGTGAGGGTGCCGGTTCCCACGTCCGCGAGCGCGGAGAGCCACGCTTTGGTTGGTGCGGCAACAGCATCGTATGATTTGGAGACCACGGTTGCGGGGTCGGTGCCGCCGGCAGTACCGTACTCGAATTTGACGTAGTTGATGTTTGGAGGGGCTGCCTCGTTACTTTGTACTGATTGAATTGCGCGGTATTGCACAAATCGGTTGTTGGTTGAGGTGACGGTTGATCCACCAGGAATGGTGAGGTAGTCGCCACCGTAGCGCATGTCATCGATAAAGATATTTGCACCTTGGTAGCCGTCCATGACGCGGAATGTGAATCTGGTGAGCGCATTGCGTTCTGCAGTTGGGATACCAGTCACGTCAAGCCATTGTTTTTGCCACTTGAACAACTTGGAGTTTCCATCAAATCCACCCGGTGGGAAAGTGCCGGTCCAACTTCCACTCGTAATGCCGAGTGTTGTGGTGCTTCCATTGACGGTCACAGAGTTGACGGTTCCTTGCACAAGATACTCAGTTCCGCTGACATTTTCCATAAGCACGATTTTGTCATCTACATAGATGCGACCTGTGACATCAGGGACAGTAACTGTTGTTGTTCCTGACCCTACGCTGTCAGTGGTGAGGAGCGGGTAACTTACTGGGAAGTCAACAGTGATGGGGTATTGACGCTTGGTGATGTTGTATGTTGCGGCAATATCAGTTCCAGAACGAGCGATGTTGGACACGCGGACTTCGTCAACGACACCGTCAGTGTACAGCGTTCCAGTTGTTGCGCGACGGCCGATGTGTGATCCGGCACCAACACCGGTTGCCAATGTTGCGGATGCAGTTGCTTTAGCTTCACCGTTCACGTAGATGCGAACATTGGTGGCATCATACGTAGCTGCCACGTGATACCAGGTATCTGCAGTGGGAATAGTTGATGAGTTGACCGTTGTTCCATGAAGTTGGACAAAGAATCCTTTTGAGTTATCTTGAGCGATAGAGAACTCTTGGTTAGCGATGTTGGTTCCGTATCCATAAATATAGCGCTCTGTTGCGTTCACGGTTCCTGGTTTATACCACGCCTCTATAGTTCGTGCTCCTGTTCCGGTGGGAAGAGAAGTAGTGCCCGTTGAGAGATACCCTGTTGACCCATCAAACCCTCTGCCTGCACCAATCTTTCCATGGGTAGTTGCATAGGTCGTGCCGTTTAATGTGGCATGGTTTGCTCCCGTACAGGTATCACGGATATCTGAGGCAGAGGTTCCCTCTGCTTCATCAAGATGCCACAACGAGATAGTATTCGCATCACACAGATACGAATCATAATCACTCTCCCCAATGGTTGCCTCTAACCATGTGCCTGGTCTATCTGCTGCAATATCAAATGCAAACTTGGTAGCAGAAGAGAGATCCTTGGCTGTAAAGGTTCTCACAATACGGGTATCTCTCCCTGCTCGTCCCTCTTCTGCTTCAAACAGAGTAGAGTAGCGTGCACTACTTCCTTTACTCACCCGAAGCTCATCAATGATACCGTTAAAGTAAGCATAGGTACCGAAATATCCTGTCCAGTTATCTCGTCCAACGGTGTATTGGTAACTGGTGCCATAGTTCATGGTGCCAAGCGTACAGTTGGTTTGATACCGTCCATTAATATACAGATACACAATATTGTTGTTGTAGGTAAACGCAACGTTTGTCCATTGGTTGGCAGGAATCACTTGGGATGTTGCACAGGAAGCAATACCAGCGTTGTACCGTCCCCAATACAGTTGTCCAGAAGCATTTAATGCAAAAATCCAATCTACAGTGTGGTTGACGATGGTTTGTGCGACATTATTCACATTGGGTTTAATCCACGCTGTCCCATTAAAGTAGTCTTGGTGATGGACCACACTTCCGGATGAAATGAGATAGTCAGATGATCCATTAAAGTTTCTGGCTTTCCCAATGTATCCATCGACTACCGTTGTTCCGGTGGGAGTCATATCATAGGTAGTAAGTCCTGCTCCACTATTCTTAATGTATGCTCCGGTTCCTGATACTTCTTCCATGTGGAGAAGCATGAAGTCTGTACTATCAATCTGTTGGGGTTGGAGCTGCACCCGCATACTTCCTGTTCCCTCGGTCTTAATGGTGGTCTCATTCCCTTTGTTGATGGAGTACGCTGTACTGGGCACAAAGCTCCAGTTTGCACTATCCGTATCCATGGACACCACCTGCGTCTCAGAGGTAGTTGGCTTCCATGCTTCCCAAGTACTGTTGTCGGCACTACTTCTGGTCTCAAACTCGACGTTTCCGTAGGAGCCAAGAGATTCTGTCCAGGAGAGTGGCCCTAATGCGGTCGGTGTTTGTCCTATATCCATCACCTGAGAGGTTAATACTGCATAGGGATATCGTTGGGCATCTTGTTTTAACTCCAACGCGGTTCGTGCACGACCTGAGATGCGGAAGTCATCCAAGTATCCATTCAATGCTGAACCAGTACCACTCATACGTGAAAGGTAGTTATTTCCACTAGTGGAGAGTGGCATGGTGTTTGTACGAATAACATTATTGGTTTCAACTCCATCCATAAAGAGTCTCCAATACGATCCATCCCAAGTTGCAGCAATGTGATACCAACGATTTGCAACTAAAGTGGAAGATGTTCCTGTATAGACAGAACCGGCTCCAACCTTAAATACAAGTTGACCTGATGAGTTGATCTGCAAGTATGACTCATTCGTTCCATCAGATGAGCGGAAGATAGTTTGTGTTCCACTTATAGCATTGGTGTACACCCATGTTTCTACTGTACCTGTAGCCAACAACGGAAATGCTCCGGTAGGTGGTTTGAAGTAGTTTGTGTCTGAGCCAACAAATGAGTATGAATTGAGTCTTTTAATTACAGTGCTATACGCAGGTGTTCCTACAGCAGTTAAGATCTGACCATATTTTGATGAATCATTCCCATTATTCTCAAATTTATACAACGCAAGGGTAGTAATATCATTTGGAGTTTCAACCAATGACGACTGCACATACGCGGAACTTGTTGCCTCAATACGCTCGCGCGCTTTTGCGCTATTAAAGTCTCCAGCCACTTGATGAATGAAGCTAGATGAACTGGTTGAGATACGAACGTTGTAGTTTTCTGTATCGCGAATGTAACCACCACTTGAAGATGCTGCTTCAATACCAGTAGAGTCCATAAATCGGTCAGCAACACCTTTTTCAAAAAGGCGGAATGGGGTAGAGTTTGCTCGAATATCTTTGAATGCGTTGATAAAGATGTTGGTGATGTCTGCTTGATTCACTCCACCTTCTGTGCTGCTTGAACTTATAATTGGTTGTGGACGGAAGATCATCTCAAGATATCCACTTCCAATGTTTGCGGTAGAGGACACCACGCCGAGCATGCCAGTATGTTGCGTTGAATCTGCAACACCTTTTCCAGATTGTGTTGCGGTGTACATGTAATCGCCAATGCCAACGCCAGAAGTGTTCGTGACATTCACATTTACTTTTCCTGCAACAGCGACAAGACATGTTTCGTTCAAGTCACAGACACCGTCTGCATCAGTGTCGCCACCGATCTCAACACCTTGAACAACACCAGCAAGTGCTTTGGTGTATGCAGAGGTTGTTGCATTAAAGCTTGTGGCGTTTGCTTGATCGAGCACAACGAGTGAGCGCGTTGTGACGCCATTTTGCCATTTATTGGTGAGCGGAATGGCAAATCCATTACCAGCAGTGATTGTTCCGGAAACGTAGAGATTTCCATTGGAATCGAGGTACATTTTCTCTGTACCACCGTTTTTGACAGAGAGAAGTTTAGTATTTGTTGCTGTTAACGAATTTGCTGAATCAAGCGTGTATGCAATGTTGTTGGCAGCATTGGTAATTCCGGAGGTAAACACACCCGCTTGACTTAAACTCATGATGTTTGTGCCATTAGACTGGAAGCGGAAGAAGTTTCCGCCCGTTCCAGTTTTGTTAATAAAGATAGAGTTGGAACTCGATTGCGAATCAGTATCAGCAGAAGATGGCCCAAGTGTTACGGTGCCTGCGTTGGTGTTAATTCCACCCGTAATCACATCAAGGCGTAAGTTTTGGGTGATACCAGAGTTGTTATACAAACGAACCGCATTTGCTGAGTTGATCTGGATGTTGTAGCTTGTACTCGACGCGTCAACCTTATCCCATTTCAGCGTACTTGTGTTATACACCCATCCAGTAGCAACAACCTCGCTGGTGTTTTGACCATGAATGACTTCAAGATATCCACCGTTTACCACGCTTGGATTTGACCCTGTATACAACCCTGCCGCTGATGTTGTTGAGGTCTGTGTGTCATCCCATCGCATACCCATAGCGTACAGTTTTGCATCATTGGTAAGGGTAGCCTTCCATCGCATTCCAGTTCCCGCAGATTGACTTGCAACACTTTGATTGCCAGAGTACATGTGAATGGAGCCGGTTTCAACACCTTGGTCTGTCATCGGCACCTCAACCCATTCCGCGCCATTGTTTCTACTAACGTAGTAGTTAATGGTTCCTGTTGCTCCCAAATCTGCCCATGATGCAAGGTAGGCTTTGAGTGGGGTAGTGAGCGTATTAAACACCTGAGACACCATGGTTCCAGTACTACTTCCACCTGGAACTTGATAGTTAAATGTGACCGCACTTATGTTTGGAGGTGTTTGCGCGGTGTCGTTGGTGGACAAGATTGAACGATATTGAATGTAACGCTGTGGTGTAGAGGTAACGGTTGAGCCAGGGGCTGTTGGTGTGGTCATATATGCGCCACCGTATCGAATGTTATCGATCCAAATATTGGAACCTTGGAATCCGTCCATAATACGGAAGCTTAATCGAGTAATGGCATTACGCTCACCGCTTGTGATACCGGTGAGATCAAACCATTGTGTTGACCATTTCAATACCATTGCATTGTTATCGTATCCACCTGGGGGGAAGGTTCCGCTCCATCCTCCGGAGGTTAACGTAAACGTACTTGTACTTGGGCCAACGGTGGTTGCGGTGACTGTGTTTTGCGCGCGGTACTCAACGCCGTCTTTGTTTTCGTATATAATAATGGTGTCACCAACGCCAACTTCACCAGAGATTTCTGTCACACTCAGCGATGTATTTGATGGACCAATAATGGTAGAACTTACTGGTCTTGCGGTAAATTTGTTTGTAAAAAGGAACTGGCGTTTGGTGATGTTGTATGCGGCGGTAATGTCTGCGGCAGGACGCGCAATGTTGGAGACGCGGACTTCGTCAATAATACCGTCGGTGTAGAGGGTGCCGGTGGTAACGCGGCGACCAATTTGAGAGCCAGAAGAAATGCCTGTATTTAACGCTCCGCCAACAGATTGGGAAAGTACCTGTGACCCGTTCACATAAATCTTGAGCCAGGTGCCGTCATATGTTGCCGCAACGTGATACCACGTGTCTGCGACTGGAACACTTGCGCTTGGATATGTTGTTCCGTTGATATCAATAAAGAATCCATCCGTTGAGTTTTGTGCAAGCGAGAATTCTTGGCCTGCAGCATTTGCACCATATGAGTAGATATATCTTGATGTCGAGTTTACCGTCTTCGCCTTGTACCACGCCTCAATGGTTCTGGCTCCTGTCCCGGTGGGAAGAGAAGTAGTGCCCGTTGAGATATATCCTGTTGACCCATCAAATCCTCTACCTGCACCAATCTTTCCATGTGCAGTGGCATAA
>JACRHV010000009.1 GCA_016211945.1 Minisyncoccota bacterium
CAATGTGCTAAGCTCGTTTTTAATTACCGACAATACGATGTGAGCTTTCTGTTCGCTCGAGAACTTTCTTCTTGTTTTCATAGTACTTTCAGTATACCGTAAATTTCTTAGGCAGTTGTCTCATAGGTGGGGGTAAGACCATTTCTATCCTCTTCTCCAAACAAAATGTAGTGACTTATTATATTTGCAATCCTAATTTATTAGCAAAAAAAGTTAGAATTAGTGCCTGCGGCTCAACTATTTTCTTGATAGGTTTACCTGACCCATGCCCTGCTTCTTTTTCTGTAAACAACAGCACGTCATTCTCTTTGTTTACAGACTGAAGCATTGCTGTCATTTTGCGCGAATGAAGCGGGTCAACGCGAGAATCTTTTTCAGCGGTAGTAAATAGGAATGCAGGATATTCTTTTTCATCTTTTACATTATGATACGGGCTCCACTTCACTATATTTTTTAAATCCTCCTCATTCTTTGGATTGCCGTATTCGTGAATCCAGCGCATCGCCATGCCAAACATTGGAAACCTCACCATGTCAGTGAGTGGTACACGAGAACATACAGCCTTGAACAAATCTGACCTTTGGATAGCTACAGCAGATACGAGGAGTCCACCATTGCTTCCTCCTAAAATCCCTAAATGTTTTGAGTCAGTGTACCTTTGTTTTATTAGAAACTCTCCTGCAGAAATAAAATCATCAAAACTATTTTGTTTATTTTCCTTAATTCCTCCTTTGTGCCAATCGTCACCAAACTCCCCTCCCCCGCGAATATTCACGACAGCAAAGATGCCCCCGTGCTCCAACCACGGTACAAATCCCCTTTTGAAACTCGGGGATTCAATATGCCCAAAACCACCATAACCGTAAAGGATAGTTGCGTGAGCTGTATTGGGCGCTATATCCTTTCTATGAAATATGAACATAGGAACGCGTGTGCTGTCCTTTGATGTATACCATTCTTGTTTAACAGCATAGTCATCTGGATTAATAGGATTATCCATCTTTCGATATTCAACAAATTTATTTTCTTCTGGAATATATCTGTATATTATTTTTGGAACAGTAAACGATGTAACTCCATAAAAAAATTCGTCCTCCTCTCTGTTGGTAGATATCCCTGAAAGCGTTGAGTATGGTGGCAAAGGAATCTCTCCATGGTGTTGTCCATCATGATCAAATATTTCTACTTTCGCGCAGGTATTCGCAAGGTATTCCGCTAGAATCCTATCTCTTGTTGGAGAAAGCGATTCCAAGAGATATTCACTTTCTGGGATGATTTCTTTCCACTCGTCTATTGGTGTAAACATAGACTCAATTGGCATAGAAAGAACGCGATAGTTATTCGCTTTATAATTTGTGCGAATTATTACTCTATCCTTTAGAAAGAACCCTGAGAATTGCGCGTGAACACCTACCACAAACGGCATAGTCTTTTTTGTCTCATGGTTATAAATATAGATGTCATTCTCTGTCCATTTCTGAGCGGCGCTAATAGCCAAATACCTACCGTCGAGAGAAAGCGATAGTACTAGCATGTCATCCTTCGGACGATCCTTGCCAAAAATCAAATCGTCTCGCTTGGGGTCGTCGCCTAGTTTATGAAAATATACTTTCGTATGCAGATGCTCTTCGTTTTTAGGAACAGTACCGGGCTCCGGGTATCTACAATAGAAAAACCCTGAATCGTCGGGTAACCACGTCGCCTGCGCGTTTCTGCACTGAAGTATTTTGTCGGCTAAGTTTTTATTTGTGTCAGTGTCCTTGATATACAATGTTGACATTTCGTCACCGCCTTGCGACAACCCATAAGCAATATATTTTCCTGTTCTAGAAATGCGCCAATAGTCCAGAGAGATAGTATTGTCAGAATTCATCCCGTTCGGATCAACAAGTTTAACAGGTGCTCCATCAATACCAACCTTCATATATAAAACACCGTGATCTTCGTCAGGGTGTCGCTCGGAATAAAAATATTTTCCTCTTCTTGGGACTGGGTTTGAAAAAGTAGTGACCTTGAAATTTTTAACAAGCTCATCAGTGAATACCTCGAATATTTCATTTCGAAGTGCGTTGTCGGTGTGTTTATTTTGCGCCTCAATCCACTCTTTCACATAATGGCTATCCGCATTTTCAAGCCATCTATATGAGTCTGCAACATTGATGCCAAACATCTCGTCGCTTATCTCTTCTTTCTTTGTTTTTGGGAAGTTCATTAATACTTAATTTAATATTCTAACAGTCTAACATAAAGACCCTCACGACAAACACATCGCGAGGGTCATAGGGCTTGAAAAGGTGTTACTCTTGCTGGCTACCATCACCATCAGGACCATGTGGGTCGGGATAGGAAGGCGAGTCATCACCAGGACCAGCATAAAACAAATAGAGAGGTTTCATGGCAATTCCTTTCAGTTTTAAACACGGGAACATTCCCAAGACAAACCATACCATAACCCCATAAATATTGCAAGGAATTGTATAACCCCACCCACTTTTGCAGTCTTCAGCGTTTTTTAGCTGATAATAGGATGATTGTACCAGAAACTGCATTGGAGACAACTTGTTGCCGAAAGCGCCGTGTACACGCTCAGTATTGTAGAAGACAAGCCAGTCCA
>JACRHV010000010.1 GCA_016211945.1 Minisyncoccota bacterium
TCACCCAACAGGATGTTGATGAGGTGGTGGAAGAAATCAATGCCAAGCCCAGAAAGTGTTTACAGTGGGATACTCCCACAGAACAGTTTTGTCGCTATACTACAGAAAGGACTGGTGGTGCGTTTCTATTGCGAATGTAGGACGCCCCTTAAAAGAGGAATGGTGTACAATGGATGTACTCATATATAAAGGAGGCCTATGAATCAAGATACATTGGTCGCACTACAAAATTCACTTATCTCTACATTTGCCAATTTGTTTGGCCAGCTTGTGTTATTTGTTCCAAAATTTATTGGCGCAATTCTTGTATTGGCGCTTGGAACTGCGCTAGCGAAATGGCTAAAGTCGCTTACCATAAAATTGTTTGAGGTGTTGCGCGTATCTAAAGGCATACAAAATACCCCCATTGAGTCTTTCTTGAAACACGCGGAGGTGGGAAAAATTGAGGATGTTTTTGGATCTGTTGTGTATTGGCTTTCTATGCTTGTCGTTTTACAAACAAGTGTGTCTTTGCTCGGTCTGAGGACGATTTCGAGTGTTCTTGATAATCTGCTTGGATACACACCGAATGTTCTTTCTGCCGTCATCGTCTTATTCATGGGAGTGCTCCTTGCTGGATTTGTTGAAAGCCTTGTTAAAGGGGCCATTCAGAGCGTGAGTGGTAAGAGTGCGCGGCTGTTTGGAAAGATGAGTAGTTATCTTATTATGGTGATTAGCATCATGGCAGCGATTTCTGAGTTACGCATCGCACAACAGTTCATCTCAACTCTTTTTATGGGATTTGTCTTTACGCTCGCGCTGGGATTGGGCCTTGCCTTTGGCCTCGGAAGTAAAGAAGTGGTGAACGAGTTCATGCAAGATTGGTATAAAAATACGAAAAAAGAGTTGAAATAACTCGAGTATTTACCACTTTGCTTTTTGTAAGATAATTGTAAGGTTTGGCGTGTATTGTGGTGAGATATGCTTGCTACAGTATCATCTGCCGCAGTATTTGGTATTGAAGCTCTTCCTGTTTTTATTGAGATAGAGGTGTCCTCACGTGGACTTCCGGGTGTTACGGTTGTTGGACTTCCGCATGCTTCTGTAAAAGAAAGTAAGGATCGCGTGAGATCAGCGCTCCGAAGCTGCGGATTCCAATATCGTGCACAAAAAGTAACGATTAACCTTTCTCCTGCGTGGATTCCAAAACATGGGCCATCTTTCGATCTACCAATCGCGCTTGGACTACTCCAAGGATACAACCTCCTTCCTCCACTTTCTTCTCAGACACTTATTGCTGGAGAATTATCTTTAGACGGAACAATACGACCAATTTCTGGAATATTGCCAATTATAATCATGGCCGCACAACGTGGATACACACATCTTTTTATTCCAACTGAAAATGAAAATCAATGCATGATGACATCCAGTGTGACATGTTACGCTGCATCGCATTTGAGGGATATTGTCCTTCATATCACGGGAAAAAGAAAACTTTCTCCTGTTGTTCATACAAAAACCATACCTCCATATAGCACTTCACTCGATCTTCTTCAATCATTTTCTGGACAAGAGCACGCACTTCGCACTGCACAGATAGCCGCTGCTGGGAGACATCACACGTTATTCATAGGACCTCCGGGAGTGGGAAAAACTATGCTTGCTCATGGTATTTCCTCACTCCTCCCCCCACTTGATAATGATGAATATCTCGAGGTTTCAGCAATTCAATCACGATCGCCGACGCAACTCCTTCCTCCTCGGCAACCACCGTTTCGTGCACCGCATGCCCGTAGCACCACACTGCAAATGTTCGGTGGAGGTCATTCACTTCTCCCTGGTGAACTTACCTTTGCGCATCGTGGAGTCCTATTTTTGGACGAGTTGCCGGCATTTTCATCTGAAATTCTTCAAGGTCTTCGTATTCCACTGGAAGAGCACGTCCTTCGTCATTCCGTAGAAGGTCACACTCTAGAATTTCCATGTCGTTTCTTATTCCTCGCTGCAATGAATCCTTGCCCTTGCGGATATGCGTATTCCATGGATCATGTCTGTACATGCTCTCCATCAAAAATACGGCAGTATCTTCATCGAATTTCATCTCCACTTCTCGATCGTATTGATCTCCAAGTCACACTCCATGATTTTTCACCAGGTCAAAATGCACCTGGTTCTGATATTGAGTCTCGTGTTTCTTCAATACAGCAAGCATGGAACATTCAACAAACTCGATATAAAAATACACAAAACACTGCGAATGGAGAACTCACCTCAAAAAATATCACTCAGTATTGTCCACTTTCGCACGAGGTTTCAGCATACCTTCGTATCTGTTTAGAAAAACTTAAGATTTCACATCGAAAATACGTCTCCATTATCCGTGTTGCACGAACAATTGCCGACCTCGAAACACAGAAAAACATCGAAAAAAGACACATTGCCGAAGCTGTGCAATCGTGCGTGCGCATAGAATAAAAAAGTTAACGCTTGGGGGATTGTTTGGCACGACGCGCTTTTCCGCCGGTACCCATCTTTCGAGATTCTTTCATGCGTGGATCGCGTGAAAGCAGTCCCGCTTTTCTCAACGCCGTTTTATGTGCTTCACTCACCTTTACCAAAGCTCGAGCAATACCATGAACAATGGCGTCCTCCTGCGCTTTCAATCCCGATCCAGAAACCTTCGCAGTCACGTAAAATTCTCCGGAAGTATTCGTTACAACGAACGGCTTAAGCGCGTTGGTTTGCGAAGGATCAACAGAAAAAAAGTACTCATTGAGTGGTTTATCATTGACCATTGACTGAGTTTTTCCTCGATACATCCGAATACGAGCAGTTGCAGTTTTTCGGCGGCCGATGGCAACGACACACTCACCAGATGGCTTTCCATGCGTTGCTTGTACAACCGAAGGTTTCTTATTCACCTTCATTGGTACTGATTTTTTTACTTTTTGTAACGCCATATCGTTTTCCTTTATGCCTTTTTGAACTTATCCTGATATGTATGCTCAGATCCCGCAAATACTTTTAACCTGTTCAACCGTATATCCAACATTTTATTTTTTGGCAACATCCCATGGACAGCGTGCATAATGATCTTTGACGGATCTTTTTTCATCTGTTCATTAAATGTAACCGCGTGCAGTCCACCAGGCATTCCAGAGTGACGATAATATGTTTTCTGCTCGGCCTTGTTTCCCGTTACGACAACTTTTTCAGCATTGATCACAACAACGTAATCACCACCTTCAATGTTTGGTGTGTACGTTGGCTTATGTTTTCCCATAAGTAGTTTGGCAATTTTTGGAGACGCTTGTCCCAAAACAACGCCACCAACATCAATAAGATGCCAGGATCGAACAATTGTTTTTGGGGTTGCTGTGTATGTTCGTGTTTTCATGCTGTCCTACTTTTTCTTTACTTTTGTTGCAGATTCTTTCTTCTCCGCAACTTTCTTCTTCACTGGTGCAATTTCTTCTTTCTTCACTTCTTTCTTTTCGTTCTGTACTTCTGGTTTGACGACAAGCTCCATCTTTACCTTCATCGCATCATCGCCGACTCGATTTCCTACTCGGATAATACGCGTAAACCCACTCACGCGATCTTTCATAGCCGGGGCAATTTCGTTCACAAGCTTTTGTACGATCGCACGCGTGCCAAAGAATGACGCAAGAATACGACTTGTCGCGACTCCACCTTTTTGTGCTTTGTGAATCAAGGTGTCCACAAGACCACGAATCGATTTTGCCTTCGCTTCCGTTGTCTCAATCTCCCCGTGTTCGAAAAGACTCAATACAAGATTTTTGAACAATGCTTTGCGATGGTTTGTATCTCTGTTTAATTTTCGTCCAGCAACTCGATGTCTCATATTAATCCTTTAATGTCAGACCTTTTTTATTCAATGCTTCCTCTACTGTTCCAACGCTTTTCTCACCGAGATTTTTCACCCTGGCTACCTCGCCTCGCGTCGCGTTTACAAGCTCGGCAATTGTCTTGTATCCTGCCTTGCGAAGCGCATTCGCAATGCGCGTTGGAAGATCAAGCTCCTCCACAGTCAACTTCAACACATCATCTGACTGAAATGAGGGAGAAACCATTCCGCCATCTGCTTGTGGTGCAACCGGGTTGTATATCTGTTTGAAGTGCGAAACAAGAACCTTCGCAGCTTCTTCAAGCGCAACCTTTGGTTCAACTGTTTTATCTGTCCATATCTGGAGATTCAACTTATCATAGTCTGTTCTGCGTCCAACACGAGTTGCTTCAACGGTGTATGCAACCTTCACAACCGGTGAAAATAACGCGTCAACCGGAATCACTCCTATTGTTGGACTTTTACGATCACTTGCCATGGAGTATCCCATTCCAGGCTCTGCGGTCATCTCCACCTCAAGACTTGCTTTGTCTTCTATTGTTGCAAGATACAAGTCTTTATTCACAACCGTCACTCCCGCTGGCGTTTGAATATCTGCGGCAGTCACGGTCTTTTTGCCTTTGACGGAGAGTGTTAATGTCACAGCATCACGAAGAGAAGATTTTAGCCGAACCTGTTTTAAGTTCAAGATTAAATCGACAACATCTTCACGAAGCCCATCAAGTGTTGTGAACTGGTGATGTACGCCACGGACACGAACCGAAGTTATCGCAAATCCAGGGAGTGATGACAATAATACACGGCGCAACGCATTGCCCATGGTGTTCCCATATCCCTGATCTAATGGCTCGAGCACCAATGTTGCGTGTCCATCTTTTTTATTCTCTTCCGAGACCGTAAATGTTGGTTGGATCATGGTAGTATCTCCTTCTTGTATTATACCTGGTTGTTTCCCGTACCCAATCTACCGTTTGGATACCTCTGTTTACGACCAAGAGTTTTTTATTACCGACTGTAGAACTCGACGATTAATTGCTCGTTAATTCCAACGTCAATATCGTCTCTTTCTGGATATCGAACGACCTTCCCCACCGCCGCCTGTTTACTCAACCACACGGGTACGGCCTTGTTCTTATCCTTGAGCAGGTCTGCGACCGCGGGAATTTTCATCGCAGTATCAGAAATTGTGACAACATCGTTCATGTGAACTGAATAGGAAGGAATATCAAGTTTTTTTCCGTTTACCTTGACGTGACCGTGCGCAACCATTTGGCGGGCTGCTGCCCTTGTCGGCGCAAAGCCTAGTCTGTAGATCACGTTATCTAACCGACGTTCCAACAAACTGAGGAGCACTTTTCCTGTGGAGGCGGGAGTCATTGCGGCGCGCTCAAATAACTTATGGAATTGTTTTTCCAAAACGCCATACATGAACTTCACTTTTTGTTTCTCCGCAAGCTGCTCACCGTAATCAGAGACCTTTTTCTTCCCCTTGTGTCCGTGCATTCCTGGAGGAGTGTTGAGACGTCGATTTGTCTTTAATGGGTTCGTTTTCAACCCGAGATCAAATCCCGCTTTTCGTGCGAGTCTGTTTTTTGGACCTGTCATTCTAGCCATGGCGAAGTTTCCTTGGTTTTGTCCCGTTATGCGGCACCGGCGTCACGTCTGCAATCATGGTGACTTGAAGTCCCGAGGCTCGTATCACACGGAGTGCTGCGTCACGACCTGGACCGGGACCTTTAATATAGACATCTACCGTTCTCATTCCCATCTCTTTTGCTTTTCCAACCGCCTTCTCAACACTGACGGTTGCGGCATATGGGGTTGATTTCCGTGAACCGGAGAACCCAGAATTTCCTGTTGATCCCCAGCACACGGTGTTTCCATTCTCATCTGTAATGGTCACGATCGTGTTATTAAATGTTGCCTGAACATACACGCGTCCACGCTGAACAAGCTTCTTTATTTTTGGTTTCACTACTGCTTGTTTTGGTGCGACTGGTGCTTGTTGTTCTGCCATATTTTCCTTATTCCGTTACGCTGTTGCTTGTGCTGCTGTTGCTATTTTTTCTGCAGCTTCCTTGGTGAGTGCTCCCACAGTTTTTCTCTTGCCGCGGCGCGTACGCGCGTTGACACGTGTACGTTGCCCACGGACGGGAAGGCTGTGAATGTGTCTCAATCCTCTATATGATCCTATTCTTTTCAGACGCTCAATATTCTCACGAATCATTCTGCGAAGATTTCCTTCAGTATTCACCTTATCAACCACACGTTGAAGGCGTGCAACCTCGTCCGCGGTAAGATCCTTTGCGCGTTTATTTCCATCCACATGCGCCTCAGCCAACACTCCATCAACATTTTTTCGCCCAACACCAAAAATATAGGTGAGTGCGATGTTTGTTTTCTTTTGAATTGGTATATCGATTCCTGCTATACGTGGCATAGATTCCTTGTATTATCCTTGTCGTTGTTTGTGGCGCGGATTTGTGCACACGATAAACCGCTTCCCGTATCTTCGTACGGACTTGCAGTTCTTGCATCGTGGTTTAATAGACGCCTGTACTTTCATTGTTATTTCACCCGAAAGGTGAGTCTTCCTTTTGACGTATCATACTTTGACACGTCCGCTTTTATTTTGTCTCCAAGCATGACGCGGATTTTATACATCCGCATCTTCCCAGAAAGCGTACACAAGATAGTTTTTCCAATCATATCCTCGGGACCTGATGTCACGGAAACCCGAAACATCATGTTGGGAAGAGACTCTGTAATCTCTCCTTCAACTTCAAATATATCTTGTTTATCGCTCATATCCTCCAGAGACAAAAAATAACACTCTCCATCATTTTGGAGACATGGTGTGGATTCTATCAGATATTCTCACCCTTCTCAAGAGGGGATTCTGTAAGCACCTCTGGGCCAGCGTGCGTCACCACAACCGTATGTTCATACATCCCGGAGAGCGACCCATCTTTCGTCTGGTATGTCCATCCATCCTCTCCTAAAACAAGTGTCGGATCACCCATGGCGTACATGATCTCTACGGCAAGCGTCTGCCCCTCGACCAATATGTCTTTTTTACTCCGTTCATCCGCGTAACAGGGTATGTTTGGGTCCTCGTGCAGTTTTTCCCCCACCCCATGGCCTGTAAGCTGGTAAATACACCGGTAGCCTGCATCTTCAATGACATCTTGCATCGCCTGACTTACAAGGTACACTGAGTTCCCAGGTGAAGCTTGCTTGATAGCAGCATAAACAGAGGCTTTGCCTATCTCGATAAATCTCTGGATTCTCTTCGAACACACTCCTGCACAAACGGTGATGGATGTGTCGGTGTGGTAGCCTTTATACAACGCACCAACATCGATGGTAATAATGTCGCCAAAATCTACACTTTTCCCACGAGGAATGCCATGGCAACATCCGTCATTTTTTGTGATACAAGTAGCCCATTGATAATCTTTTACCGTTGGAAAGGAAGGTTCCGCTCCTCTTTTTTTAAGTTCTTCCTGCGCGATCGTTTCTAATGTTTCAAACGATACTCCCGGCTTTACTGCCAAAACTACTGCGTCACGAACAGCGGCGAGGATCTTTCCGCCCTCACGCATCTTGTCAATTTTCTGTTGTACGCGTGAAGAAACGCTCATGCTTTTATACCAAGGCGTTCGAGAATATCGTTGAAGATCACCTGTATATCACGCTCTCCGTCAACTTCTTCCAAGATTCCCTTGCTCCTGTAGTGCTCGATCACCGGTTCTGTAAATTCATGAAACAACTCTATTCTTTTTCGAATCGCGAGGAGCGTCTCATCTTCGCGATCGCTGACACGTCCTGAGATACGCCACAACGCCTCTTTATCGGACACCTTCAAATAAATGACACGCTCCAAACCGTTTTTAAAGGCCTCAGCCTGCGGAACAGTTCGTGGAAATCCGTCAAGAATATATCCTTTTTGATATTCCGGTCTCGCCAAATACTCTTCAATGATCTCCAATGTTTTCTCGTTTGAGATAAGCGCTCCGGCGTTCATGGTTTCTTTAATATACCGACCTAACGGGGTTTTCTCCTTTGCCATCTCACGGAAAATATGTCCGCTGGACAGATATTGTATGTCCAACTTCTTCGACAACAGATTTCCCTGTGTAGATTTCCCCGCACCTTGTATACCGATAAGTACAAGCTTCATAGCTCTCCTTTTTATATAAACTTGTCGTAATTTTGGGCCACTATTTGTGATTGTAGTTGCTTTGCAGTTTCAAGTACCACGGAAACAACGATCAATAACCCCGTTCCACCAACGGTAAGCGTTGATATGCCGGTAAATTGTTGTGCGATTGAAGGTAACACCGCAACAATACCTAAAAAGGTTGCTCCCGCGATAGTGATGCGTGTAATGACATAGGTTAAGTGAAGCTCTGTTGGCTTTCCTGGCCGGATTCCAGGAATAAAGGCTCCACTTTTTTTGAGATCTTCCGCCAAATCATGCGGATTGAAGAAGACCGCGGTAGAGAAGTAGGTGAACAGAACAACAAGGAAAAAGTAGGTGATACTGTATATGGGATGCGTCGGAGCAAACCAGGATGACAGTGCGGTGACAATCGCAAGAAGTCCCGGGTTTGGTACCTGCTGGATGAGGCGTGCAACAAAACTCGGGACAAGGAGAAGAGAAACGGCAAAGATGATTGGGAGTACACCGGCCTGGTTGATCCGAAGTGGGAGGTAGGTGGACTGGCCGCCATAGGTGCGCGAGCCGCGAATGCGGCGAGCGTATTGAATCGTAACTTTTCTTATCGCTTCATTCATGAATACCATCGCATAGATGACGAGGAATCCCATAATGCCGATGAGCGCAATCATCGCGGTGTTTACTGCTTGTGAAACCAAAACTGTTTGTACGATAGAAAGAGGAAGTCTTCCAACAATTCCGGCGAAAATCACCAGAGAAACACCATTTCCAATACCGTAAAGTGTAACAAGTTCGCCCAACCAAATGAGCACCATTGATCCTGCAACGAGTGATGCGATCATTGCTACTATTTTCAAAGGATCTTGTGTTTGGATGAGTTGCTGATTGTTCAGGATGAGCAGAACACTAACACTTTGAACAACCGCAATAGGTACTGTGAGAAGACGCGTATATTGATTGATGAGTTCCCGCCCCGCTTCGCCTTCCTTTGAGAGTTCTTTCAGTTTCGGAAACAACAGTGTTGCAAGCTGCATAATGATAGACGAGGTGATGTATGGATTGATACCAATGGCCATCACGGAAAAGTTTGCGAGTGTTCCACCGGAAAAGATGTCGATCATTCCGAGAAGCTGGCTTTGTGCAAAAAGTGACTTTAACCGAAAAACGTCAACTGCTGGAACAGGAATGTGACCTAAGAATCTGAACAGGGCAAAAATGGCTGCAGTAAAAAGAAGCTTGTTTCGCAAGGCTTTTGAGGACCACAATGTTTGGAGCCACGCACCAACACGACTCACGCTGTGTGTTCCTTTCAGTGTAATGTTCCGCCAGCTTTCTCAATTTGAGATCGCGCAGAACCACTCGCTTGTACCCCTGTGCAGTGTAATGCTTTTGTCACTGAACCGCCCCCTGTTAGCTTAACAGGAAGTTTTGGTGATTTTACAAGACCGTGTTTATGAAGGACTTCCAGTGTAATATCTGAAACATTCAAGGCCGCAACCATACTCACCGGAACAAGTTGTGGTTTTTTCATCAACGATTGGAATCGAAGTTTTCCGCGAAGATATGGAAGTCTTTTCACAAACGGAAGTTGTCCACCCTCAAACCATAATGGAATCCCACGACCTACACGAGCCCGTTGTCCTTTGTTTCCACGCCCAACAGTGTGTCCACCCTTACCACTTCCATATCCACGTCCGACGCGTTTGCTGGATTTCTCTTTTGTTGTAAGAAGGTTTTGTAAGTTCATAGTGTCCTGTTATTTCTACTCAGTTTTCTTCCCAACCTTCTTTGTCTTGGTTGGATCTTTTTTTGCTATTTCCTTTTTCACCGCCGTTTGTTCTTCTTTCTTCTCTACACCCTTCTCTACCTGCTTTGCTGATTGTTCTCTCATTTTCTCTTTTTCTTCCTTCTCTGTTTCCATGATTGATTTGAGTTTAATGCCTTTACAGTCCACGAGCGCCCGTAGTTTTTTCAGCGCTTCAAGCGTCGCGTACACATTGGAGGCTTGATTGGATGTTCCCATGATTTTACTCGATATATCACGAATTCCTGCGGCATCTACGACGGCACGAACTGGACCACCTGCAATAATTCCGCTTCCGGCTGGAGCAGGTTTTAAAACAATGTGGGCTGCGCCCAACTTCACATTCACTGCAAATGGAATTGTTGTTCCTTGCATTGGAACAGTGAGTAATCTTCGTTTTGCTTTCTTCACTGCTTTTTGGATCGCAGACAACACATCTTTTGCTTTTCCAAGTCCGACTCCAACACGTCCCTTTTTGTCACCAACGACAACGAGAATTGAAAAACCCATCTGGTTTCCACCCTTGGTTTTCTTAGAAACGCGATTCACTTGAATCACTTTTTCATCAAATTCCTTCGGTTCACGAGAACGCATATCTCTGTTATTTCTATTGTGTTGTGTGTTCATCATAGATGTTATACCTGTATTCCCGCTTCACGAAGCGCGTCTGCAACTGCTTTTACTCTGCCATGATACCGATAGCTCCCACGGTCAAAGACAGCTGCATGTACTTTCGCTTTTTTCATTTTTTCAGCAAGAAGTTTTGCAACCGCCAATGCTCGCACGGTTTTATTTCCTTTTTCTTTTACCTCAGTTTCTCCTGCTGCCGCGAGTGTGAAACCAAGATCATCATTGATCGCCTGTAAAGAAAGGTGCTCATTGGAACGAAACACGCTTACTCTTGGATGAACCGCTGTTCCATGCAACTTTGCACGAACTCTCGTTTGGCGTTTCTGTGTTCTGCTGATTGCGTGATTTACTTTAGACATCGTGTTACCTTATGCTGCTGCGCCTGCCGCCTTCACAGCCTTTCCTGCTTTTCTTCGAACAATCTCATTTTCATATCGAATTCCTTTGCCTTTATACGGCTCGGGAGGACGGATCTTGCGGATGTTTGCGGCAATCTGTCCCACATCATGCTTGCTGATTCCCTTAATCGTGATCTTATTATTGCCTTCAACAACAAATGTTATTCCAACCGGTTGCATAACATCAATCGAATGAGAAAACCCCACAGACAACACAAGTTTTTGGCCTTGCAATGCCGCACGGTATCCCGTCCCAACCATCTCAAGCCGTATTTCATACCCATCTGTAACACCCTTCAACATGTTCGCAATGAGACTGCGAACAAGTCCATGATGCGCTTTTGATTGTTTTTCATCATCACCACGAGAAACGCGAAGTGTCTGTCCATCAACCTTCACCTCGATACCAGGCTGAAGAACTTCTTTCAGTTCCCCTTTTGGTCCTTTTACCACCACCATGCCATTCTGAATGTTCAGTGTGACGCCTTGTGGGATGGTAAGTGATTTCTTTCCGATACGTGACATAGTTGATTACCAGACGCTGCAAAGCAGCTCTCCTCCAATACCTTTCTTTCGCGCATCTTTGTCGCTCATCACACCTTGACTTGTTGAAACAATCGTTACTCCATATCCCCCAAGTGATCGCGGGATTTGAGCGGATGTGCTGTACTTTCTTAATCCTGGTTTCGAGATGCGTTTCACTTTGGTAACGGCTGGCATCCCATTGATGTACAGGAGTTTTACTGTTATCGTTTTCTGTGGTTTTACATCTGTAACCACGACATCATCAAGATATCGCTTGTCTTTCAACAGATTCGCTATTGCTTCCTTCACTTTTGAGTGAGGAAGAACAACTTCATCCTTCTTGGCCATATAGCCGTTTTGGATTCTGATGATCATGTCTGCAATTACGTCTGTCATATCTCCACTATTCCTTTAAAAACTCGCTTTTGTTACCCCTGGAAGCTCGCCCTTTGCGACAAGCTCACGAAAGCATAGCCTGCATACACCAAATAAACGGATGTATGCCCGCGGACGACCGCACAACGAACATCGATTCATTTTTCGAACCGAATATTTCTGTTTTCCATTTGTCTTGTTTATTTTCGATATCTTTGCCATTACTTTGCTTCCTTTTCAAACGGCATTCCAAGTTTTTCCAACAATATCATCGCCTCTTTTGAATCTTTTGTTGATGTAACAACGGTAACCTGGAGCCCACGAACGCGGTCAATTGTATCATATTCTATCTCTGGGAACACGATCTGTTCCGCGATACCAAGGTTGTAATTTCCACTTTTATCGAACGCTTTGCGCGACACTCCTTGAAAATCTTTAAAGCGCGGCAATACGATGCTCACAAGTTTGTCAAAAAACTCCCACATACGATCGCCACGCAGCGTGACTGTTAAACCAACTGGCTCTCCTTGGCGAATGTTAAATCCCGCAATCGATTGCTTTGCCGCAGTCTGCTTTGGCTTTTGGCCAGTGATAACCTTTAACTGCTCCGTCATACTCTCAAACGCTTTTGTTTTGTTGGCTTCCTTGCTTCCAAGACCAACGCTCACCACAACCTTCAATAATCGAGGAACAGCCAAGTCGTTCGGCTTGTTCATCTCTTTTTTGAGAGCTGGAAGCACCTGCTCGATGTATTTCTGCTTTAGCCTGTTCATGCGGTGATTGCCTTTCCTGTCTTTTTATATACACGGACCTTGTTTCCCGCTTTATCTACAATATATCCCACACGATCCACCATGTTTGTATCCGGATTGATGATCGCAACATTTGCGGTCGGAAGAGGTCGCTCGCGCAGCACTTTCTCTCCGCTACGCTGTCCTTGTTTTTTGACGTGTTTTACATATTTGTTCACGCCTTCAACGAGTACACGATTTTCTTTAGGAAAAGTCTTTAGGATTTTTCCCTTCTTCCCTTTGTCTTTTCCTGCGGTCACCATCACGATGTCATGTGTTTTCAATTTCATACATTCCTTTTATACAACTTCTTTTGCAAGCGAGGCGATCTTCGCAAATCCCGCTTCTTTTACTTCACGTGCAACCGGTCCAAAAACGCGCGTTCCTCTCGGATCCTTGTTTTTCAAGTCTGTTGTCACCACAACGGCGTTGTCGTCAAATCGAACATAACTTCCGTCAACACGCCGTACCTCTTTGCGTGTTCGGATGATCACGGCCTTCACCATCTCGCCTTTTTTCACCAGTCCTTGCGGAGCGGCTTGAATCACAGACGCGGTAACAACATCTCCCAACGATCCCTTCACGCGAATAGATCCGCCATGCACGTGAATAACGCGGACTTTCTTCGCACCGGTGTTATCAGCGACATGAAGCACTGATCGAATCTGTACCATACTACTTGTCCTTCTTTATTGTTTTCTTTACCGTCGGTTTCACAACTTCAAAATGTTTGTGCGCACTTATCGGTCGGCATTCTTGAATCGAGACCGTGTCGCCAACCTTTACACCAATCTCATCGTGACATAAAAACTTCTGACTCAATCGAATGCGTTTTTGATAGAGCGGATGGAGGAAATACCGCTCCACTTTTACTGTAACGGTTTTTGGCATTTTTGCTGATACAACAACACCTTCAAATACTTTCATTGTGCTCCTAGTTCCTTTGCTCGTTCTGCTGTTAATACCCGTGCAATTTGGTCACGTAGTTTTGACGCCGAACGAACATCCTTCACTTTTCCCACGCGCATTTCTGCGCGAAGTTTTGCTAATTGATTGCGAAGAATATGTACATTCGTTTCCGTCTGCACTTTCTTCTCTTTCTTTTCAGTTTGTACTGTTTTTTTCACTGCCATAGATGTTATGCCTTCTCCACAATTTGAGTTCGCATTGGGATCTTATGTGATGCCTTGCGAAATGCCTCACGTGTATCTGCTTCTGTTAACCCGCTGAGCTCAAAGAGAATTTTCCCGGGACGGACAACTGCCACATATTGGTGCGTGTCGCCCTTTCCTGATCCCATCTTCACTCCCGGCCCCTTCTTGCTCGTCGGTTTATCTGGAAAAATACGAATCCAAAGTTTTCCAACACGTTTTGTGTGATGCGTAATGGTTTTGCGTGCAGACTCAATTTGGCGCGCAGTAAACCACCCACACTCCAATGCTTTAAGGCCAAATTCACCAAAGGCCACGGTGTTGCCGCGCATGGACTTACCGCCCATCTTGCCGCGAAACTGCTTCCGATATTTCATTTTCTTTGGCTGCAACATATTATTTCATTGACTCCAATCCTCGATATATCCATACTTTCACACCAACATATCCTGATTTTGTTGCGGCTGGCATCTCAAAATAATCGATGTTTGCGCGCAATGTTTGTGTTGGAACGGTGCCTTTTCCGTACTTCTCTCTGCGACCAATCTCCGCTCCTCCTACACGTCCAGACAACACGATCTTAATTCCTTTTGCTCCACCATCCATCGCACGCTCAATAGCCTGCGAAACTACCCGGCGGTGTGGAATGCGCTTAATCAGCTGCTCAACAATACGCTCTGCAACAAGTTTTGCGCTGATATCAGGATTTTTCACCTCGACAATGTCGTCGATCACAAGCTTCTGCCCTTTTGGATCACGTAGGTTTATCTTCAACTCTTTTGCGAGATCAAGTTTCAATTGTTCCAAGTTTGTTCCGCCTTTGCCAATCACAACTCCCGGGCGCGAAACGTACAGTCGTACCTTTGTAGCGTTTATTGATCGCTCAATCTCAACCTTCACTAACCCTGCAGACTTCAATTTTGGTTCGAGAAAATCCCGAATTTTTTTGTCTTCGAGTAACTGCTTGCCATACGTTTTCTTGTCCGCAAACCACCTGGCATTCCATGTAAAAAGATTGCCAAGTCTAAAGCTGATTGGATTTACTTTTTGTCCCACGTTATCGTTCTCCTGTTTTTCGTACTGACATTGTTTTGACTGTTGTTTGTGATCGACCAAACTGCTTACGCTCTGCTTTAATTGGTTGACCTTTCTTTCCAGCTTCATCAATCTGTATCACCGGAGCAGAAGATGATATTTTTATTTCCTCTTTCTTCGGCTTCGCTATCGCTGTTTCTGTTGATTCCAGTACAACTCGAATATGCGCTGTTCTTTTCAAAATGCTATGTGCGCGACCGCGGCTTACCGGCTGGAATCGCTTATACTGTGGTCCATCATTCACCACAATTTCTTTTATCTTGAGCGACTCCGCAGAAAGACCTAAGTTCTTTGTTGCATTTGCCATGACTTGTTTCATGACAGCGAGCATTGTTCGCGCAGCCTTCTTATTCATAAACTGCAACTGTTCCATAGCATCTTTTGGCGCTAATTTTTTCACCGCTGCTGCAATCAATCGAAGCCTTGTTGGTGTCTGTCTACTGTATTTTTGCGTCGCTTTAATCAACATATATTCCTTACGTCTTCGTCAAAACACGCTTCACCATTCTTCCGTGGCCATGGAAGGTTCGGGTTGGAGAAAATTCACCCAATCGATGTCCTACCATTGCTTCAGATACAAATACTTCAATAAACTTTTTGCCGTTGTGTACTAAAAATGTATGACCGACAAACTCCGGCGGGATCTGTGAGGATCTTGCCCATGTTTTGATCGGCTCCTTTTTGCCAGTTTTCTGCTTCATGACTTTCGTCAAGAGCTTTTCGTCGACGTATGGTCCTTTTTTACTGCTTCTCGACATGATTTATTTTATCCTTCGGTCTTTTACAATGTATGCGTTCGAGTATTTCCTTCTTGATCGAGTTTTCTTTCCAAGACGCTTGCCCCATGGTGACTTTGGCGCCTTCAATCCAACTCCCGAACGTCCTTCTCCACCTCCATGCGGGTGGTTGTTTGGATGCATAGCTGTCCCACGGACTGTTGGTCTCCATCCCATGAGCCTGCTTCGTCCAGCTTTGCCGAGCGAAACGGTTTTCCACTCTGCGTTTCCAACTTGGCCGATTGTAGCATACCCATTGGCATTCACCAGACGTACTTCCTTGGATGGAAGCTGAATTGTTACAAATTTACCTTCTTTTGATTGAATCAAAGCCGCCGCTCCTGCAGCTCGAATGAGCTGGGCACCCTTTCCTGGTTGAAGTTCGATGTTGTGAATTGCAACACCAACAGGGATTTTTGAGAGTGGAAGCGCATTTCCTGGCCGCAGTTCAGCCGACTCTCCTGTCGTAATGACATCACCAACTTTGAGTCCGTCCGGAGCTAAGATATAACGTTTCTCGCCATCTTTATATGTTAAAAGAGCGATGTTTGCGGTGCGCATGGGATCGTACTCAATAGTGTTCACCACTGCGGGTACTTCACGCTTCTCGCGCTTCCAGTCAATCATTCGCAACTTGCGCTTCACACCACCGCCGCGATGACGAACCGTAATGGAACCGGTGTTATTTCTGCCTTGGCGCTTGTATACACCCTTCATAAGAAGAGATTTTTGTGGCTTTCCAGTAGTGAGCACGGCTTTATTATCAAGGTCTGCTCGATGCCTTCTTCCTGGTGTTACTGGTCTAGAAACTTTTAGTGCCATAGTCGTTATGCCTTCTCCTGTACATCAAAAACTGCGATAGTCTGTCCTGCTTTGAGTGTCACCATTGCCTTCTTCTTATTTGTTTGCTGTCTCGTAATTCTCTTTTTTCCTGTACGCTTGGATTTGCCGTAGAGTGCCGCGGTTCGAACCGCAACAACATCAACACCAAATGTGCTTTTCACTGCCTCAGCCACCTGTTTCTTTGTTGCTGTTGAGGCAACATAGAACGTATAGACGCTTCCCGCTTTCGCGTTAAACATCGATTTTTCTGTGATGACTGGTGCTCGTAAAATAAATGCATTCATGATTACTTACTCCCAGCTTTCTTTTTTGGTGCTTTTTTTGCTGTTTTCGCAGTTTTTGTGACAGTTTTTACGGGTTTTGCGGTTTTCTTTTCCGCTAGTTTCACCTTCGCTACTGGTTTTGCCACTTCTGCGTCTTTTTTGAATAGAGTTATTTTCTTCTCAATAATCTTTGGCTTAGTCTTTGTTTCTGCTTGGCCACTCAATCGCTTCTCCAACATATGAACCGCTTCTTCTGTCATAAAGATCGCGTCTGCAAGTAATGTTTCGTGCACATTTAAACGGGTTGCTTGTGTTACGAGGACACGTTCGATGTTTGAGGTTGCCCGAAGTACACCAGCCGTTGATTCGTGCAAAACGACGAGCACATGCTGTGCATCTTTTACCAATGCATCAAAAAGTTTTGCGGCTTCTTTGGTTTTTCCAGAAAGCTTCATTATTTCCGGTGCTATCGCTGTGTGTTTGACCTGTGCACTCAAGGCAGAGATTATTGCTTGGCGACGCTGGTTGGCAGAAAGACGAACGGACCAATTCTGTTCTCCATTTGGTCCGTGCGACACTCCTCCACCAACAAAAATGTTCGGGGTTCGTGCGCCGTGGCGCGCTCCGCCCGTACCTTTTTGGCGATACCATTTCTTCTTTGTCTTGTTCACTTCAGAACGGGTTTTTACCTTCGCTGTTCCCTGACGCTGGTTTGATAGATAAACACGAACTGCTTGAGAAAGAAGGGCTTTGTTTGGCTCAACGCCAAAAATATCCTTGGAAACTTCAAGGTCTGTGTTCTTTCCGCTTGTGTGAACTACTTGAAGTTTCATATTATTCTGCTTTTTCTTTCTTCTTTTCTTTTGGTTCTGTTGCTTTCACTTCTTCCTTTGGGGCTTCCTGTGTAGAAACTTCCGCGATAGGCGTTTCTGCAACAATAGTCTCTCCAACAATTTCGATCACTGGTTGTTTTGCTGATCGCTCAAATAATCCCTCAAACTTGCCATCGCTCACCTTTGTGATGGTCACAGTATTGCTGATTGCTCCTGGGACAACACCTTTTACCCAAAGTTCTTTTGTGTCGTTATTCAGTGCAACCACCTGGAGGTTTTCCACCGTCACGGTTTTGTTCCCACCGCGACCGGCCATACGCTTATTACGAAAGACACGTCCTGGTGTGGTTCGGTTTCCGATAGAGCCTGGCGCACGTTCGCGATCTGACTGACCGTGTGTTTTTGGCCCACCCGCAAACCCATGACGCTTTACTACGCCCGCAAATCCAAGACCCTTTGAGGTTCCCGTCACTTTTACGATGTCACCAACGCTAAAAACGTCGGAGGGGACAATCATGTCCCCTGCCTGCTTCTCAAGAGTTCCTGTGACCTCACGAATAGTGCGGACACCATATGCTATGTTGCTTTTCTTGAGCATACCAAGTTGTGGCTTGGATGATCTACTCAATTTTTTCTTACTAAAACCAATGATTGTTTTGTCATCTGTCTTAGAAACAACCACATTGTCTTGCAAAAAAAGCACCGTCACCGGAATCCTCTTTCCCGAGGCAGTCCAATGCTGATGTGTTGCTTTTTTGATTGCAAACAGCGTGTTCATATCTTCCTCATTACATCTTGATTTGTACTCCGACACCGGCTGGAAGCTCGAGGTGCATGAGCGCATCAATGGTTTTATTCGTTGGATCGATAATGTCGACAACACGTTTGTGTGTGAGAAGTTCGAAATGCTCTTGAGCATTTTTGTCTGTATGTGGGGAGGTAAGAACGGTGATGAGCTTCCGATGTGTTGGAAGCGGAACCGGACCTACAACCTTGGCTCCAGTTGCAAGGGCGGTATCCAGAATCTTCTTTGCGGCATCATCAATAACCCGATGATCAAACGCTTTTAATCTGACACGAATTTTACTTTTTGTCATGATATGCCTCATTCATTACCGTTAACGAGCTTTGTCTTGAGGTAAACCTTGCTTGCGCACGGCACAACCCCAGACAAGAACCAGATTGTACCAGATTCATGCCGGAGAGGCAAGGGGGGAGTTAGGCTTTTGCGAGTTCGTCTAGCTTTTTCTTGTCTTTTTCAAAAACAAGCGTTGAACCAGATGAATACGCTATTTTCCATGCGCAAGGCTCTAAATTTTCTTTGATTAACTGAATGATGGGCAAAGATAATATACCTTCTCTTGTTAATTTTATATGTAACTTTTTTGCCGGTTCTTTGTACGTACCAGGCGGGGTCATAACTGCCATACCTTCAATATATGGAAATGCGGTTGCACTAATAAAGGTTTCTAAAACATGTGTTTCTTCTTTGATAACACTCTTGCCCTGCACTGCTTCTAATAATGGAATTTTTGACATATCTCCTCCTACATACTTATTGTACGGGAGGCGGATACATTATATACCTTCAACAAACGAGGAGAAAATGTCCTAAGTTCGCAATAGAAACGCACCACCTGCACTACAATGCAGGACATGAAACACTTTACCGATATAGAACGTGATCTCCTTGCCCAGTACCGAGCCCAAGGAAAAGGAGTGCGTGCCATTGCTCGTCTCTTCGGACGCA
>JACRHV010000011.1 GCA_016211945.1 Minisyncoccota bacterium
CGAGGAACGGGAGATGCGTATGGAGAGTACGCTTCCGCGAGAAGATTGACAACACGCGGTTCAACATTTGCTCAACGAGTAGAAGTCTTTCATCAACAGTCAAAGGCCATCATTCTAAAAAGTACAAGTGACACTGTGGAGGCAATTGTTGAAACAGAAAAACCCGCTGAAGTTCGGTTTAATATCATGTATTTTCCCGGCTGGCGGTTCTGGGTGAATGGAAAAGAACATACCGTTCCGAAAGACTGCGATATTACGAGTCTTGTTCCTGGTACGAATGAAGTCGATGAAACAGGACTTGTGCTCTGTCCAATTTCGGCAGGCAAGTCGCAAGTTCGCGCACATCTGACCTTGACGACTCCTCAACTCACGGGAATTCTGTTATCATTGGCCGGAATAGGACTCACGATATGGATAGTATTTCGGTCGTTCTTCCCGCATACAATGAAGCACAAACAATCGTTTCGTTCATCCAGGAAGTAGAACGTGAGTTAAAGAAAACGAAGGCTGCATTTGAAATCGTTGTTGTCGTTGATCGCAGTCCGGATGGAACACAAGACATTGTTCGCGCATACGCAGATACGCAATCAACCGTCAAACTTTTTGTTCGTGATAGTAATCGTGGGCTTGGAAATTCAATTAAACTTGGAGTTCAAAAGGCAAAAGGGACGATTATTATCGGTATGGATGCCGATTTTAACCATACGCCATCAACTATTCATACACTGTTAAAACAGTTGCACAATGCCGATCTTGTTGTAGCTTCTCGATTTGTGCGTGGTGGTGGCATGACAGATATTGCGCGGTATTACCCGACATACGTAGCAAATTTACTCTTTCGAGTGCTTGGCATGCCTATCATGGATAACACAAGTGGATTCTACGCTATTCGAAAGTCAAACCTCACAACTTTGGGATTGGATGCGATCTATTACGGATATGGCGATTACCATTTTCGTCTCATAAAATATGCACAACGTGCGGGGCTGAGGATAAGAGAGGTGCCGACATATTACGGCAAACGTCTTGGTGGCCAAAGCAAATCGAGATTGCTTACCATGGCGTGGACGTACCTTCAAGAGGTGTGGCGATTGAGAAGTGTATAAATGCGTTTTTTTACTGCTTCTGTGACGCGAACCACACATACTCCGCCGCCAAGAAACGGATATCCATAGATCACTACTGCTCCTAACGGAGCGCAAAGCATTGCGGGTAATGTGAGGAGATCCTCCTCACCCTCGATATCAAACACCGTACACTGTCGGCAAGAAAAAAGCGTTGAACACTGGGCAATGACATGGCTGGCGGCTTGCGGTGAAAGAGTCCCTGCTGGATTGAGTATGTGAGTTTTTTCATGGGCATATCCCGATGAAAATGTATGAGCTATTTGCCTGTTTCTTTCTTTGTTATCGCAGTACGCCACAGCACAGTCAATACCGTTATCCATACACGTTTGCGTCACACCGTCACCTACGGCAATAATTCGATGCTCCCTTAAAAGAATTTCTTTTGGAAAAGTTGTATATAACCTTCCCCAAGGTTTTTGCAATATTGTCCGCGCTAATTTTTGAATATATAGGGGGTGAGTGAAAAGCGACCGGTATACATGCCCGTCCCGATCAATCATCCCGGCGCGTATATGTGTGGACGAAACATGTTCACCTTCTTCGTCGCGTACCATAGGACAAACGAGAACTTCAAGTGGGGCAAGACCACGCTTCACACGTTCGGTATTTACTTTGTGCGCTCCAGACTCAGTCATCGGCGTTGCAATGATTGTACGAAGCGATGTATCGAGCAACGTTGTTCCAAACATGTCGTGAATTTTGTGATACTCGACATGTATAGAAGGAAGTTCTGTACGGAAAAATGCGGAAAGTGCCCAAGTTCGTTCTGCATACCCCTGAATCGAGAATGCGTACTGTTTGTCCTGGACAAGATTTCGATCTGTGATTCCGATGACAAGCGACGATGCATGTCGAGCGCCAAACGAGAGAAGAGCTTTGTGCCCTATGTGAAGATGGTCAAATGTTCCCCCAAGAACGGCCCGGGTGTTCATGGTGGTATTGTATCGCATACTGATGCGTATAATCACCACAAAACCTGGACTTCTAACGCTTTTATGGAATCATCGCGCTTATCTTCCCCTTGAAACTTCGTGTTACCTTCGGTCAATATAGAGACATGTACCAAACAATAGGCGAAACTGTGGATGTTGCTGGAGTATTTTCCCACTCCAGATACACACCAAAAAAATTTATGTGGAAAAAGCGTGTACATATCGTTGAAACCATTACCTATGTCGCAGACATAAAAAATGGACAGATTCCATTACGTTTGTACAGCGTTGTTTCTCGTGGAAATGTGTATCGTTTAGAGTGGAATAAAAATAACGATCAATGGCACCTTTTGGAGGTATGGTATGAAGGATGAATGCCCAAAAACAATGTGGGTGCACGTCGATATCAACAGTTATTTTGCAACAATCATCCAACAGGAAAATCCTCTCCTTCGTGGTAAACCCGTCGGCATCATAAAATCAAAAGGAAGAACCTGTATCATCGCAGCCTCAAAAGAGGCAAAAACATTTGGGGTAACAACGGGGTGTTCGTTGAAAGAGGCACGAATACGATGTCCACACCTCATCACCGTTCCCGCGGCATTCCCTTTATATCTCTCGGCAACACAACGATTAAAGCGTTTGTGCACATCCCTGGTTCCGCACGCAGAAATGTTTTCACTTGATGAGGCATTTCTTTCACTTACGGAATGCGCACACCTCTATCCCGATCCTCATACGTTTGGATCACTCATTCAACAACGTATTCGAGAGGAACTTGGTGAATGGGTAACATGTAATGTTGGTATTGCAGAATCTAAGCTCCTCGCAAAAATGGCAAGCGAAACGGGTAAAAAGGGATCCATTACCTGTGTAACAGGTGACTCTCTCCTTGCTCTTCTTGCAACAACATCCTTCAAAGATGTCTGTGGAGTTGGATGGGGACTTTCTGCTCGATTGCAAACACTTGGAGTCACCTCACTGTTGCAGATATCGTTCATCCCTGATGAACAACTTATACCGTGTGTGGGTCCATTTTGGGCAAAGGAACTTCGCGCAATGAGTATGGGAAAAGATCCCGATTTTTTGACGCGTAAACGTTCTGCATCAATGAAGTCTGTGGGAAGAACTATAACAGGAAGAGCGTTGTGTAGAGACCCACGCATCATCAAACAAACGTTATACAACTTGACCGCTGAGGTTATAGCAAAAGTACGTGAAATGCGATTGGCCGGCAGACAAATTGGAGTGTTTTTAGAAGGAGATGGAAAACGATGGGGAGCACATGTCACCACGCAAACTCCGGTAAAACATACGCTGGAGATGTTTTTATTTCTGTATGATAAAGTTCAAAACGAATGGATTGATCAATTTCCGGTGATTCGATTCGGCGTTTCACTCTCTTTACTTACTTCGCAAGCACATAATCAAGAACAGATCCTTCCGGAATGGCAGAAACAGGAACGGGTGGAGATGGCGGTTGGCATGATTAACAAAAAACATGGATTGTTTGCTGTACGATCAGCCTTGCTTCTTGGGCATTCGCTCATTTTTCCTGAAGTAAATGGGTATTTGGGGGACAGGCAGTACTATGGGTTGTAGATTTATCTATTCACTACTGTGACATGAATTAAAATGTTTTCCAGATCCAGTTCTTTCGTATGTTTTTATTCTTTCAAAGCTCATCGTTCTTTTTTGGTTTACCATATACAGCAACGTAAATACATCGACCATCTGCATATACACTTCCGCGATGTGCATATCGCGCACGAATTTTTTCTACTGTATCGGTTTCTATCTCCATGACTGTCATATTCTCCCGGATTGTACCAGATTACATCTGTGGAATATACCTATTGTGTGGATGAGGATTTTTCTTATAATCTTCTTATTAGGATGTAGATCATTCAAAATAGCGCATACGCATGAGAAATGATACATTAGATTGATACATGAAGAAACTTTCACTCCCTCCTTTTTCTTCTTTTCGCGACGTGGGTCGATGGGAAACATACATTCATCAAAAATTGGCACCGTTTGAGCAAGATTTATCAAAATATCTCAAATTTTGGTACATCGAAAGCAGAGAGAACTCAAACGCATATCCAAGTCAAGGTATGTTGACAACACCATTTGATTTTTTGCCGTTCACACAAAAGGTCATGATTGAGCCAGAGGAGATGGTTCATATTCTTCGCGTGCGACAGTATTTCCTCGAATTATTCAATCACCCCGACCGCATCGCCGAACTCAAGCGCATACAGAAAACAAAATTTTCTCCCGTTCCCAAAGTGCAAAGCATCGCCATGGAAAAAACGACAAACCGTGGTCTTGCGGTATCTGTTTCAGACTTGGGGATTTCTGTTGTGGGATCAAACAGATCGCGCGTTTCCCGTACTGAACGATTTAAAAATGGGCCATTCATTAAGTTGGGTAAGCGGGCTCGTTCATTACTTGTAGGATCTGCTATGCCGGATATCTACGGAAGCGTCTCCGCAATCGCAACTATGGCCCAGTGTCTTTGTCTCGTCGGCGTTCCAAGAAACGGCCCATTTCATGTCATCCAGCGACAAGTCGATTTAGTCCGAGAAGTATGGAAAGCGTTGAAAGAGAGTGAGGTTTTGCTGGACCGTTCAAAGGAAGATCGTGCATTTCTTCTTGACCAATGGAGACATAACGTCATGGGCGTACTGGAAACAGAGATCGAGATAGCACTGCAGCGTGCACAGGCACTCTACGATATTGGCGTCCGCGTATTTCGCGTGTACTCACCAGAGCCGGGCTTGAGCGTCCTGCACACTGTTCAGGCCTTGCGCAAGATTTTTGGATCAAAAATCGAGATCTTTGCTGGACAAGTAGTTGATGTTGACCAAGCAAAACAGCTGGAGGAGGCTGGAGCAGACGGTTTATACATTGGCATTGGCGGTGGGGGACGGTGCATCACTGGTGTAAGGAGTGGATCTGTTATTGATTGGCCGCAACTTTTGTGGAATCTCCGCGGAGAGATTGGCATTCCCGTTATTGTTGAAGGGGGTGCAAGTGATCACATTGCGGTGACCTTGGCGCTTGGTGCGAGCGGTATTGGAGTTTCGCGTATCATTGGCGGTGGCACCATCGAGTCACCTGGCGGCATGCTGTACTGCGTCAACAAAGATGGGAAGTTGTTTAAGCCCTATGGAGGTGAGGCATCGGCTCGTACAAAGTTCTTGGACAAAAAAATGTTGCCATTTCAATTACCATCGTTTGTTGAGGGTGAAACGAGCGCAGCAAACATCACGTTTTTACCGTACGGCATGCCAACTATTCCATTCAACGTCTTCAACTTAACTGAGGATTGTATTCTCTCGCTGGTGTTTCGCGCCGTGCAAACAGTCGAGGAGTTGCACGCACTGGATCCATCGCCGATTCGACAAAAAACAGAAGTTGGAGAGGCGCTTCAAAAAACGCATTAAAGTTTAGCGTTGAGCGAGTGTGTGGTTGATTTCGCCGATGAGCTGCGGACCTTTGTATATCATTCCCGTGATAAGTTGTACCAGATCTGCTCCCAATACCAGTTTTTTTTGTGCATCGTTGCCGGAAAAAATGCCACCAGTCCCAATGATCGTAAACCGTTTTCCATAGTGTTTCTTTGTATACGCAATGAGTGTATTTGACCGATTCCATGTTGGTTTTCCGCTCAAGTTCCCGCGACTTTTTTTCCAAAGAACGGTATCCATTGGATGCACATCAGGATTTTTTTTATCTTTCGTTAAGTTTCCAAAAATGATGCCTTTGATAAAAGAGAATCCTGAAGCGGTTTTGAGTAAAGCTCCACTCTCTTTCTGTGAAAGATCAATCGGCATCTTTATGTACACCGGCTTCTTTATCCTCAACGGCTTGAGTGCGACCAATAGTTTTTTTAGTCTGACTGCAGTAGTAAATGGCTGTCCTCCCACCGTATTTGGGCAGCTAATGTTGAGTTCGTAGTACGCATTTTTTATTGTTGACGCAAGAAACAGTTTAAAGCATGAGACAATATCGGCGATTTGATCATCTAATGAGGCATAGGTTGCATTTGTACTGCCAATACTTATTCCTGTTGGAATAGTAAAGGTTGTGTGCTCTAACTTCTGAATGATCGCTTGTGCACCCACACTCTTAAACCCCTTGTTGACAAGTAGTGCGTTGGATCGCGGAAAACGCCCCAATCTTGGTTTTGCATTTCCTGCATATGGGCGAAATGTCACGGTGCCAATGGTGTGCCACCCAAATCCAACGGAAGGGAGAATGCCACACAACTCCGCGTTGTAATCAAAGCCTGCGGCGAGTCCCACGGGGTTGGGAAAACGTATGCCGTCGATGGTTTTTATCAATGTTTTATTTGCGTATGCGAACATCCATGATACGAGCCTCCGCGTTACCCCCCAACTTCCAAGTGTTTTTCCGATTGTTGTCATCGAAACATGCACAAATTCCGCATCAAAGAGAAAAAATAGTGGTTTGAATATATATTGGTATAAAAGCGCGGACACAACAGACCTTGGCGACGAACAAAGATCGGAGCATGTGCCTCGTTTCAGGTACCATTGCATGACATTGAGAATAAATAAGACAAGGCAGGCGACCGCGGATCCTAAACAGTAGAGGCACCATGCCTGTAGTATGACACCCATAAGAAACACCAGATACCCTGAAAACAAAGCACCAAAAATTGAGAGTCCAAGTTGGATATCATGTGTGTGTAGTTTTCTATTGAGTATTGTGATGTGATCAATCTCTAAAATATGAAGCGCGGCAAATATAAAGGTGATGAAATAGAAAACTAAACCAAAAAAAGAAAGCGGAACACCAAAAAGACTCGACCATGAACTCGTAAGCACCGATCCGCAATCAAACCCGGAAATACATGGGGGCAAGGTTCGCGAAAGTTTCTCATATGTGAGATACGCGGCATCCATCATACCGAGTATTGATACACTCAAAATACCGAGTCGCAGAAAAAGTTTCATGCAGTAATTATAGTACTATTTCGTGACAAGAGAATGGCGTTTTTTCTTGCCAGTACCAGTAAAAGTTGAATCATCACTCCTTTTTTTTAACTCTTGACTATTTTCTTCAAGAGTGACCATAGTAGATTGTATGAAAAAGAGAACAATGAAAAAGGCACAATCGGTCTCGTTTCGCACCGATCTTTTTCAATATATTCATGTATTTCTTTTTAGTGTCGTGTTGTTGGCTGTTTCATATTGGTACATTTCCTGGTTAAAAATACCAAATCCACTCAACAAATCATTTGCTGATACCTCGATTTATCTCATTGGTCTTTCCATGGTTCTCGCGAGTGTGTGCTATTTCTGGAATGTTTTTGACCGGTTTATCGTCTACAGAAAACACCTTGGCATTGTGGGTTTTGCGTTTGGCCTTATGCATGTATATCTTTCGTTTGGAGCACTTCAGAAGCTTTTTATTGTCCAGACTTGGCAAAAGGGTGCAATGTGGCCAGCACTCACTGGCGCAATGGCTCTGGTCATTTTTGTTGTCATGGCTTTTGTAACACCCTCTGTCGTTGCAGAAAAATTGGGTGGAAAAATCTGGAGAAGTATCTTGCAACTCGGTCATCTTGGAGTGGTGTTAATCTGGTTACATGTCTACTTTTTAAAGTTTGGGTACATCCTTAAATGGTATAACGAGGGAATGAAAACACTACCATCTTCGAGTCTCATTGTTCTGATGTTTATGACTGTTGTGATTGGATTGAGGACGGCGTTGTGGATTGTGTTGAAGAAAAAATCGTAGAAGTAGACTTCATCTAATCGGCAACATAATTTGATATACTCACCCAATGAAGACAAACAATACAATTGTTCGTCAACAAATTGATGACTGCGTCACGTTGCTTCACAATACGCTAAGAGATGATCTTCTTGGTATTTACGTATATGGTTCATTACTCATGGATGGCTTACAAAAATTCAGCGATATAGATTTGTTTGCTATTTCTCAAAGAGAGACAACAAAGGAAGAAAAAATACAATTAGAAAAAGCTCTACTGAAAATATCGGGCATTTATACGATAAGCAAAGATTTAATGCCTATTGAACTTACGATCATCGTTAAATCTCATATTAATCCTTGGCATTATCCTCCAACATTCGATTTTCTCTATGGCGATTGGATGCGAAAAGACTTTGAGGCTGGAATCATTGAACCTTGGCCCACGAAGGTAATGCCCAACCTAGCACTCGTTATCACTCAACTTCTGCTTTCCAATAAAATATTATTCGGTCCAGATCCAAAAACACTCCTCGCTCCTATTCCGTATAAGGATTTTATACTTGCAACCACAGAGGAAATTGATAGTCTTTTGGCTGATCTTGGCTGGGACACAAGAAATGTTTTATTAACTTTTGCCAGAATCTGGAGCACAATTGAAACTGATACGATACGCTCTAAAGCAAATGCTGTAAGTTGGGCCATTGATAAACTACCAGATGAGCTTAAACCTCCTTTACTGAGAGCAAAATCAATCATGCTTGGTGAACAAGATGAACACTGGGATGATGTAAAAGAGTTAGTTATACCCTGCGCAAATTTTATGATTGAACAAATTAAGGAACATATGATGAAAATAAATTCAACCAATCTTTCGGGTAAATCAATCAAAATAGCCTAAGTTTTTTGACAATATTTTTTGGGTCAATGGCTGGAGGAAGTTCGAACCTACCTACTCGGTTGATAATAACTCATGTTTTGTTTATGATCAATTTAGACAAAACATTATGATCAATCATTTTGTCCTGAAGAACTATTATTATCTTGTTGGTTTATGCATTACTCTTCTCTCCTTGTTTCTTCGGATATATCTACTCGGTACTGTTCCAGCTGGTCTCTCTGTCGATGAGGCTTCAACTGGATACAATGCATTTGCTATTGCGACCCAACACCGAGATGAATGGCTTATTAAGATGCCAATTTCATTCAAATCCTTTGGTGAATATAAGCCTGCCGTATCAATATACATCATTGCATTACTTACTAAAATTTTTGGTCCTAGTGAGTTTATCATTAGATTCCCTGCGGCAATGGCTGGGGTATTGACAACAGTAAGCACTTTCTTCCTTGCTTATAAAATTTTTACCCGTAAACCAATGTATGCCTTGGCAGTTATGGCCTTAGTTGCAGTCTCTCCGTTAAGTATTCATTTTTCGCGAATTGGATTTGAGTCGTCTATGGGCGTAGCAACCGTTTTGATTGGTGCTACTTTTTTTATATGGGCTAAAGATATGAATTATTTAAGAAAACTGCTTTTTTACGTGTTTGCGGGCATCAGTTGGGCTATATCATTCCACGCCAACCAAACTACAAAAATTTTCTTACCAATTTTTATCCTAACCTTTTTGTGGAACGAAAAGGATTTTCTTCGCAAGAACCTAAAAGAAATCATTCTCTGTTTTCTCATTGTTGGGTTGGGAGTACTTTTATTTTTTTCTCAACTAAATAAAAATGGCGTCATCAAACGCCTCTCGATGACTTCTGCATTTGTCGATGTAAACGGGGTCAAGCCACCATTCGAAATAGCCCGGGTCACAATACACAACCTACTACAACACCTTAATCCTGATTTCTTGTTTTTTGGGCAAACAGACAACTACAGACATGGAAATGGTATTTACGGCATTTTTTCATTTATTGAAGGTTTATTGTTTCTGATAGGAACATACTTCATTATCAAAAGCCCTTCCTTAAGAAAATCATATGGGTGGCTTGTCATTCTGTTTTTTGTTGCCTTAATTCCAGGAGTTATAAGCCAGCCTTCTCCGCATGCTAATCGCATACACCACCTAATTCCATGGGCACAGTTGATCGCTGGAGTTGGACTCATCCAGATCATCGAAAGGGTCAGAAACAATCAAAAAATAATCATTTGGAGACTGTTTGTAGGAGTGCTAGCACTACAATTGATGTGGCAAATAGCACAATATTATCAAGTATATAGTGTTATCGCCGCTCCTGACTTTCAATATGGATATAAAGAAGCCGTAGCTTATGCTGTTCAGTATGAATCAAGTGTTGATGAAATCTTCATTACTGACTATTACACCCAACCATACATTTACACTCTGCTATATAAAAAGGTCTTACCGATTAGTTATCATCAAGGTGGGCTGATTAAATACCGTTTCCGTCCAACTGATTTTGACTTTCTTAGTTCCAAGAAAAACGTCCTTGTAATCGCCGCTCCCAGTGAAATTCCAAACACAACCAAGTTACTACCAACTCACGTAATAGAATATCCTGATGGCAAACCTGTTTTCTTCGTGTACCTCATTAAATGAAAACTGGAAATAATTTCTTACATTCAAAAACACACTGATCTGAATATTTTTCAAGAATGACTGGGTGGAGGTAGTGAGGACTTTACACGAACTATTTATCACCAATATTTTATGAAGCAATACAAAAAAATAACTATTATTTTCTACGTGTACTTTCTCCATCTTCACCTCGTAAGGGAATTATTCCTTTCTCAGCCAATAAATCCCAAACTTTATTCTCAAGTTCAGAATGAAATCCTCCGGGGATAAACCCTAAACCCATTATTTCTGATGCCCCTGTTTGCTTAATTGCATCCTCCAGCATGTCCGCAATAACAGATGGCGCACGAACACCTAAGTTTTCAATTGAAACAGTTTCAATATCTCTAACGCTTTTTGTATGACCCTCTGTATCTCTACTGAGCAGGTTAACAGTTGCCCAGTGCTCTGTATCTGGTCCATTACTTCCATAATATAAATTTACTATTACGTTTGGTGTTCCTGTTTTTAACTTAATCATAAAATCCTTTCCGAAATAGTTTTCCTATATTAGGATAACATACGGGTTCCAGAATCCGGTTAGGGGTATGTAATATCCGGAGGAAAAGTCGATGGGCGGGTGGGTGGCTGGAGGAAGTGGAGACTCTATGTAGTCCTCTCACGCATTTGTATACAATGTAATATAATTCTGCATATGTCAGGAAATGAAATTCCCACTGTTATTTGGAAAGAACATAATTTTTCAAAAAAATATGAGTCAGTGATTCCTGATGGAGAGACACCATATTCCGGACCATGTTTACGTAATGCACTGTTTCAAGCTGGGGTTTTTACAGATCTTCCGCATTGGACTAGAGCTGAGGATATCGAGTCAATTTGTCAAGAATTGAATTTTCCCTGTTTTACAGGTGAAGGGAAAAAAATTACTCTTTCAAAAAAAGGGAGATACGTCGTCGGGTATATTGTTGATCATAGCAATTCAAATCTTCGTATAGGCCACTATGAATACACAACAGATATTCAATCATTGTTAAAACAAGTCGCTCCTAAAAATGTATTTGTTTACATTGAAATACCAAAACATTCTTGAAATATTGGGTTCCAACTTCCGGTCAGTGGTTTGAAATATCCAGAGGAAGAAATCGATGGGTGGCTGACGAGGCTTGAACTCGCGACCTTCCCCTCCACAGGGGGACGCTCTAAACCAACTGAGCTACAGCCACCAAAACTACCAAGTGCAAGGCATATTGTACCATGGGAATTCGAGGAAAAAAGCGAACTACTTCACCTCTTTTTTCTTTATTACTTCTCGCATAATGCGAATTTTCTCGTAGAACCCTTGAAATGTTTGGTGTGACTGCGCAACAAGTTGATCTCTCAATAATTCAACTGCATGAGCGTTCACGCCCACGTCTATCAATTGCTGGGCAAACCATGTCATCTCGTTCATAACAGGAACTCCTCCGGAAACTGGTGCAAAAACCACTGCATCATCCACACCAAAACATTTGGGTATCTTCATGTGTAACGCTTGCTTCATAAAAACAGCAATATTATGGATAACACTTACCGTTCCCGTTGATTCGTTGCTTGTTAAACAAATGATCCAGGCGATCTGTTCTTTTTCCATATGGAGTCGTGCGAGCTTCGCCCAGGGGGTATCATCCGTCAATCGCACGCCATGCGCTATCGCAAGCGGATGGAGATCGAAAAACACACGGAAATTTTCTTGCACAATCTTCATTCCGTCTATCGTATCGGGTAACTCCCCAAGGTGAAGTGTATAAGGAACTCCACAACTCTCAAGTTCATAGAAAAACTGTGTGTATGACCTCAATTCGAATCGTTCATCGGCTTCATTTCCACAGATATCAATACAATCAATCTGTCCACTCTTGAACGCTTCTGTAACAAAATCTAGTGTTTCTGCCAACTCTGCGGATCCATTTTTTATAAGTGTAAGATCTGAGTCTCTTCGGAAAGACAGTGTTTGGATAACGACTGGCATTTTTTCACGAGGCTGTGTATTGTGCCATTTCTTTATCTCATCGTTAACAATATCAAGGTAATCTTGTACAGTAAGATATTCACCAAATTGATCACCATGAATTTTACTCTCAAACCAGGTGTACAACTCTTTTTCTTCTTCTGGCATTGGGTTTTGACCATCTCTCCCGGATATTTGTTTTCGCAAAACAGAAAATTTCTCTTTACTCAAATCGCCTCGTCGAGGATCAACTGCCATGTTCATAGGGGAGTACAACATATTGAAATACCCCAATCCCTGATTATTGGCGCGATAAATCATACGGCGCACAATAGAGTGAAGATACTCTTTTGCTTTTTCTTTTATCAAATTTGGCTGAGTTTCATATGCTTTATACACAGATAACAAACCGAGTCGAATCCATCGTGTAGAAAGTTTAGAAATGAATACCAGAAGTGTGCTTTTTGAAGCATCACGTTCGTATGTTTGATCAATAAATGATTTCGTTTTTTCTTGAAATGAAACTCCGACATCTTTCAGCGCCGCATACACATCCTCTGGCCACACAGAACCCTCAAGATGACTGTGCATATCACCCGGTCTAATAAACTCCATTTGAGAAGTTTGCATGAGATAAGTGTACTACGCTAAACCTTTTTTCGCCCGCGCTTGGGCCTCTGCGGTAAGCCACTTCTTGCGCAGACGAAGTGCGCTCGGGACAACCTCAAGAAGCTCATCATCATTCAAAAAGTCCAAACATTGTTCGAGTGAATAACGGGTAGGTGGTGTGAGTTTGACCATCATATCTTTGCTTGCGCTACGGACATTCGTACTCGGTTTAATTTTATTCACATTGACCGACATGTCCTGTTCGCGTGAGTTCAGTCCGACGATCATACCTTGGTATGTTGGCTCGCCAGCACCAATAAACAGCACGCCGCGCTCCTGTGCATTTTCCAACCCAAAACTTGCACTCGTCCCTGTTTCCGAGGCCACCAATGCACCGTTGCGCTGGCGGTCAAACTCGGCGATTATTGGGCGGTATTCAGTAAAGATAGCGCTCATGAGGAGCGTTCCGCGCGTATCCGTTAACAAAGAAGTACGCGCACCAAGTAGGTTGCGCTCGCTGATGTCCAACACAATGCGAGTATCACCACGGCCATTAGGGGTCATTTCCTTGGTGACTGCGCGGCGGCGGCCAAACTCGCCGGTCACAGTTCCCACAAACTGATCTGGAATGTCAACCGTCACCTCATCAAACGGCTCCATCGTTTGTCCATTCTCTTCTTTCAAAATAACCTGCGGACGCGAGACCTCCATCTCATATCCCTCGCGACGCATGGTTTCAATTAACACGGCTAAATGCAGCTCACCTCGGCCAGAAACAACAAATCCCACACCGTCGGTCTGTTCCTCAATCTTGAGACCCAAATTCGTCTCTTTTTCTTGAAGCAATCGCTCGCGGATTTGGCGGGAGGTAACGTATTTCCCTTCACGACCAGCCATAGGGGAGGTATTGGGGCCAATGGTAATCTTGAGCGTGGGCTCCGTGACATGGATGGTTGGCAATGCCTCCTGTGCAGTTGGCGCGGTTAATGTCTGCCCAATGCTCAACTCTTTAATACCAGCAATAGCAACAATATCGCCGCTCACCGCCTCTTGCACCGGAACTTTTTCCAACCCCTTACTAACAAAGAGTTTCTCAATTCTGTGATTACCGTGAACACCTTCCGGCGTAACGAGAGAAACCGTATCGCCCATGTGGATCGTACCGCGTTGAATACGCCCAATGCACAGTTTTCCAAGGTACGCGTTGCGTTCCAGTGTAGAAATTAACAATTGGAACGGGGCGTTGTCATCACTGCGCGAACTCGGAACAACAGATAGAATTTTTTCGAAGAGTGGGCGGAGGTCGCCCGAACTGTTCACCTCTTCCTGCGTTGGAAGATGGTCCCATGCTTTACCATCGCGGCCAATCGCATACATTACCTCAAACTGCAGGTGTGATTCATGCTGGGCTACATGCAAAAAGACATCCTCAATTTGTGTGAGCGTTTGCGTTGGCTCGGCCAATTTTTTATCGATTTTATTGACAACCACAATGATTTTGAGACCATTCTCGATTGCTTTTTGGAGAACAAATTTAGTCTGGGGAAGCGGCCCCTCTGCGGCATCTACAAGGAGGATGGCGCCGTCCGCCATGTTCAACACGCGCTCCACCTCGCCACCAAAGTCTGCGTGGCCCGGTGTATCGATAATATTAATCTTGGTATCGTTGTACTGCACCGTAGTATTTTTGGCCAAAATCGTGATCCCTTTTTCACGCTCGAGATCATTGGAATCCAGGATCGTAGTTTGCGTCATTTCCGCCTGGTTGTCCCGAAAGGTATGAGTCTGTTTGAGCATGGCATCCACGAGCGTCGTTTTGCCGTGGTCGACGTGCGCAATAATAGCAATATTTCGAATATCCATAGTATCCGTTCTTTCTTTTTCTGTCTTTCTGCGAAAACCTACCTCAAGGAGAAGGGGATCGCGAACAAAAAACCAGCCTCAGCTGGCGAATAGGTGTATTGTACTCTAGAAAGGGGAAAAGGGCAAATAAACGATAAGAAAAAAGACAGCATATTTATTCAGAATCAATCTTGAAAAAATCAGGATACCATTTCTCAACAATTTGCTTTGCTTCCTGATTTGAAAATCTTCCATTCTTGTCACACCACTTGTGAAGTTCACAATAATTAATAATTATATATCTTTTATCCGCTACCCCACTCTCTGTTTTAATACCCAAAACACCAGTAACTCCTGGAGTTTTTGTGCCTCGCAAAAAAGCATCGAGGCGATTTCTTTCTTCATCTTTTAAAGCGTCAACTCCAACACTCGCTTCATTCTGATCTTTGTCAACCATCTCTCCTCCTTTTCTTGGTGCGCCCAGCAGGATTCGGACCTGCGGCCAGCTGCTTAGAAGGCAGCTGCTCTATCCCCTGAGCTATGGGCGCTTTCTTTATACCATACCCATTTTACCTCAGGTATCCGTGAAAATATAGAACGTTGTCATAATCATCATATACAATACGGTCATGGCAGAACAGATTGTAACCAATGCTGTCCAAATATTTCGAGTGAAAAAAAATCTTACCCAAGAGGAATTGGGTCGTGCCGTTGGTGTCACTCGCCAGACCATTATCGCTATCGAAAAGGGCAACTACACCCCCTCTGTATTGCTTGCGCTCAAACTTGCAGAGTACTTTGGTACAACAGTGGAAAAATTGTTTACAATAGATGTATAAAGGACACAATGATTATCGAATCAATAAGCTCTCTTCTTATTCTGGGAATAGCGATTCTTTTTCTCCATCCAGGCAACTTGAGCATGCCAGATAGTGTTCAGTCCATGATGATCATTGGACTCATTGTGTCATTTCTTACATTTTCTGCGTATATTTTTAAAGAAAAATCATTGGATGAACGAGAGTCTTTGCATATTTTGCGCGCTGGAAGAATTTCTTATTTGGTCGGAGTAGGCTCCTTGATTCTTGGTATTATCGTACAAACACTGAGAGGTGAAATCGATGCGTGGTTGGTCATTGTACTCTGCGCAATGGTTCTTTCTAAGTTCCTCTCCAGGATGTACTCTCGCTATAAAATGTAAAGTAGACTTGACATTTTATATACCTCCGATTACACTGATTTCACGGTTAATAAAGGAGAATCTATGAAAATTTTTATTCGCGTTTTTGCGTTGCTTATTATTCTTGGAGTCATTGGTGCGGGAGTGTTTTTTGTATCGCAAAATGTGAAGAAAAACTCCATGATCAATACAAAGAATACAATGGAAAAAACTGAAAATATCATGAAAAAAGAGGATGAAAAGCAAATCATGATGACCGATACAAATAAAATAGGCCAATACATTGAGTACTCAAAAACAGCATTTGATCAGAACTCGAACAAAAAGAGAGTGTTATTCTTTTATGCAAACTGGTGTCCGGTTTGCCAACCAGCTGACAAAAGTATTAAAGAAAATAGCGGAAAAATTCCAGCCGATGTTGTGGTTATTCGAGTCAATTATAATGATTCTGATACCGATCAAGAAGAAAAGGCACTTGCGCAAAAATATGGCATTACGTATCAACATACTTTTGTTCAAATAGACGGTGAAGGAAAAGAAGTCATAAAGTGGAATGGCGGACAACTCGATGAGTTACTAGCAAAAATGCAGTAAAATAGGAACGCCACATATGATACTCCTCCTCATTTTTGCATTCCTTGCTGGACTAGTCACCATACTTTCACCATGTATCCTCCCAGTACTCCCAATCATCCTCTCCACCTCAGTGGGTGGAGAGCGTGCCGGACGAGCGTATCCCATTGGAGTCGTGTCGGGCTTTGTTATAAGCTTCACTTTTTTCACGCTTTTTCTTTCTACTATTGTCCGTATTAGTGGTATATCTCCAGATTTGCTTCGATACATTGCTGTCGTTATCATCGCCGGTTTTGGCTTTTCACTGTTGATTCCTCGATTCCAATCCTTTTTTGAATACGCCTTCTCTTTTTTGAGTCATTTTGCGCCTCGAACAAATAATAAGGCTGGATACGGCGGGGGAGTTGCTGTTGGATTATCTCTCGGGCTCCTGTGGACTCCGTGTGTGGGTCCGATTCTTGCTTCCGTCATCTCTCTTGCGATCACTGGTTCTGTCACTCTTGATACTTTCTTCATTACTTTTGCATACGCAATGGGTGCTGCCATTCCCATGTTTGCAATTATGATCGGGGGCAGTAATTTGCTTCATCGCATACCGTGGCTTCTTGCACATACGACACATATTCAAAAAGCATTTGGAATCATCATGATTATAACTGCGCTTGGAATTTTCCTCAATTGGGATCGGCGTGTACAAACATATGTGCTCCAAACTTTTCCACAGTATGGGACTGGACTCACAACATTTGAAAATATTGCTCCTGTTCAAAAGCAATTGGAACGTGTGAATGGAAAAAATACGGAACAAACAAATAGTGGAAAACCGCTTTTTGATCTTCAGCCCAAAGGAGTAAAAGCCCCAGAACTTATTCCCGGCGGAGTGTGGCTAAACAGTGCGCCTCTCACGCTTACACAACTGAAAGGGAAAGTTGTTGTTATAGATTTTTGGACATACTCATGCATTAACTGTCAGCGAACACTACCATATCTTCGACAATGGTATGAAAAATACAAAGACAGTGGATTGGTGATTATTGGTGTGCACTCACCGGAGTTTGAGTTTGAAAAGAATGAAAAAAATCTTGCAAAGGCTGTTGCCGATTTTGGCCTCTTATATCCCATTGTTCAAGACAATAATTTTTCTACATGGAAAGCGTATCGTAATAATTACTGGCCGGCAAAGTATGTTATTGATAAAGAGGGAAATATTCGGTATACCCATTTTGGCGAAGGCGGGTACGATGAAAGCGAGCGGGTTATTCAAGCATTGTTGAAAGAAACTGGTGCAACAAACGTCCCCACCTCTCTGAACAATCCACAGTATCAAACATACGCAAAAACGCCAGAAACATACCTTGGCTATGCCCGTATTGATCGATTTGCATCACAGGAACGCATTATTCCAGACAAAGTATTTCTCTATTCAGTCGCATCGCCGATGGAAAATAATGAGGTGGCTTTTGTTGGAAATTGGGAAGTGACACGAGAGTATGCTGCGCCTCAAAAAGGGGCAAAACTTTTTATGACATTCGAGTCAAAGGAAGTATATCTTGTTATGAAACCAACAGGCACATCTGCAAAAGTCAAAGTTTTTGTTGACGGCGTTGCGCAATATTTTGGAAAAGATGCCATGGGTGGAGTCGTAACTGTTGATGCCGATCGACTCTATACACTCATCACATTGCCAAGTCCCGGAAAACACACACTTCAACTCGAATTTGAGGATGGCGAGGTGCAACTTTTTGCATTCACATTTGGGTAAAAGATGAGACAAAAGTTGGCGTTTTATACTCTTCTTTCACCACATCTCCATATTTTTCTAGGAGTTTTTTCACTTTAGGATGAATTGTCACGGAGCAATACGGGGCATCCGAATGTTTCTCAAAGTAATTTTTATGATACTGTTCTGCGGGATAAAAAACGGTGTATGGAACAATTTCTGTCACGATTGGATCAGAAAATATTTTTGCTTCTGCGAGTTCTTTTTTTGATGTCTCGGCTATCTCTTTTTGTTTTTCGTTATGATAAAAAATTGCTGATCGATACTGCGTCCCAACGTCATTCCCTTGTTGATTGCGCGTGGTTGGATTATGCGTATGCCAAAAAATTTCAAGAATCTTTTCATATGGAATTTGATCGGGATCAAACATGACTTGAATTGCCTCTGCGTGACCAGTTTGGCCATCACAGACTTGGTCATATGTTGGATTTTTTGTTAAACCACCGGTATAACCCGGAAGCACAGAAGTAACTCCGCGTAAACGCGTAAAGATCGCCTCTGTACACCAAAAACATCCACCCGCCAATGTTGCTGTTTCAGACATGAAGTGCTCCTGGAAGGTTGTGATTTTTTGGAATAAAACGTATCGATAACGAGTTTACACAATGTCGAGTATCTGTGTTCGTCATGTGTTCTCCTGTAAAAATATGGCCGAGGTAGGCGTGGCAGTTCGCGCACACAATTTCTGTTCTGTTCCCTCGACTATCGTGAAGTCTTTGTACAGCGTTTGGATAGTTTTCATCAAAAGCTGGCCATCCGCATCCCGCATCAAACTTGCTTTTTGAGGAAAACAGCGGAGCATTACACCTCCTGCAAATGAAGGTTCCTTCTTCGTAAAAACTATCATACTCACCGGAGAATGGAGCTTCCGTTCCTCTCTCCTCAATCACATGTTTTTCTTCTGGGGTTAATGTGTTATAAACCATTGTTTTTTTATAACACATTGAAGTATCTCTGTCACTTTTTGGAGCTGGAGACGGTACTGAGCTCGAACCTGCGCCATCTTATTACTCCTGAACTGATTTTTACAATTCAATGTCCTAAAAAATTGGTTAGGTATTCAAAGATTTAATAAATACCTCATTTTTTAGTTGTTTTCGCATTAGCCATACCAATGATTTCTGCAAGTTGAAGGTCTGTTTCATATTTTTGGATGTACCATTTCTCAATAAGGAATTCAATCAACCAAATAAGTTTGCTGGCCTCCTCTGGTTCAACATCAATAATGAGATTAATATCTTCCTCCATATGTGCCCCGATATTTCCCACCTTTCTTACAGCATCAATAGCAGACCAAACTCCCAACCCTAAATCAGGCTTGCTCTTTATGGCTTGAATTTCATTCCATAGTGTCCATTTTCCTTTGTGATCTTCAGGTTTTTTAATTCCCCAAAAATGACGAATCATTCCTTGGAGTGCTCTACGAGAAAGTGTGGCTGAAGCTTTTGGACTCAAATTCATGATTTTGCACGCCTCCTCATAATCATTAATGATTACTTGAGGAACAATATCGGGTGAAAAAACTTTAGCGGATGAATCAGGAATTAGGTTCCACTCGTTTAATAATTCGTTTGTTGCATATCCGTACGCGTTTGGTTTCTGCTTGAGAGTGTATAACGATGCTATTAAAGTCAATTGGTTGCATTCGGTATTTGGACAAATAATATAATTAACAATTAATCCTAATTTCCCTTTTTTACTTGGAATAGTACAGTCCACTCTTTCAGCTGTTTCGTTGGTAGAAACAATGGTAGTTGGTAGTTTACAAAATGGACAAGTCCAGGCGTAACTCATACACGTCACTATACACCTTTCTATTTTATTTATCCAACGAATTATGAGAGAATCTGCTTCTCATTTAAACTATGAAGAAAATTCAACCACTCCTATCTGAACCTCGAATTACTAAAGAAGAATTGGAAAAATTCAAAGAAATTATTCTCAAAGATTATGGAAAAGAACTATCTGATCCTGAGGCAACTGAACAGGCGACAGCACTCCTAAATTTCTTTGACTATTTTATTGATAAGAGACACAAAGAAAAAACCTTATCTAGATAAAGTGCTTTATTGAATAGTTTTTACGCGAAAGGGTTTTTTGGAGTGAAGTCTGCACTTCCAATACTTTTTAGTAAATTTTTGTAACCTTCAGCTGGGTAAATGCAACCTAAAAAGTGCATATCTTGATCTATTTTGTTTGTCTGATCAAACCCACCTATAAATGAAAACTTAGGTTTCCCAATATCGTCCATCTTCGGTATTGCTTGGCACGATAGCAGCATTGCAAAATCAGCCAAAGGAGATTTCTCTTGTGGACTTATAACAAAACCTGTTTCTTTTAGTGTTCCGTCAGGTTCTCTAAATGCAAAATGCGGTTGTTTGGGAATATCCTCGTTTATCTTTCCTTTGAGATCTGTTGCTTTGAACCACCAACCAACAAATTTTACAGCTTCTGGTGATCCGTCCTTAAATTCAAAGTCCAAATCAATTCTTTTATCACCGAATTTTTTATTTCCATCTCGCAGTTCAAATTCTTCAATACCCTGCATTTGTATTGTAAACATATGTCCGTGACTCACATCAAGTCTTCTAGATTGGTTTTTGATTGAAGTAATTATTTTTCCGTCACCTGAAAAATGTGCGACTCCATCCATCGGATGACTATACTTGACTAGATGACTCGTTACCTTTCCCTCAGGTAATAAAGAAATGCTAAGAGTACTAAGCTTTTGTGCTGGAAAAGTTAATCGACTCAATAGTCCTTTGGAGTCAGAGAAATAAGGGAATGTAACCAAATTATGAGTCTTGCCACTTGTTTTTCCAGTATGGAATACAATTTGAAATATCTTGTGAATTCTATCGTTAATTTTGAGTGAAACTGCAAATCTTTCACTCCTTATGGTAGGTAGCTTTGACATAGTCGTATTTTACTCTTTGATAAGTCATCAACAATGAGTTCGACTCCCATCTCCGGTATTTTTATTTCCAGGCTAAGCTATAAAAACAAAAAAACCTGGATCGTACCAGGCTTTAGATTGATTTTCAGACTTAATTTGAGCAAACTTTATTTTAGTACCGTTTGGAGCGGGTGAAGGGAATCGGACCCTCGTATTCTGCTTGGAAGGCAGACGCTCTGCCACTGAGCTACACCCGCAAAAGGTTCTCGGGTATTGTACCAAAAGATATATAATGTTTCATATCAAACCATGAAAGAAGAATCTTCACTAAAAAAGGCGGGGCAGGAATTCGAGAACAGATATTGCGTATGTTCCAGATGTGGAACTACTCACATCGTTACAATAGAAAAAAGAACTTTCTCCGGCCCCTCCAACCTTGAGTGTCCAAAATGCCACGTCATCACTCCTCACCAGCTCAATTAAATGGTACAATCTGCACGCTATGCACACAGGGAAAAAAACAAAAATTGTCGCTACACTGGGTCCAGTATCCGATAGTCCGGAAAAAATTCATGCCCTCATCCAAGCAGGCGTGAATATCTTCCGATTTAACATGAAACACGCGGACATCGCGTGGCACAATGAACGCATTCTTCGCGTGCAAAACATTGCGGATTCACTCGGAGTATCTATTGGAATTTTGATTGATCTCCAAGGCCCGGAGATTCGCATAGAAACGACCAACGCCGCAGATATTTCACTGAAAAAAGGAGCACATATTGTATTTGCGCACGAGTTTCGCGGAACAGAACCTCTCGTTCGCATTCCACAACAACTGGTGTTTGATGTGCTCAATACTGGTGACGAATTTTCAATTGATGATGGATTTTTGGAGTTTCGTGTGATTGAAAAACAGGATAACGCATTTGTGGCAGAAGCACTGGATGATTGTGTGATTAAACATCGTAAGGGAATGAACATTCCTGGCAAAGATATTGATCTCCCATCGCTCATTGACGACGATTTGAAAAAACTTGATATGGCGGCAAAAACAAAAGTTGATTTTGTTGCGTTGTCATTTAGCAGGACAAAAGAAGACATAGAGATTCTTCGCGAGGAAATGAAGAAGCGCAACGTCAACGCGCATGTGGTCGCAAAAATTGAGAGCCAGCAAGCCCTGGATCATCTGGATGATTTAATCGAGGCATCGGACGCCATTATGGTTGCGCGTGGCGACCTTGGTATAGAAGTCCCCATAGAAGAGCTCGCGTATTGGCAAAAACTGATTATCACTAAATGCCGCATAGCAAGAAAACCGGTGATCACCGCAACACAAATGTTGCAGTCCATGATCGATAATCCCCGCCCAACTCGGGCAGAAGCCACCGATGTCGCAAACGCGGTATTTGACGGTACGGATGCTGTCATGCTATCCGGTGAGTCAGCTAGCGGACGTTTTCCTGTAAAAGCTGTTTCTGCTATGGCACGAATCGCAAAATTTAATGAGGACAAGACCTCCGTTCCGCATATTCGCATTGAACAAGATGGAACCACGGAGCTTGTGGTGGATGCCGCGGTCGCAATGTTAGAAAAACACCAAAACATCACGATTGACGCTGTTATTGTGTTTACGGAAACTGGCCACACCGCACGGGCAATCTCAAGTTTCCGTCCAAAAGTTCCGATTATCGCAGTCACCGACCACCAAAAAACAGTAGAAACGCTCACGCTATCATATGGCGTGATAAGCGTGTTTGCAGAGTTTCCATCAGGCTCATTTGAATCGGCTGAGGGTATGCTCCATCAATTAAAAAAGTCACAACATATTCGCGAAGGGCAAACGGTGCTCATTATTCACGGTGTGCATTGGAAACAGCCCGGCCTCACAAACTCACTTTCAATTGTAAAAGTGGCATAAGTTATCTCACCATCTGTACAAGACTGTAAAAACCAAAACCCGCATAAAAACAAGCGGCAATACCTAAAATGATGCGACGCCACAACGACGTCCTCAACTCAAATTTCAGCACTGTCGTATTTATCCACACCGTCATGATGACGTGCACAAACATCGCGATTGCGTTGAGTACCGCAGCAAAGGTGATAAGCATGAGCGGTTCGCGAAACCCCAAAAAGAAAACAATAATACCTGCGATGATTTGCAACCATAACACAAGGTAATAGAGCGGTCGAAGATACGATCCTTTTTGTAGTCCCGGAATACCAAGTAATAACGTGTTTTCTGCTAATATTCTGCTTGATGCGTCAAAAATGGTGAGCTGCGTACCAAATAACGTTAATCCTGCAATAAGTAAAAAGAGTCCGCCAAACATCGGCATTGTTCGTTGCCCAATAACAACTGCTTCCTCTATAACAAACTGGATTCCTTGTGAAACAGGCGCTCCATACTGTGTGATATATGCAAGCAAGGATAAGCAAAGAATAGTGACTGCCCCCGTAAGCCAAAACACCAGCCAATGTTCCGTGTTTATAGTGGTCCACCATGCGCGGAAACGACGAAGTTGTGCGGGAGTATGTTCAAACGTGGATCCTGTTAATGACAAAGCTTCACTTTTGCCGAGAAGTATACTCGTAATTCTTCCAGCGTACTTTCCCATTCCATACCCTTTTTCTTTCACATAATACGACTGTGCGAGATTAAGATTTCCCCCCGCGCCAGAATAGGCAAAGGCTGCTAAAAATGATGCGATTGAAATTCCCGCAGGTAAGAATTGATATCCATTGCCAAAACCCACAATGCCGCGAATGAGATCCATCCAATGGGAAGCGTGTGCAAGATATACAGATAATCCCACAACAGTGGGAATACTCACCATGATGAGTACCTTTTGAAATGTTTCTACTGTTTTGTACAGCACCGGACCGAATGTGAGTACGAGACCGATACATATCAACATGATGATCGCGACAACGCTACTGTCTTTCCATCCAAAAAGGGAAGAAAGAAGTACCGCCGACGCCGCAATAATACCCGGCCAAATCCACGGAACAAATGTTGAGAGAAGAAACCACAACGGCGACCACCAAAATTTTCTTTTGTATCCAACAAAAACACTTTCTCCGTGTGCAAGCGCATATCGCTCAATCTCCATATTCATGAAAAATTGAAAGGTGAGCCCCAAAAGCGCGCCCCATATAATACCCATACCGAATCGTGAAACTAAGTACGGCCAAAGAACAACCTCACCACTACCCAAACCAAGACCCAACAATATGACACTTGGACCAAAGACTTTAAGCAGAGATGGAGCGGGCGGGAGTTCACGAATATTCAAGCGAGCAATAGGCATGATACACTCATCGTAGCATGAAAAAAACAGTGAACAAAGATTATTTTCGAAGTGCGTTGTTTGGTTCTGAGGACGCGTTAGTTTCCACAACGGGGACTGTTGTCGGAATCAGCGCGGGAACTTCAAATACATCATTTATCATTTTGGCTGCATTGGTCACGGTTATTGTTGAGGCACTCTCTATGGGAACCGGGGAGTATCTCACAGAAAAATCGGTCCATGAGCTCGATCGGTTCCGATGGTTGAAAAAGAGCAGGCCGTCTATGGGTGGTCTTGTTATGTTTTTTTCATATTTGGGTGCGGGACTTATTCCCGTTATCCCAATTATCATTCTTCCGTATCCTACGTCAGCAGTATTGAGTACGTTTGCTGCATTTTTCGGTTTGTTTACATTGGGATACATAAAAGGGAGGGTTGTTGGAATAACGCCAATAAAAAGTGGATTTCAGGTGTTGTTGGTTGGAGGAATAGCGACCTTGGCTGGGTTGGTGGTGGGGATTATGTTGCGGAAGTAAGAAAGTTTTTATTCGAAATAAAAAAGGAGCACTATGTCGTGGCCAGATGTCCGTGAACGAATGTATGGTATTGATGAAATCGTTTCTGTTCTCAAAAACAAACTTCGAGTAGATGACGAATATATTGATCAAAAAATAAGAAGAATGGACATTGCTCCACTTGGGGATGCTGACAGAGCTCTTGTTTACTCAGCCATACGTCTTCTTCTTGATAGTGAAGTTCAAGGTGGTCAACTCGGTGAGTTTGCTCTTCATAATCCTCACACAATCATTATTTCAATAGAAATGATAGCGGAAAACCTAGATCCCTAATAATTTTTGGACATTTTCTGTAATGTCGGGGCGGAGAGACTCGAACTCTCGACCTCCCGCTCCCAAAGCGGGCACTCTACCAACTGAGCCACGCCCCGAATGTAGGCTATTGTAGCAAATCAGACGGAAAACACCGAGGGGAAAACTTGAGTGGGCGAAGAGGGACTCGAACCCTCACGATCTTGCAATCACAACTTTTTAAGAGTTGAGCGTCTACCAATTCCGCCATTCGCCCCTTTATTTCTCCCTCTATGTGTGAGTTGTAAACTGTGGCAATTTGGACAAAGAATCCTTAAATTTTGAATTCTATTGTCATCATGACAACCATTAATATGGTCCAACTCTAGTGGTAATCTACCATCTTCCGACATTTTTGACCAGCCACATATTTCGCACCATCGGTTCTTCAGTCCTTCTTTAAATAATCGATGTTTTAATTGATACGACTGTATTATTGAGCCTTTTATAAGAAGAAGCTCTAGCGCTTTCGGTTTGTTCGGTTGGAATAATAACCCCCTATTCCATCCCATACCTAAAAAATGATCTGTATTGAGATTTAATTCTCGAACGTATCGTTTAATGTGTTTGTAGTTTCCTCCTGCTTCTACAAGTCCTAAAGCAAAAAGAACTTGCCTAATACTCCTTGAGTTTTTCACCGCAGAAACAAGCTGGGACGTTGTCCACCTTCTCTTTGTCATAGACAACATCTCATTATAGTAGAGTTTCTCTATTATTACAACTGTTTTTGGAAAAATTGCACATCTCTTTCTACCACCTGTGACCATTTTCCTCGAGAAAAATTGTGATCCTCACCCTCATACACAAAGTAATTCACGCTATTTCCGTTTGCCTTTAGCTTCGCATATACATCATTTGACCAAGCAACCGGAACCAACGCATCTGCCGTCCCCTGATGAAGTTGGATTGGCGCACGAATGTCTTCCACATGTGATTGAATCGAGTAATCTTCGTCTTTATACCGCTCATGAAACAGATCAAGCTGTCCCCTCAAATACTCACCCTTATCCGGCAGTTCATCGACAAATTGCAGAATAGAATCCGGAAACTTTTGTGAGACCGGTGCCCAAAGGACCGTGGGATACGGACGTTTGCTGATTTCTAGTACAGATAACACGATCTGCCCCCCATTGCTGTGCCCCCACAACCCCACCCGCCGGGTATCAACCTGCGGCAGACTCCCCAACGAGGCCAACAGATTCAGAACCGTCACCGGCTTTTCAAATCGAGCCTCCAACATATCCGCGGATTCACTCGCAGAGTTCCCGTATCCTAAAAAATCTGGTGCTATGGTCACATATCTGTGCTTTGCGTACACTTCTGCGGCGCGACGCGTCCCAACCCCCGGAACATAGATTTCTTTGTCCACATATCCGCGCACCATCACAAGAACGGGATGTTTTCCGCTTGTGCTGGGTATATGAACTTGGCCGGAAACCTTTTTTCCGTCACTGAAAAATGAAAAAAGGTACGTCGTAAAATCAGCAGTTTTCTCGGTCATTTTTTCCAATTGAATGGGAGAAGATTGATACCTCCGTTGAGCCAAACGGTCAAATGTGTATTGGTCCAAGATGCGATGATACTCGGTGACTTGTAAATCTGGAGCTGCTGATCGCATGGGTGCATACAAGAAGCGATATCCGGCAAAAGTCAAAAAGACAATGCCTAAAATGAGACATAAGACGCTCGCTGACCGCGAATACGCACGACGAGTCATGTTATCGTACATCCTGTATTGAACATGCGCGCAGTTCTTGTTCTGTCGCATGCCTCCACCTACCCACAGGCAATGCACCAAGTTCAAATGGGCCCATTTTTACACGAATAAGGCGTAATACTTCGAGGTTGAGACTGCCGCACATGCGACGAATCTGCCGATTTTTTCCTTCGTGAATCGTAACAACAATCCACGTGTTTCCGTGGTCGTGTTTGAGGGGAGAGACCTCCGCGGGAGCCGTCATGCCATCAGAAAGGTGCACTCCCGAACGCAATGCATTCAGAGCCGTATTCCCGGGGCTTCCGGCAATAAGGACATGATACGTTTTGGGCACAATGAACTTGGGATGTGTAAGTCTATAGGCGAGATCTCCATCATCTGTCATGAGTATTAGTCCTTCAGAATTGATATCGAGAAGGCCTACCGGGTATACACGAGTGCCACGTGGAACTAACGAGATCACAACGGGTTTTCCGTCTGGGTCGGATACCGATGACACATAGTTGATCGGTTTGTGCACAACATAGTACAGATGTCGTTGTGTGGGAAGTTCAATGCGTTTTCCTTGCATTTCCACACGATCGTGGTCGGGATCAATCCGTGTAGCCACATTTTTTACTACAGTTCCGTTCACACATACTTTCCCCTGCAAGATAAGTTCCTCGCTTGCTCTGCGAGAAGCAATGCCAGCGTGCGCCAAAAATGCATGGAGTTTTACTGATTGTCCCATAGTGGGGGTATTATAGTCCCTCAGGGATACTGTTGGTAAAAGGTAATCTGCGCTTTATCTTGCAGTGACTTTGACCAACTCGCGTACACTGTATCCAGTTTTTCCCGTTGGAGATTGTTCCGTATTTGATTTCTCATAGACACAAGTTCCTCTTGCTTCGCGCCTTTTGGCGGATTCATTTTTTGCAACGTGTCATCAACATCTTTTTCCGTGATGACAGCGTCTTTGATAATCATTTTCACCACGAGTTTTTGAACGCGAACTTGGTCCTTTAGATCATCCATTGTAAGATGACGCTCTGCGAGAAACGCATCCATCTCTTTACCTTGACTTTTTAAACTTTCCTGTAATTTGGTGATCTCATCCTGTATTTCCAGGTCAGATACCGTCATACCATTTTTTTCTGCTTCTTCCAAAATCAACTGTTTCGAAACCATGGAACCCAATACGGACTTGCCATACTGCTTTTCAAGAGCTTGTAGCATGTCCCAACGTGTCACATATGTTTTATTTATTTTTGCAACAAGAAATGCTGATCGCTTCCAGTACACCACAATACCAAGAACACCCCCCAATAATAAGAAGGCAAGAACAAAAATAATCGCGAGGAGAAGTCCCGATGTTCTATTTTTTATCCGATTTTCCTGTTTCATTTTTTGCATGTTCGCCATATAACTCCTTTGTTTCCCACGACCATACGTTTACTATACAGTGAAAATTTTTTCTTACCACCACCTCTTATAACACCACGCCGTCGTCACGATCGTCGCCAAGCGATCCGAAGTCTGTACGCGTCAAGACAAAAACGTCTCTTCTATTTTCATCGGTGCCTACAAACTCAGCTTCACCGCGAATCACCGCTTCGAAAGGTTGGCAAACTCGACACCCTTTTTCTCCCTGAGGACATCCAAACTTTTCCAATGCGCGAGCTGTTTTTATCTTCTTCGCAATTTTCAATACTTTCTCCTGCGATTCTTGAAGATCTTGTAACGGACATTCCACAAGAACATCACTTAACTCCAAGTACCAGTAACTTACTCCCGCGACCATTCGCTTTTGACAGTAGTGTGCGAGTAGATGGTATATGGGAAGTTGTAAAGATTCCGAATGTTCCTGCGATCGACTTGTTTTGAAATCGATAATTCGAATGCTATCAGAATCTTCAAGATACTGTAGCCAGTCTAGTTTGCCACACAGGATAATATTGTCTTCTTCTGAAAGCCAAAATTGTGGTAGATCCATGTTTAGCTTCACTGCTTTTTCCTTGATCGGTCCGGGATGCGTTGTCACTCTGTTAATCATCATTCGTCCTCTGCTTTTGTAGAGTTCCTCAGTTTTTTGCGAGGAAAAACCACCTCGTTTACCGGATACAGAGTTCCATAATTGTTCAAATCGATCAAGTAGTGGGACATCAAATCTTCGATCAACTGGAAGAGAAGAAAGTGACTCCACGACTTCATGCACGACTTGGCCCAACGCAAGTGGAGGAGACATCACTGCGATCTTTCGACCGTTTTTTGGACTTTTGTATACATTTTTCAGAAAATACGCTCGTGGACATTGTAAAAAATCACTAATCGACGAGTGTGAAACCCAAATGGCGGAAAATTTATCGAGAGGCATCATCTCATTATAGCTGAAATAGTTTAACAAAAATGCCTATTTGCAAATGTCGGTGTGCGTGACGAAACGCTCGGTTTTTCTATGTTAAACAACGTAATCAATTCTCTAAACCGGACAATTGTGATGGTAATACTTACCTCTTTTAAGACATTAAGTCTCGCATCAATTAAACTCAAACCAACGCTTCCATACCAATGAGACATTGAAGCATAGAGTTCCCTCTGCTTCTCGAATTCTTGAGAAGTAAGTTTCTTTTTTAACGTTTCAATCCCTGGTTTTCTTGCCATGTATCGCGAAATTATACAACGATGAACTTCGCATGCAAGATCGAATTCTTGTACAATACACTCATGTCAAACATCTGGAAAACACTTCCCAAGCCTTTTTCTGTCCTTGCTCCAATGGACGATGTTACTGATCTCGTTTTCCGTGAGATCGTGTGCGAGACTTCAAAACCAGATCTTTTCTTCACCGAGTTTGCGAACTGTGAGGCATTATGTTCTGAGGGAAAAAAGTTTCAAGAATCTCGGTTGCGCTTAACCAATCTCCAACATCCCATTATCGCTCAAATTTGGGGAGTTGAGCCGGAACATTTTAAAACTGTTGCTCAACATATTCGATCGCTTGGGTTTGATGGCATCGATATTAATATGGGTTGTCCTATTCGCGTTGTTGTTAAAAATGGTGCATGTGCGGGTCTTATTCGCGATCGTAAACGAGCGCATGAAATTATTCTTGCAACGCAAGAAGGCGCTGGGTATTTGCCGGTTAGTGTGAAAACACGCATTGGGTTGAACACGATTATTACCGAGGACTGGATTGGGTTTCTCCTTGAACATCATCTTGCGGCGATTACTGTTCATGGAAGAACGGCAAAAGAACAATCAAAAGTTCCTAATCATTGGGATGAAATTGGAAAGGCTGTTCAGTTACGCGATCGTGTTGCACCAAATACAATTATTGTTGGAAATGGTGATGTAAAAACTTGGGAAGAGGCACTTCAAATAACAAAAGTGCATGGCGTGGATGGTGTGATGATCGGGCGTGGAATTTTTGAAAACATGTGGGTGTTTGAAAGAGATCAACAAAGAACACACGAACCACGAGAAATTATTGATCTTTTGAAAAAGCACGTTGCCTTATTTGATCACACTTGGGGAACTACAAAAAAATTTGATGTTATGAAAAAGTTTTTTAAGATATATGTGAATGGGTTCGCGGGTGCAAAAGAGATGCGCGCAGATCTCATGGAATCGAAAACTTCAGATGATGTACTACAGAAGCTCCAAGCTTTCCCACAAAATCCTACAGGCATATGATCGATAGGGCGACCATTTTTTACTGAGTTTCTCCAGCTGTTTTTGTGTTCGTTCTTTTTTATATTTATATGCTCTTTGGATTGCTCGCTGAAGACCAAGATCGCCACAAGAAAATACGTCTTCTCTTCCCAAACTGAAGATTAAAAACATTTCCGCTGTCCAAGGGCCAATTCCCTTGACCTGTGTTAACTCTTGAATGATTTCTTCGTGGGATAATGATTCGATGTTTTCTAACTGAAGTCTTTTATCTACAATATGTTGCGCAAGATCCTTAATAAACAGAACTTTTGCATTTGATGTGCCAATACTCCGAATTTTTTTGTGCGGGGTTTGCAATACAAGGGTTGCTGTGATTGGAGTGTTACCAAAAAGTGTGCGGAATCGTGTGCAAATTGTTGTTCCGACTTTTTCCGCAAGCTGCTGGCTAATAATTGCCTCGCAGAGATCAAGAAAATAGTCGCGTGTTGGACGAATGTCAAAATCATCAACACGTTGGGCAAGAGCATAAAGTACCGGATCAATTTTTTCAAAGTGTCGAAGAATTTTTTTCTTTTCCATACCCGTATGATACCAAACTCGGATATAATGGTGAGTATGATAGATCTACTAAAAAAGATTGCGTTTACAAAAGAGGGATACCAAAAAGTACAGGACGATATTCGCGTGCTAACAGAAAAGCGAGTCGGCGCCGTGGTAAATCTCCGGACTGCCCGAGAAATGGGCGATCTTTCTGAAAATGGTGCATATAAAGCCGCTCGATTTGAACTCAGCGCGATTGATCGAGAGTTGCGACGTCTCAATTACTTGTTGCGATTTGGGGTGGTTGTGGAGTCCGCTCATTCGGGTGTGATTGATTTTGGGAGCACTATTACCGTAAAAACCGGCGACAAAACCATGACATTTTTACTCGTTGACGGGTATGAGTCGAACCCAAAAGAACACAAGTTATCGGTAAAAAGTCCCATTGGACGCGCGCTTGTAGGAAAAAAGGTTGGGGATCAAGTGATTGTTGTTGCACCTGCCGGAAAAACGACCTACGTTATCCTTGAGGTGAAGTAAAAAAGAGAAACATGCGCTGAATAAGTGTTTCTCTCTGTGATTTATCACTAAAACTGTGATCGCCATCCATCCACTCGTCTTGTACCTCTGAAATTTTTGCGTATACCTCAAGGAATTTTGACCCTACAATCTCGTCCTGCTTTGGGTGAACCGTAAGAAGTTTTGTTTTTTTTGCAAATGTCCGAACTGCTTTTTCAGGATCAAAAACCAATAATACTTTCCAAAAACTTGGACCTACTTTTGTAACTTTTCCTGATGAACGTGGGAAAGTGGTAATACCTTGAAAATCCACGTGTGCACCTGGGCGTGAACCAAATCTTTTTACCATTTTTTCCTGAATATACGCTGTATTTGCATTGGGAATTCCTGTGAATATCGTTTTTTGTATACCATCAGGATTTAAGAGTGCTGTAACAAATGTTCCCATTGATTGGGCGCAGATAAAAATATTACCGTGAAAGTTTTTCTTCGTATATTCGAGAACACAACGGAGATCGTCTGCCCATACTTTATAATCTTTTTCTTCAATTTTCCCCTCGCTCTTTCCACATCCAGAAAAATCGAATCGAACAATGCGAAACGTTTTACCTAACGTTTGGGCAATATCATCAAAAAAGCAACCAGTTTCATGTTTGTCTACCGCAAATCCATGCACAAAAATAATCGTTGTTGTACTTTTTGCATTGCCCTCAACAAGGGTGTCGAGTCGCTCACCAAGAGAATTTGTAATGTGTGGAAAATGCATTGCTGCCGGGCTAGGGCTCGAACCTAGAGTCGCGCAGATTCAAAGTCTGGCGTGTTACCATTACACCACCCGGCATCATGTGCGATTGACCGAGCCGTTCCAGCAAGGAATCTACTTAACGATGAACTTTTTCTTACATCGAGTTTCAATAATCCATAATATGTCGATGAAGACAGTCCTGCACGGTAAAGAATCGCCCTGTGATTATACCGCATAAATGGTTTATTTTTTGTGTTCTTCTTAAATACCGTTTTCCTCCAGAAAATTGCAGAACTAGGAAAAAAGAATTTCCAATACTGGATCATATCTTCTTCCACATCTCTGAAATGTTCATGAAGATAGAGTTGAACAACAATCTGATCATCTGTGTAGCTTATAGACTTTAGCCATGAATAAAATATCAACAGTATTCCCGGATCGCTATTACAAATTGATGTTTGATGAGAAGTCCTTCCATTTTGCTTTGATCCTTCTGCCCAATAGAGAGCTGACGCAATAAGATACATTTCTCTTTGTGAAAGTGTTTGTACCATCAATTTCGCAAATGATAATTGTCTCTTTTCATCAGTTATTCTTTTTACTCTACGGGTATTTCCACCAGTTTTCCTTCCAATATCGCTATTGATATGAAGTTGTGTTTTTTGCTCTAACGTAAGATCAATATGTTTTGTCCATTCACATACACTAGCATCAGAAACGTGAAGATGAACTGCAATAGCATGATACGAAAGGCCTGTTCGGCGCATTCGTATAGCTATGTTATGTTCCTTGGTTTTTGCTTTCATGGGGGCAGTAATATGGCTAACATATGTTAGCATATTATTCGGGTTTTCTTCAATACGGAGTTGAGCGTGATAAATACGGTTTTTTGTTCTTTTTACTCGAGAGAACTGTTATTGAGACTTGAAGTTTCTTCCTTCTCCTCACCAATAAATCCATCCTGCTGGAGCTGCCATAACTTGTGATAAATTCCACCCTCTTTTTTCACCAAACTTTCATGCGTTCCAACCTCCGCAATCTTCCCCTTGTCCAACACCACAATGCGGTCTGCCCGCATAATTGTGGACAAGCGGTGGGCGATGATAATACTCGTTCTTGGATTCTTTGGATCCTTCGCAATGGACCAAAATGCCTGTTGAATACTGCGCTCAGACTCGGAATCCAAGGAGCTTGTTGCCTCATCAAATAAAATAATCTTCGGCTGCTCAAGTAACAACCGGGCAATTGCCAATCGCTGCCGCTGGCCGCCAGACAACTTAATGCCACGCTCGCCAACAATCGTCTTATCTTTTTCCGGCAATTTTTTAATAAAGTCGTCCAATTTTGCCAAACGCAGAACATGATCAACTTCTGCATCATTTGCATCCGGCCGAGCATATCGCACATTAAACGCAATGGTGTTGTTGAACATGATCGGATCTTGCGGCACAATACCAACCAATGTTCGTAAATATGATTTTTTCATGTGCGTAATATCAACGTCGTCAACTGTAATGCTCCCCGCAGTCGGATCAAAAAATCGCATAATTAATTTCGTAATCGTCGTCTTTCCGGCACCAGAATACCCAACCAACGCAACAGACTCTCCGGGTTTAATCTCTAAAGAAAAGTCACTTAACACATCTTCGTTGGCGTGATATGAAAACGAAACATTACGAAATGCTACAGATCCGCGCAAGTTTTTTACTTCCTCAGCATGTTTAGGATCAACAACCTTAATCTCCTCATCTAAAAGACCAAGATATTTTTCAAAGTCATCATATCGTTTTGCCAGTTCGCGCAGAGTAAACAATATGCTCACCAATCGTGGGAACAGGAAAAGAGAAAATGAACTGACCAACAAAAAATCCGGCAATGAAAGTGTTTGAGATCGAACATCCATCACCGCCAATACCATGACAACGACAAGTGACAACAAAGAAAGATTCCCAACGATGATGTCAAAATAGCGAAATGTTTGAAAATAATTCACCAAATCGTCATACCATCGCGTGAGGAGCGTTCCAAATCGATGCTGTTCATATTCCTCTTGTGCAAAGTATTTTACTGTATCAAAATTCACCAAGTTATCCACGCGAACGCCGGAAACTTCGTCATCGGTTACGCTAAATTTTTTTCGATATTTAATGTTAAGTTTTACTAAAAAAAGCGAAATCACAACACTCACAACTGATACGACGACACCAAAAATCATGTAGGATGAGCGCAGTGTTGCAAACGTCCACAACATCAAAACAAAGACTAAAACCGTCGCATAGATCTCGCGATTAATAAGATGATAAAACCCAAAATACGCCTCATCACCACGTCGCATAATACCAATGAGCTTGCCAGAACTTTTGTTAGTGTGATACGCAAAATCAAGATCATGAAGATGTTTTAAGATGGCTCCCTGTAAATCAATAGAAATACGCGTCATACCTTGATCGCCAATGTAATATGAAAGCGCGATAATGCAGTTCCCCACAACTAACGCCACTCCAAACCACACCAAGATCCAAAATGCTTGGTCGTATGATCCACTTTGCACTGCCGCCGTTACCCATTTCACAAAAAATGGTTGTGTACTCGACAAAAGCACACCCACAGTAAACAGCACGAAATACACGATAAAATTTCGCGGATACTTAAAAATCGACTGATATAACCGAACAATGACCTTCATACTTTCCTTTGTACTCCACCGACAAAAAATCTCGCCTTGCATAGGCGCTTCCGATTATTGAAAAAGGGGAGTGAGCGGGTAAGGGGAATCGAACCCCTGGCCCAACCTTGGCAAGGTTGTGTATTACCACTATACAATACCCGCGATATGGAATGTATTGTACCAGATGTTACAACGGCTTGTACATGAGAATTTCATCTTCATACACATCATCTTGGAGTACGGCGCCGAGGAGGTGACCGTACTCAAGAAACCCCAGTTTTTTATACAAATCCCGCGCAACATCATTTTTTGCATAGACCGTAAGCGTGACCATTCGTAGTCCCAACACCTCTTTTGCCTGAAGAAGCGCCTCCTGCATTAGCGATTTTCCGAGTCCTAAATTTCGAAACGGTTTACTCACAGAGAGGCCAAAAGTTCCAACGTGTTTCTGTTTATGCGGTTGCCGCTGGATATCTGCAGCACCAACAATATTCTCATCCACTACAGCAAATATTTTCACTGCATTGTTTTTTTTCATTTTTTCTAAAAAATCAAAGAGATATTCGCGCTCAACATCTATTTTCACTATTTCATCGAGCAAAATCCTCGCTCGCTCAATAATAATAGGATTGATAAACGCCATTAATCGAGAAACATCATCTTGTGTGGGATATCGAAGTGTTACCGCTTGCCCATTATCTAGTGTGATCGATTTTGAAAATGTAAGATCCATGGATTAGACCGTCGAACGGGAGACATACTCTCCTGTTGTGGTATCCACGATGATACTCTCACCAACCTTGATGAACAAGGGGGCTTGAATCTCAATGCCAGTCTCCACCGTTACTGGTTTTTTGGGTGCGTTGACGGTATCACCAGCAACCGCATCATCAGAGTGTGTGACCTTCAATGTCACTTTTTGCGGAAACCTCACCCCAATCACTTTTTCATCCAAAAAGACGAGATACATCATGAGTTCCGGAATAAGATATCCAATTTTATCCTCAAACATGGCACGGGAAACCAGTACTTGATCATAGGTGCGCGGATCCATAAACACCACATCATCACCATCGAGGTAGGAAAACTGCATCTCGCGTGCGTTTACATCCAACTCTTCAACATCCTCGTTTGACTTAAAGGTAAATTCCTGTGTATTCCCAGTTTTCACACTCTTCAATTTTGCACGACAAATCGCAGAACCCTTGCCAGGGGCATAGAACTCTGCCTTGGTTACTTCAAACGGTTCGTACTTGAATCGAATGAATATTCCTTTTTTGAGATTGCCTGCTTTTACGTTTGACATAGCCGGTATTATACGCCAAGCCGGAAGGTTGTATCAAGAGAGAAAGAGAATACAACAATTTTTTCACCAAACACTATAACAACACTTTCTATTCTTCAATCCGTCGATCATCATACATCTTTGCCATCGCTGATTGGATTGTAGGAAGGTCATCTACCGTTATTGTTTGCAACCAAGGAAACTCCTCTGACCATGCCTGCAATAACGTGAGTGTTTCTTCACTGCTTATTTGGCCAAGATAGCGTATGTAGAATGTTGCAAGACCTTTATTTATTTCTGGCATACCAGACACAACAAGTTCAGGATCTGGTGTTGTGCTGGCATCATATCTCTCTACAAGTGCCTCCACCAATTTTCTTAGGCTTTCAGAACTGACATTCATATTTTCCCTTCCGGACAGGAATTTTCAGCTATTATATACCACTACTCTGTGCCAAGCTGAGGAGTCGAACCTCAATGTCGTGTTTTTCAGACACGCGCCGTGACCACCTTGGCTAGCTTGGCTCAATATCAGGAATTATACACAGACACCTGAAAAAACGACAGTGGCCAACACGCCTACAAGATTGAGCTCATTTCGAAATTCTGACAAGTGGCGCATGAGGTGGAAAAAGCAAGCATGGACCTTCTATCGGCATGTTATTTACAAGTAAGGTCTGTTGTGCTGTTACTAGAATGGCAAAAGAGCCAATATTTGTAAAATCTTCTGGATCATCAGCAATTCGAAATACATGTAACTCGTTTGGTGCTATCGTACCTTCCCAAAAACCATTCGTCGCCCAAACCCAATGACCTCCTTGTTTACCTTTAGTCAACAGACGGAAAAGTATCGGGGTTTCTTTGTTCAATATTTCGATTTTCATTTCTTGTGGCCGCTAAGGGACTCGGACCCCTGACCTGCCGGATGTAAACCGGACGCTCTACCAACTGAGCTAAGCGGCCATGGGGGTATTGTACTATAGGAGCACAAAAATGTTCTTCCTCGGGTCAGTAAGATTTAGCAGTTGGGTGTGAATTTTTCAATAGATTTATCATTATGTTCCATCTGCACAATCCTACCAGTAATATTCGCGATTCTTTGTGCGCTTTCTTGTCGTACCCGCATTCTCACTTCATCGAACTGGGAAGATTCATACAAGCCATCTGCGAGAAGAGCGAGTATTTGTGTGCTAGAAGTAAAATACCAACGAAGAAGAAGTTCATTGTTTTCTGTGACGACTAAAATACCACCATCGTGTATTCCAAGTTTGTTGCCATCGTATTTTAGATCAAAAAGACCATCGGTGTTCGCCAATGCTTCATGAGTCGTGTTTCCCGAAGCAATTCCCACATTATCTTCGTATCGAATAAAAGTGATGTCTGTTTCCTTTGGAAAAGACGAGACTACTTCACTCGTAAGCATTGGCATAATGTTTTTCAACCTTTTGTGCCCGGGAGAGGACTTGAACCTCCACGAATTGCTTCACACGCCCCTCGAACGTGCGCGTCTGCCAGTTCCGCCACCCGGGCAAGAATAGGAGGATTATATCGAAGCATGTGGAAAAATGCTATGAGGAGCTCCGCACAAATCTTTCCTGACCAAAAAGAGTAAAATATCCAAATGTCTGAACAATTTACCGGATATTATCGAGATTATGAAGATGAAAGATGTCTTTCTTGTGCTCTCATTCTTGATCGAGAAAACTTGCGCCTCTGTAGAAAAATGGTACTTATGACAACACTGCAAATTGCTGCAGCAACAGCCGGAAATACAGATGCTATGGTAGAGTACGAAAGATTGCAAAACAAAATAGCATTGCAACTTCTCTGCGATCCTGGATTTGATCGAATATAAGTGTGCCGAAGAGAGGACTTGAACCTCCAAGGGATTGCTCCCACATGCTCCTGAAGCATGCGCGTCTGCCAATTTCGCCACTTCGGCTCTTTTTGATCGAGCGAAGCAATTGTATCACGCCTTGCGGAACTTCTGTTTGAACGTATGAATCACAATCTCTGCCGCTTCGTGCGGTTTATAAAACGTCGTGTTAATCGTAAGATCGTAATATTCCGGTTTTCGCAAATCTTTGTCAAAATACTGCTTTACAAACTCGCGGCGGTCAAATTCATGTTTTGTCACCACTTCTTTTGCTTTAGCATACGTAAGTCCCTCAAAATCAATCGCACGTTGGATACATACTTGTGACGGTGCAGTAACGCGCACATGAAGTCCTTGCGCAAAAGGCGTAATAAAGTTTGCTCCACGTCCCAAAATGACTACGTTGCCGCGATATGCCAAAGATAAAATGACTTTACACAACGCCGTGAAATATGTTACATCAGAGACATAATTTGGATTGATGAGACCTTGGATCAAGTCTTGTAACGCAGTTCGCCCTTTTTCATCTACTTGATCTAAAACACTTTTCCGCAACTTGGTTGATTTTGCAATTTCTTCGATCAACTCATGATCGTAAAACGTAAAACCTAATCGCTTCGCTACCTCCTGACCTACAAGTTTGCCTCCACTTCCCGGATCTCGAGCAATCGTAATAAACGGTTTTGAAAAACGTTCGGCAGAAACAAGAGGCTCGGGAACACTGCGTTGGTTTTCACTCTTGTCCCGAATCTGAAGGGCAGTCATCATCCTGTTCATCAAGGCGCCATATGACAAATCCATGCCAAAAGTATATCGTTCTTCTGCTAAAATACAAGCGAACGCCCCAGTAGGCTAACGGATAGACCGTCGGTCTTCGGAACCGAACGTAGAAGTTCAATTCTTCTCTGGGGCACATGAATTTTTGCTATATTCGAACATCTGATGATCTTCGCCTTCCGGGCGTGCTTTACGATTGCGGAAGAAAAGATACGCTCGTTGTCTGTATTCATGGCATGTCCGGTAATATCCTTGAAAATTACTTTGCAGATGTTTTGGGAAACACACTTACAAAAAACGACATAAGTTTCCTGTATACACATAACCGCGGATACAATCATGTCAATGACATCGCAACATCAAAAAAGAAAAAATCCGGGGGATATCAAACAGTGCGTATTGGCGCTACATATGAGCGTTTTACCGATTGTATTCTCGACATTGATGCGTGGCTTCAGTTTGTTTATCCATTGGGGTATAAGCGGATCATTTTGATGGGGCATAGTTTGGGCTGTAATAAGATTATCTATTACTACAGTCAAAAACTTCCGCGTACCATCGCTGGTATGATTCTTGCTTCTCCAGCAGATATGGTGGGACTCATCACAAAGCGAGAGTATCAATCAAATAGTTTAGATCTCTATAAAAAGGCGAAAACATACATTGCAGAAAAAACGCCTCGAAAACTTCTTCCATCACTCATTTGGGATTGGTTTACACTCAGCGCGCAAACATTTTTAGATCTTTTTTCCGAAAATACTCCCGTTGACAATCTACCGATCTTGCGAAATCCACAGACCTTTGTTCAACTCGCCACTGTTGATGTTCCAATCCTTGGGTTCGTAGGAGAGTTTGATGACATTACGATGACAACATTGGAAAAAGATTTAGATTGTATCGAAAAGAAAGCGACACATTGCCCTGCATTTACAAAGCTCATCATTCCTCAAGCCTGTCATACGTATGACGGTGCTGAAGACGCTGTTGCAGAAACAATAGTGAGCTGGATCCACAACCTCTAAACACATTGTTGACAAACATTTTCGTCCATTGTAGACTTACTTTTACTCCCCCCATAGGGGACTAGAAAGAAATACATATGTTCATGACAAAAACAAAAAAAGAGGATGCGCTTCACCGGTTAAAAATTGCCCACGGACATCTCGAAAAAATTATCGAAATGGTAGAAAATGATGCGTACTGTATTGACGTACTTACACAAACAAAAGCAGTCCAACAGGCACTCAAAAAAACTGATGAAGTACTCCTAGAAAACCATCTTTCTTGTTGCGTGGTCGATCACATTAAAGGTGGAAGAGCAAAACAAGCAACCGATGAAATTATGAAGGTATTTTCGCAACGATAAAAAAATATTTGGAGGCATATGGCAAATAACACAACCGTAACAATCCCCGTAAAAGGCATGCACTGCGCAAGTTGTGTTTCGGTCATTTCAAGAACACTTAAAAATATTCCGGGCGTGCAAGACTGCGCTGTGAATCTTGCAACGGAAAAAGCAAAAATCACATTTGATTCCGATCAAACATCCATTCAAACGATGAATCACGAGCTTCATGACTATGGGTATACGTTGGAAAATACATCGCAATCTAATCAAGTGTCACACATGAATCATGAAGGTAGCCATGCGCATGCTCCACAGTTGCTTATTGTTTCACTCATTGTTTTTACAGTGATGATGTGGGATATCTTGGCTCAAACTTTCTCATATATTCCGAAGAACCCGGTACCATTAGAAACGCAAAATCTCATGCTTTTCCTCATTTCTACCGTCATTATGGCAACAACGGGGACACAATTTATTCAAGCAACGTGGCGTTTCATAAAGACCAGAAAAGCAAACATGGACACTCTTATAGGTATTGGAACGGGAACTGCGTATTTATACTCCGCACTCATTACCCTCATTCCAACCCTTGCAAACACATTACAACTTCCGGAAACCATGTACTTTGATGTCGTCATCGTTGTCATTGGATTTATTGTCTATGGAAAACATTTGGAGGCAATCTCGAAACAAAAAACTGGCGAGGCATTGCAAAAACTTCTCCAACTCCAAGCAAAAACTGCTATTGTGCTGCGCGGAAAAGTAGAAATCGAAGTTTCAATCGATGACGTCCGCGTTGGTGACATGATGATTGTAAAACCAGGAACAAAAATCCCCCTTGACGGTATTGTAGTAAGCGGCGCCTCCGCGGTCGATGAGTCTTTGGTCACCGGCGAGTCGCTTCCCGTTGACAAGAAAGTGAGAGACATAGTGATTGGTGGAACCATGAATCAACAAGGTATGCTTATGGTTCGTGCAGAGAAAATCGGCAAAGATACCATGCTTGCGCAGATTGCACACATGGTTGAGGATGCGCAAACAACAAAAGCTCCTATTGAACGACTCGCTGACCAAATATCGAGTGTGTTTGTCCCCATCGTCCTTGTCATTGCGTTTGTCACTCTGGCACTTTGGCTCTTTCTTGCCCCGCAGTTCATTCCATTTCAACAGGCCGTGGCATTCGCCATTACTTGCTTTGTTGGGATTTTAGTCATTGCGTGTCCGTGTGCGCTTGGATTGGCGACACCAACGGCAATGATTGTTGCTGTCGGTCGCGGGGCACAACACGGCATTCTCATCAAAGACGCCGAAAGCTTGGAGAAACTACATACTACACAAGTTGTTGTGATGGACAAAACGGGGACCCTAACAAATGGAAAGCCCGTAGTCACCGACATTGTTCCGGCGAAAAAATTTACACCAACCTATGTTTTACAACTTGCCGCATCGCTGGAACATCATTCTGAACATCCGCTGGCTCGTGCAATTATGGATCGCGCTACACTAGAAAACACCGCTCCTCTTGCAACCAAACAGTTTTATGCAGCACAGGGGAAAGGGATTACGGGGGTCGTCAAAAACACAACATATTTTGCGGGTAATGCTCGGTATCTTGAAGAACATGCGATTCGTATTCCTCAAGAAGTTATGGATTCACCGCTCAGAATTCAAGGAAAAACACCAATTTACCTTGCGTCTAAAACGTCATATATGGGTGCGTTGTACATTGCAGACACCGTAAAATCAAACGCAAAACAAGCTGTGGCACGTCTGCACAAACTCGGAATTAAAGTCGTCATGCTTACCGGAGACATTCCGGAAACCGCACGTGCAATCGCACAAGATGTAGGGATTGATGAAGTTGTTGCACACGTTCTTCCGCATGAAAAAGCATTGCATGTTTCACGATTCAAAGAAAAAGGGAAGCATGTGGCCATGGTGGGTGATGGTGTCAATGACGCGCCCGCACTCGCTACCGCGGACATTGGTGTTGCCATGAGTACAGGAACAGACATCGCGATCTCCACCGCACAGATTACACTACTTCACGGAGATATTGAAAAACTCGTAGAGGCAATCGCGTTATCCAAAAGCACAATGAGCATCATTAAACAAAATCTTTTCTGGGCGTTTTTTTATAACGTCGTCGGCATTCCAATAGCTGCTGGGGCACTATATCCATTCTTTGGCATTTTGCTCAATCCTATCTTTGCAGGATTAGCTATGGCAATGAGTAGTGTGAGTGTTGTTGCAAACTCTTTACGATTGCGGAATCTCCGCATACACTAATATGAAGGAGTAGTATGAACCTATGGGCAATATTTTTGACGGGCCTTACGACAGGTGGATTGACATGTCTTGCGATGCAAGGGGGGCTCCTCGCAGGTGTGATTGCAAACCAAAAGGGAGATGAACTTGCAACTCTAGAGTCGGATAAAGAAGCCAAAAAAGAGGCGAAACGACAGGCGTATATTCGTACCATGCAGGGCCAATCTCAACTGAAGATTGACCAGCTTGACTGGATGCCGGTCACGATGTTCTTGCTTGCAAAGCTCATTTCGCATACTGTCGTCGGATTTTTCTTGGGAGCGTTAGGCTCTGTCATTACATTAAGTTTAGAGGTCCGATTGTTTTTCCAAGTGTTTACCGCTCTTTTTATGTTTGCAACCGCGATGAACTTATTGGAAGTGCATCCAATTTTCCGGTACGTCGTGATTCAACCTCCCAAGTTCATTCAACGTTTGATTCGTGACACAACCAAAAGCCGTGCTGTTTTTACCCCTGCGCTCCTTGGCTTCATGACCATATTTATTCCATGCGGCGTGACACAAGCCATGGAGGTTCTCGCAATAAATACCGGGAGTCCTATTTACGGCGCGCTCATTATGTTCTTTTTTGTTCTTGGAACTTCGCCTTTGTTTGCACTGGTAGGTATTGCAACCGCAAAGTTGTCCGAGTTGTGGAACACGAGATTCCTTCGACTCGCAGCACTTTCGCTTATCGCAATGACGGTGTACGGATTGAATGGTGTATTAACTGTTCTTGATTCACCTCTTTCACTTCAGCGCCTTGGAAAAAGCATCTCTAGTATTGGTGAACCGCCCGATTGGTACGGTTCTGCGAATGGACCACAAACTACAGTGACAACAATAAACGGAAAACAACAGGTAAAGATTTCTATTTCAAGTCGCGGATATTCGCCGACTGAGTTCACTGTAAAAGCCGGAGTCCCTGTCGAGTTACAACTCGAAAGTAATGGGGCGTACTCGTGCGCAACCTCGTTTACATTCCGAAAGTTCAATGTGTTTACACAGTTAAAGCCAAATGATTCCAAAACCATTGCGATCACACCGACAGAAAAAGGAAACTTCACCTTTTCATGTTCGATGGGTATGTATACTGGCGTGATGCATGTGATATAGAATCGATGTAGGGGAGAAATATGTTTGATTTTTTAAAGAAGAAAAAAAGCGAGGGCAATGAGCTCACGTTAAAAATCAAAGGTATGCATTGTGTAAGTTGCAGCCTCAACATTGACGGTGGACTAGAAGAGTTAGATGGCGTGGTAGGCGCAAACACCAATTATGCAAAAGCGGAAACACGCGTATTCTTTGATCCAAATAAAGTAGACGAGAAGAAGATTCGACAGACGATACAAGAGCTAGGATATGAGGTGGTGTGATATAATTCCGGAAATAAATAAAGGAGTTGTATGCCAACATTTGTACTAAGAACAGAAGTAGTAGTAGATCTTGCTGGCGAAAGAAAGCTCGGAGATGCTTTACGCCCTTTTAGTGCATATTTATTAGATGGGATTGCTTCCTCAGGTGGCAGGGGATCATCGATGGAAGTATTTTATCCACACACCGTTAATCAACAAACTTTACTCGAAAACTTACGAGCCGCGCTTTCTTCATATCAACCAGTGAAAGAAGAGCCACAGAGCGTAGTAGAATAAAACAATCGTGTATATTTTGGCCCCGTAGCTCAGTTGGTTAGAGCAGTTGCCTCTTAAGCAACGTGTCGCGCGTTCGAATCGCGCCAGGGTCACCAGAGTATTAATATACATACATCGAGGAAAAAATATGAACAGTTTCAATATAAGAATTGAGGGTGAAGATGAATGTTTAAGATTAAATGAGGAGTGGGAAGACGGAATAAAAGCCACTATTTTAAGAAAGCTTGTAGAATCTCAACCAAAAGGTCTTGTCACCACCACGTATGCTACAGGAATAAATCCCACCATTGATGTTTTTGGAACTGTGTTTCAAAATGACATCGAGTATGCTCGGAGTATGTCGGTTGCCATTCTCGAAATTCTTAAAGGATTGGGGTTTAACTCTGCTAAAATCACAGAACCAAGCCCTGCAACAGAATAAATCCTATCTCTCCAACGCCTTTCTATACGCATCAAAATGCAACGTTGGTTTTCCCTGCGCATCATAAAAACTAAACTGTGAGAATACGCCCGGCGCCCCGTTGAGCACAAACGGGGTAACGGCACGCACGCGTGGATCGGACCAAATGTGGTCCACAGCATATCTGTAGTACTGGTAGAGCCAACGCGACGTTTGTTTCGAGTCTGTCCACCCTGTCTCTGTGATATAAACCGGAAATTCTTTTGCAGTATATTTCCTCAAATACTCCAACTCATACTCAAAACCGCGCAAACTATTTTTTCCTTTTGCCGTTGGTGCGGCACTAAAGGCGGGGTTGGGATACGAATGTGAGGTCCACCCATCAAGCATGACCAACAACTCATCATTGTCCTTCAGCATGCGATCCAAAAAAGTAAATGCATCCAGTGTATCTTTGCCGTTTGGCGCGGCGAGATCTAACCCCGCAGGCAGTACAACATACCCAGCAAGTTCGGCATGCAACCAGTCCGCGGTAAATCGCAACACATATCCATATCCCTCGGGATCTATTGTTCCACCCCATTCATTTTTATGATTTGGCTCGTTAAACACCACCACTATGCGCTCAGTAGGGATCGGCCATTCCATTCGCGATAATACGGCGGTCATCTCAACAATATCTTTTCTCGTGGGAATCTGCCAAGATCCATCCTGAAACCGCGTGGCTAATCGCACAATTGGCTGAAACTTCAACTCTCGAGCCTGGTAAAAAAAACGTTGCCACTCAGCCTTCCGTTGAATATCATCAAAAGTAAACGGGATTGTCACGTAATCCCATGTATTTTTTGTTTTTTCCGTTTTGATGAGCGCGCTAGCCTTGTCCAACTCGCCAGTATTGAGAATATGGACACCCAAAACTTCCGCCGCATAGACCGGCCGCACAAACACAATAAAAAACAACATAAAACATATAAAAAATTTCATCAGCTCCATTGTACCATTGATCTGGAAAACCGCTTGTATTCTCCAATATCCTACTGCACACAGTAAAAAAATCCAGTATGATGAATACTATGACCAAAATGTTTTTGTGTTTATCGTGGTTTGTTTTAACAACCTTTACCTTTGCCACAACAACCTCTTTACTCTATGCAACACAGCAAAAACGCATTGTTTTGGTGCAACCATATGCCGCACCCATTACAGCGTCATCTACACAATATCCTCGAGGAAAATCAGACCAAGGCATTGCAATGATTGTTGAGTCCGGCGATGCCCGAGTCGCGATTGTTGCGTCGTTTCTTGAGCGGTATAAATCTCCACTTAAGCCATACGATCATTTTGCTCAGTTCATCGTGAGTACTGCAGATCAACATAGCGTTGATTATCGGCTAATTCCCGCCATCATGATGCAAGAAAGCAACCTCTGTAAAATGATTCCCGAAGGAAGTAATAACTGCTTGGGATTTGGAATACACAAGGGAGGAACGCTTGGGTTTGATAGTTTTGAAGCATCTATTGAACGTGCAACTCGGGAACTCAAGGCAAATTATATTGACAGGGGCCTCACAACACCAGAGAAAATCATGACGAAATACACTCCACACAGTAATGGCTCTTGGGCAAACTCAGTAAACCAATGGATAGCCGAGATGGAGTATAACGATCGAGATCTGGGAAAGACCGAAAAAAGCGATGCAGATCTGACGCAATATGCTAAATAGTCCTATAGTATTGACAATAACGATTTGATGTGTTACCATTACACACAGATCAGAAGGTTTTCTCCATAAGAGGCTACGTTCTGATTACAAAACCCCCGACCAAGTGTCGGGTTTTTTGTATCTTTTTTCCTGATACATGCGGTACAATAGGCCAAGCGCAGTGGTGGCGGAACTGGCAGACGCGCAGGGCTTAGAACCCTGTGTCCTTCAAAAAGACGTGAGAGTTCGATCCTCTCCCACTGCACCTTGAGTTTTCCCGGTCATCTTGTATACTGGCGGCTATGTCAAAAACAACTTCAACACCCAAACAAAAAGCGAAAATCGACACACACGACCATCATCACGATCACACCCACGCCCCATCAATTCTTGGAGAAAATGTAAAATTTGAGATCACTATTCCATGGAAAGAGGTGCAAAAAGCATACGCCCGCGCACTTCAAGATATTGCATCCACCGCCGAACTCAAAGGCTTCCGTAAAGGCAAAGCTCCGCTCAAATTAGTCGAGGAAAAGGTTGGAAAGACCAAAATATATGAGGAATCTGTCTCAAGAGTGCTGAGTCCAGCTTACACCGAGGAGATAAAAAAGCGGGGGATTCGACCCATCGTAGAGCCGCACGTCCATCCCAAATCACTTGAGGAAGAGAAGGATTGGGTCTTCGAGGTTGAGACAGCCGAGGCTCCAGAGGTAAAAGTTGCAGGATATAAAGAAAAAGTTCTTGAGAAAAAAGCAAAAACAAATATTATTTTACCTGGAAAAGATGAAAAACCAGCAACAGAAGATGAAAAACTTCGCACCATTTTCCAGATTTTACTTGAGCATACGAATGTTCGCGTCCCTGAAATTTTGGTAAGAAATGAGACTAGTCAGGCGCTTTCTCGTCTGGTCGAACAGCTTGATCGGCTCCATGTCACGCTTGAGGATTATGTAAAGTCAACACAAAAAACGATTGAGTCATTGAGGCAAGAGTATGCGGTAAGCGCGTTGACCTCACTTCAACTTGAGTTCATTCTCGCCGAGATTTCAAAAGAGGAAAAACTTGAGGTAACAGACAAAGAAATTGATGATATTGTTGCCGCAATGCCGGATGAAAATCTGCGTAAAACAAGTCAAATGCCAGGACAACGAGCGTACATCGCATCAACCCTCCTCAGGAGAAAAACTGTGGAGTTTTTGCTGGCGTTGTAATCGGCACATTCCCCCTGATTTGTCAAGCCTTTTGTGATATAATTCGGCCAACTTAGAGGTTGGTATGGCGCTTACACAGTTAAAACCACCGGGAAATTCGCAACAACAATCAAATTCTGGTGGAACCAGCAGCAATTTTGCAAAAGCTTTGTTAGAGGCTGGTGGTCATGTTGCGCAGTCAACGGTTGATACTGGTGTTCAGATGGCAAGTGATGCGCTTGCATCGTTATTTGGCGCCGGGAGCGGATCCTCACTTCCTTCACAGTCGCAAACAGATGGGCAGTCTCCATTTACTCCGTCTTCGGAAAAACAAGATACTCCGTTCAACATGGAGCAAAAAGAGGCCGAGTGGAAACAGCACGAACTGCACATGATTCGGCACAGAGAAATCCAGCAGATGGAGGTCTACAACGCACGACAAGTGCAGACCGATCGAAAAATCGAGCAACTTTTATCTGAACTTCAAGCCTTGGCAAAAGATTTAGACAAGGCGAACCGCGAGGCCAGAGAGGCGCAGATTGCGGTGATGCAAGGCGCAGTAAGTGGGGGCGATTATCACGTGACGTTCTTTGAACATTTATTGAAGGTCCTCGTGTTGCTGCGCAAGAGAGTAAAAGAGTCCACAACCTGGTTGCAGGCATTTAATGCCCGTGGCAAGGCGAAAAAAGGATATTGGGCTCAGTTTGCTTCCAATGGTACGCAATGGGCCATGTCCGGCGAGCGATCTATTGCGACAAGCGTGGGGTAAAAATTCTTCGAGTTTTTTGAGATATTGTGGCGATTTTTATCGAAATTTCCTCCTATTTTGAGCAGTTCTATTTTTGTAAGGGTATTGTAAGAATTGTAGCGTATTGTGAGTGACGTGGGCCCGTCCGATGGCCGGGGCGTACGACTACCATCGTCATGCTTAGGGGGTTCGATTCCCCTCGAGTCCACGGGAAAAATAATAGATATATCAAAACTTTTTTCTCCTTGAATTTACTGGATAACGTAGTATTATATTCGCAATGGTAGTTGTATTTCCTCCAAAGGAAAGCATGACACAGAGACGCAGGGAAACTTGCGTTTTTTGTTGAAATTTGAGCGATTTTCTTCGGTGTTTCTTCTTGTTTTTGATATCTCGTTATGATAGAATTTGTCTATGAGAAAATATCGTACGTATGATAAAAAAATTATATTTCGTGCACTAGATTTAAGAAGACAAGGACTTTCGTATAAAGAAATTCTTAAGAAGCTAGAAGAATATCATATCCCCAAAAACACGTTATCCAATTGGTGTACAAAAGCAAAGATTTCATTGGATGCTATAGCAAGCGGGAAACTTCTTGCATATCAGCGCGTAGCACGATATTCCGCACAGCTTAAGGGTTCTGCTTGGCAAAAAACCCAAAAAATTTTGAGACAAAAATTTGCAAAAATGGAAGCCAGATTCTGCATGCAAGATGTTCTATCTCTTCAATCTAATCTTTCAGACCTTCTATTTTTCTCTGGATTTTATATAGGAGAAGGTGTGAAATGCTCGGATGAGCATGTTATGTTTGCAAACTCAAAAATTGAGATCTTGAAATGTTGTCTTTCTATTTTTCGGAAAGTATTTTCTGTTGACGAGAGTAAGTTTCGTATTGCGCTCCATTTACGGCATGATCAAAACATAGAAGAACTCGAGAAATATTGGTCGCAAGAACTCTCCATTCCTTTATCACAAATTATCAAGAGTAATATTGATCAACGGACGATTGGGAAAAAAACTTTTGATACATATAAAGGCGTCTGTGCAATCTACTACTATGATGCTAAAATACAGAGATTCTTACTTGAGTTACAAGAACAATTTGTACTCAATATTTTAAAAAAGGGCGATTAGCTCAGTTGGTTAGAGCGCTTGATCGACATTCAAGAGGTAACAGGTCCGAATCCTGTATCGCCCACTATAAGGAAAACCTGAAAATCTATTTTTTCTTTTTCTTTTTTGTAGGTGCTACTTCCGTAAGCACATCCCATACAGCTCGAAGAATCGCTAAGTGAGCTAACGGATTTTTCGATCCACCAGACAGTTCTTTGTAATGAGTAAAAGCCCCCAATGGATCTGTTTCAACTAGCTTCCTTATCTTCCGACGAAGTTCTGACTCAACAAATGTTGCTCTTCCAGCTCCCATACCCCGATCCTACCACATTTACACCCCCGCTTCCATATGCTACACTCTCTTTAAGTAAACATTCTCGTTGATCCGGCCACCAACCGAGGAGAGAATCGGCATCGTCGCTGAACGACGAAAGATTAAGTCACGAATCAGGATGGAACCGTTCGCCGCAAGCGAACTCCTGAGTACGTGGCTTTTTTTGTATATAAAGGAACACTATGGGTAACCCACAGCCAAAAAATCTCGATAATCTTCGCCACTCCTGCGCCCACCTGCTCGCAAAGGCAGTACTGGAACTTTACCCCGGCGCACACAACGCGATCGGACCGTCCATAGAACACGGGTTTTACCAAGACTTTGATTTTGGCGACACAAAAATATCAGAAGATGATCTTCCAAAAATTGAGGAAAAAATGCGGGAGATTTTGCCGAGTTGGACACATTTTGAGTTCAATGAGGTGACGCTGGAAGAAGCAAAAAAATTATTCAAGCATAATCCGTACAAAATTGAGTTGGCAATAGAATTTGCGGGTGAAGGAAAAAAACTTACCACAAATAACCCGGGAAATTTCCTCGATCTCTGCAAAATGGGTCACGTAGAAAATCCGTCTAAAGAAATGCAACACTTCAAACTCACAAAAGTTGCTGGTGCGTATTGGCGTGGTGATGAAAAAAATAAAATGCTCACACGTATCTACGGCACGGTGTGGACAACGCAACAAGAGCTCGATACCTATCTTCAACAGCAAGAAGAGGCAAAGAAGCGAGATCATCGCAAACTCGGACAAGAGCTCGATTTATTCTCCACAAATATGCTCACGGGCCAGGGACTTATTCTGTGGCATCCAAAACTCGCGGTTGCAAGAAATGTGGTTGAACAGTACTGGAGAGATGAACACTATAAACGTGGATACCAACTTGTGTTTACACCGCACATTGCAAGCATGGATATGTTCGTCAAAAGTCGGCACTTGTCAAAATATATTAACTCGATGTTCCCAGTGATGCTGCACCAATATATCGAGGGAGAAAGCGCGCCGGACTACCAAGTAGATGAGGTGTTGAAACCAATGAACTGCCCGAATCACATTCAGATTTTTAAGGCGCGGCCGCGCAGTTATCGCGAGCTGCCACTGCGCATCGGCGAGCTGGGTACGGTATATCGATATGAGCGCGCCGGTGTTTTGCATGGCATGACACGCGTACGCGGATTTACGCAGGATGACTCGCATATTTTTTGTACGCCGGACCAAGTAATTGGTGAGGTGCGCAGTGTATTGCAGTTGATGAAAGATGTGTACGCACTTTTTGGTTTCCAAGATTATCAAGCATATATTTCTACGCGCCCGAAAAAATATTTAGGGTCGTTGGAGATGTGGGATTTTGCAGAAGAGTCGTTGAAAAAAGCTGCATCTGCAGAAAAATTTGAGTACAAAATTGATGAAGGTGAGGGTGTTTTCTACGGTCCAAAAATCGATATCAAAGTAAAAGACTCTCTTGGTCGCGAGTGGCAGTTGGGGACGGTGCAGTTCGACTTCAACCAGCCGGACAAGGCTGAGTCAACAGAAGATGATATTGACGAGTTTTGGCAGCTGAAAACATTCAAGATGAAGTTTAAGACGCGCGAGAATTTGGCGAAGTATTTGAAGCAGATTGGGCGCGGATTCAACGTAACCTACATTGATAACGACGGAAAAGAAAAACAGTGTGTCATGATTCACCGTGTTGTGTTTGGGTCAATGGAGCGCTTCTTTGGCATCTTGATCGAACATTACGGCGGGGCATTCCCATTGTGGATGGCGCCAATCCAGGCTGTGGTCATTCCCATCTCACAGGACCAAAACGAGTACGCGGAAAAGGTGTTAGGTGAGTTGCGAACTGCTGGCTTACGGGCGGAAAACTGGAACGAGGCCGAGAGTATGCAGAATCGCATCCGCAAAGCGGAACACGAGAAAGTGCCGTTCATGTTGGTGGTTGGAAAGAAGGAGGCCGCGGAGGGGACGGTGGCGGTACGCGCACGTGGAAATAAAAATGAGGGAGTGGTGAAAGTTGAGGAGTTTGTGAAGAGGTGTTTGGAGAAGATGGCGGCGAGAGGATAGCCACAAAAACGCAAATTTTTAACGAAAAAAGGCAGGCTAATACAACAACTCCTCGGTTTCCAACCGAGGAGTGTTTTCGTGCAGGGTGGGCTATTCTTTAAAGTCGTTATCATACAAGAGAAAAACTGTCTCTTGTTTGATATCCGACTCCATAATGACAACATAGATCGTGTTGCCACCACGTTTCACCTCGCCATATGCCCACACCCCCGTGCCACCGGTAATTGACTGTATGCATTTGTCTTTATTATCCCCGGTCGGCGCACAGTATCCACTGCCGCCAAAAGCGCGAATTTTCATCACCTTGGGGGAATCATAGAGAACAAAGGTGTATCCCGTTTTGGCTTCGTAGCCTAAACGGCCCCACTCAGCAACCTTGAGCCGCACCGATTCTTTACCAGCCAAAACCTTGTTTGGATCAAGGTTTGAAGTTGCTGACTGACCAGCTCCTTGATCTTTCGATTGAGGAGCAGGTTGCTGGGCGTTGGGCGCTTTGAGCTGGGCAACGACTTGCGCCAGTATTTCGTTGGTTTTACCCAACTGTGCTTCGACGCCCTTCATATCAGCATTCAACGCTACTGATGAAGAAACTGGCGGACGTGGGGAAAACCAAATTGCGGCGCTGATGATCAACGCCATGGTAACACCCACAACCAACCGGGAGTTTAGGAACTCCCAAAAACCTTTTGTTAATTTTCCCATATTGTTTTTAACTTAAGCCTCCTCCATTGTGAGGCCTTGTCCAAACCTGACCGTAACATCCGTTACATCTCAAGCTGGACAGAAAAAAGACAAGATTTATCCTCTTTCCGCCCAGCTCAAGTGTCTTTTTTTGGAGAAACAAGAGTGTGGCGAAACCTAATTTAATAGCCATAGCCATATTGATACTGCAAAAAGTCCATGATTGCTCTCGTAATCGAGGAACATCATGTTCTTCTCACACATATCACCTGCACTGTTAATGAGCATGCTGGGACACATCGCCAGTGATTGGCGAACGTACCATACATACGTACTGCGCATTATACCAAAATAGGCTTTAGAATTCAGATTATAGGATATGAAGAATAACCTTAAAAAAACTATCTCTTAAGCCACGGCGGAACGCCACCGCCACCATCTTGGGTACTTGCTTCTCGAAGTTGCGTCTCTGACTCACCGCGTAAAGACACTGTAACTATTCCTGCATTATCAAGAACAGAAGCAATGTCAAAATCATATGTTGACCTGAAAAAACGTAATGTTACTGTTTCCAAGACTTCTAATTTTCTGGGAATAAATTTTTGATGCTCTACTAACACGTTGTGTTTCATCATGTACGTCAGCAACGACAATGCTTCTGGTGCTGATAAAACCAGTGATACTTCAACCGGTCCCAACCATAATTCTGCCATATTTCCTCTTGTCTCTTATTCCAGGCATGTAGTATAATGCTTTGTCTGGGATAATCAAGAGAAACTTCCAGCAAGACTAACGTTATGAGTTCTAAAACATTCTATAAAATTAACCATTTCATCCAGGCGCCGGAACTTCGGGTGTTAGACCAGTTTAACAAGCAAATTGGTGTTATGTCGAAACAGGATGCCCTCGTAAAGGCCCAAGAACTTGGTGTCGATCTTGTCGAGATTGCCTCGAGTGCAAAGCCTCCTGTCGCTAAACTGATTAACTTCGCGAAGTTCAAATACCAGCAACAACAAAAAGAACAGGAAGAAAAGAAGAAAAACAAGGCGGCCGAGCTGAAAGAGCTTCGATTTACCCCGGTCATCGCGCAAGGCGACTTTGACTCGCGCATCAAAAAGGCACGCAACTATCTTGAGGGTAACGATAAAGTCCGTCTTGTGGTAAAATTCACCGGTCGGCAGATCACGCGTAAGGATTTTGGCGAACGAGTGCTCAAGCGCGCAGTGGAGCAGTTGCAGGATTGTTCGATGGTTGAGATTCAGCCGAGATTACTTGGCAAGTTCATGATGATGCAGCTCACGCCAACAAAGAAAAAAAAGGTACAAACACAGTCAGCCCGAGGTGAAACTGAGGCAAAGAAAGAGGAATAGTATGTCAAGAAAACAAGGACCACAAGGAAAAATGAAAACGCGTAAATCGGCCGCGAAGCGGTTTAAGATTACCGCAACCGGGAAGATCATGATGCGATCACAAAACATTCGACACTTAAAGCGCCATAAGTCGAAAAAGGCATTGCGCGCTGGTCGAGTTCCATTGCAGTTAAAGGGAAAGTTCGCAAAGAAAATCAAGCAGATGCTTGGCATTGCATAACGAAGGGGAAACACTATGAGAGTGAAAACTGGAATTGTTCGACGCAAGAGTCATAAGGCCGTATTGGCGCGTACAAAAGGATTTCGCATGACGAAAAGCCGCTTGTACAAAGTGGCGAAAGAGGCGGATCTTCACGCAGGACAGTACGCGTTCATCGGCCGACGACTGAAGAAGCGCGATCTTCGTTCACTGTGGATCACGCGCATCAGTGCCGCGGTAAAGATGGTTGATGAGAAGTTGAATTACAGTCGATTTATCAAAGCACTGAAAGATGCGAAGGTCACTTTAGATCGTAAAGTGTTGGCTGACATTGCTGCAAAAGATATGAAGACGTTTGGTGAGATAGTAAAGAAGGTGAGGTAGCATGGTTGAAGAAGAAAATCAGGAAACCCCAGAAGAAAAACTTGAAAACTTGTTTTTGGGCATACAGTCTACTCAAAAAGCTGCAAATGAACTCAAAACAGATACCCTAGCGTCTGCCGAAGAAAAACAGAAATTGAATTTACATTTACTTATTCAAATTGAAGATTATAAGTTCTACCTTGAGCAATATGACATGTTAGACGAGAAAAGAGCAGAAATTATTTCCGAGATGAAAAGAAGTACAAAAGAAATCCTCAGATCAATTGGTGAAGAAATAAAATTACTGAAAAAAGACTAACGAAATATAAAGATCCGCATCTTATCTATGCCAACCGCAGAATCACAACAAGGTTTACGCGAAAAATTGAACAAAGAAGGTGTTGATTCCATCCTCGCCGTTTGTTCCTCATCGTTTCTTGCAAATGAGACAGATCGTGGTGCTGCTACAACTGAGCAATGGATAAGAACATTTATGTCAGATCATACGTACGCTATTTCTGACGATCTTGCTAAAAAACTTGAACGAGTATTAAGTGAAATAGATTCTCATCGAAAGAATCAAAAAAGGACTTTTCAACAAGACTCTTTTGGTAAAGTCGGCGGAGCAAGCCCCACTATCATTCCAGGAGAGGAAGATAATCTTGGAAAACATCCCGCAGACCGCGACTAATCTGTGCTACAATAACCCTATGTCTACAAATCTTTTCTCATTTTTCTTTTTTACCTCCAGGGAGGCTGTTTTGTCGTAGACACAAAAATATCTCGACAACACGACCTCCGAAACTCGGAGGTTTTTTTGTATTGAGGAGAAAGATATAATAGAAGGACTTATGCACACAACGGTACTGTACATGAAAGATTCATATCTTCGCGCCACATCTGCAACTATCGCAGAAATCGGCACCGAGGGCTCAACGACCACGGTCGTGCTTGACCAAACAGTGATGTACGCGCAAGGAGGAGGACAACCTTCTGATCGCGGCATGATTCGAGGAAAAAACGGGTTGCTTTCGGTTTCGCATGTTTCATATAACGGCGGTGCGATTAAACATCTTGGAAAATTAACCGGCGAACTTCATGTTGGTGAGACCGTTGAGGTCGAGGTGGACTGGAATGTGCGGTATCGAAACATGCAGATGCATACCGCGGGACACATTGTTGATCTTGCAATTAAGCACGTCGCTCCTGAGGCAACCGCCGTAGATGGTGTTCATGGCATAGGGAAAAAACTTCACATTGAGTACAGCACCTTGATTGAGCCTCGCTTACTTCAAACAATTCAAAAAGAAACCACGGCGCTCATCGAAAAAAATCTTCCTATTCATCTTGAAATGGTTACTAGACAGCAACTGGACGAAAAGCGCATTCCACTCCCATTTGATCTGCCAAAAAATAAAGAGCTTCGCATTATGTCAATTGGCGACTCAACACCGATGCCGGATGGAGGAACACAACTACATACAACTGGCGAGTCGTGGCCCATCATTGTCACGGACATTGTACGCAATAACGGGCATACATTTGTGCAATATACGATGCAGGAACCTGTAAAAAACGTTCTCAAACAAAAAGATGAGAGAGCTATGAGCGAGTCTTCATTAAACATTGATGATCTCGCTCAATCTATTGAGCGCGAGGCACAACACGATGTAAAAGTTCTTTCTGCTGATCAATTTCAGACAACATATCTCGCAAAAAAAGGAAAGCTATCTCACCTGATGGATGAGCTCAAAACAGTTTCACTTGAAGAAAAAAAGAGTGCGGGACAACGAGCAAATGCATTGAAACACACCCTGGAAGCTCTTCTGCTTACGTATGATTCACAGAAAAAAAATAGTGAAGTGATTGACATGACCATTCCTGGAATACAGCCGAAAGTCGGCCATGTTCATCCCATCTCTCAAGCCATGCATGAAATTACTCGAATATTTGAAAAGATTGGATTTATCCGAGTTCGCTACCCAGAAGTTGACTGGGAATGGTATCCATTTGACTCGCTCAATATGCCAAAAGATCACCCTGCTCGTGATGAATGGGAGACATTTCTTGTTCAAAGTGACTATGTTCATCCTATATTAGGTAAAATGGTACTCACTCCTCATACTTCTAATGGACAGGTCCGTGAGATGCAAAGATTGCACAGCACACCACCAATCCGCATGATCAACATTGCGCGATGCTATCGAAGACAGGCGGATGTAACACATACAGAGATGTTCCATCAATTCGAAGGCCTCGTTGTTGATAAAGGCATCACCATTCAACATCTCAAGGGAACTATTGATCATTTTGCTCGTGAGTTCTACGGTCCTCACGCGACGTCCCGCATTCGCCCTTTCCATTTCCAGTTTACTGAACCGTCATTTGAGGTGGATTTTTCATGCAGCATTTGCGATGGCACGGGTAAACTTAACGGCGACAAGTGCCGTTTTTGCAAGTCGGGTTGGCACGAAGTCGGTGGAGCCGGAATGGTCCATCCCAATGTGTTGAAAGCGGGTGGCATCGATCCTGAACAATATACAGGATTTGCATTCGGGTGGGGTATTGAACGGACGTACACCCTCCGTGAAGGATTAAAACTTGATGACATTCGCTTGTTATATAGCGGAGATATGCGATTTCTGGAGCAGTTTTAAAGGAGTTTTCATATGAACATTTACGTTCCTCATTTTTGGCTTGCAGATCATCTTGAAACAGACGTATCTCCGGAAGATTTACAAAAACACCTCTCATTACGTGGTCCATCAATAGAACGAATAGAGGATAAATTTGGCGATCGTGTGTATGAGATCGAGATAACTACGAATCGAATGGATACTGCCTCGGTACGAGGTGTTGCGAGAGAAGCGAGTGTCATCCTCCCACAAGCGCATATTCCCGCGAAGTTAAAGTCACTAAAAATGTTTAAGCCCGGGACGAGACAAATTACTCACGATCCTCAAGATTTTCCTTTAAACATTCAAGTTGACCACAAATTATGTCCACGTGTAACGTGTGTTATTCTTCGTGTGAAAAAAGGGCAATCCCCAACATGGTTGAGTACAAGACTTGAACAAGTTGGTATACGATCTCTTGATAATATTATCGACATCACAAACTATGTGATGACAGAGATTGGCCAACCTACACATGCGTTTGATGCTGATCGGGTCGGAAAAACATTAGTGATACGCCCCTCAAAAAAAGGTGAAATGCTCGTCACCCTTGACGGAAAAAGACACACATTACCCGGAGGTGACATTGTTATTGACAATGGAAAAGGCGAGATTACTGATTTGATTGGTATTATGGGAACAGCCAACAGTGTCGTGCAACAAGACACAACACGTATTCTTTTCTTTATCGAGCACGCTGATCCTGCTCGCATCAGAAAAACATCAATGGGCTTGGCAATTCGGACAAATGCTGCACAACTTAACGAAAAAATGCTCGATCCAAACCTTGTGATGGATGCTCTGCTACGCGGAATTGCGTTATTTCAAGAAGTCGCTGATGCTGAACTGGAATCACCAATTCTTGATCTTTATCCACAGCCTGTTCAAGAGCAAGTTATTTCGTTTCCTCTGGCAAAAACACATGAATATCTTGGTATAGATATTTCGTCAAAAGTGCAGAAGAATATTTTGGAAGGTTTGGGGTGCCAAATTACACACAAAAAAGATGTGTTCAGTATTACCGTTCCAACTTTCCGTCCAGATCTTGAAATTCCTGTTGATATCGTTGAAGAGATTGCGCGTATATACGGATATCACAATCTTCCAAGTACACTTATGGACACGCGACTTCCAACTGCGTATCCAGAAGATACAAACTTCACCCTAGAACACGACATGAAGCAATTCCTTGCCGCTTTAGGTTGGCAGGAAGTCTATACATATTCCGCCGTCAGTAAAAACTTGGCCGAACAATCAGGAAAGTCGGCAGAAAAACATATAAAACTACAAAATCAGCTCAATGATGACCACGTGTATCTTCGACAGTCGCTCGTTCCGTCACACGAAGAAATTATCGCGAATAACCGTCATCTTCAAGATCTTTCTCTTTTCGAGCTCGCAAACGTGTACATTCCGCGAGAAAAAGATTTGCCTTTGGAGGATTTGAGACTTACGCTTACCTCGACTTTACCGTATCGCGTTGTAAAGGGACATGGCGAGGCTTTGCTTGCACATCTTTTTATTCCTACCTCCTTGACCGAATGGAAACAAACAGACGATCGCCACGCAGAGATTCTTGTTGACGGCAAACAGATTGGTTCAATCATTCATGGAAATGGTCATACCGTCGTTGGATTTGTATGGAAGGCATTGCTACGCGTTGCACAAACACATCCGACGTATACGCCAATTTCACCATACTCACCAATTGTTGAGGACCTAACTTTTACTATTCCCGATGGCGCGAGAGTGGGAGATATTGTGAGAGAACTGCAACACCTTCATATTATTATTCAATCTGTCGATGTGAAGGATATGTATAAAAAGAATGTGACGTTCTCAATAAAATATCTCCGCACAGATCAGCAGATTGCTACAGGAGATGTGGAGCCTGTACGAAAACAGATCGTGCAGTATATGATTGATAAGAAGGCAAAACTCATTGGAGAGATATAAGGAGGGGTTATGAATAAAAGAAAATTTGGCGAAACATTATTGCTTGCATCTCGATTGACTCCCGATCAAAAAGGCGAGATTACTCTTGAGGTTCAAAACCGTAGTTTACTTGCTGGCGGAGCGTTCCAATGCTTACACGATTTTCTTTGTATTACAGGAGAGGTTAATGCGGATCAAATTAAGGCAATCGTTGAAAATGAAGCCGCTTCAGCAATTGATGCGGCATTAGTAGCTGCTATGGGAGCGTTGAGTATAACGACACATGGGGATATGGGAACAAGGGCAGGAGCTCGACCAATGGGACTGGGTGTACAAAGACCATCAAATGGGAGAAGACAGTCCTATAGTCCATGAAAAATATCACTCTCCTCGGTATCGATCCCGGCTATGACCGCCTTGGTTGGTGTGTTCTTCACATATCCGGTCAAAAAAATCAAATTATCGCGTCTGGTTGTATAGAAACAAATAAATCGGATACAATTTTCGCTCGATACCTTGCTATTGATACAGAACTCTCCACTATGATCAAAACCTACCATCCAACCGAATGCGGCATAGAAACACTCTTCTTTACAAAAAATGCAAAAACCGTGATGAAGGTAAGCGAGGTTCGCGGAGTTGTGATCAGCTGCCTCTTGCGCCGTGGGATAGAAGTCTTCGATTACACCCCCATGCAGATCAAGTCTGCGATCACTGGAAATGGAAGGGCGGGGAAACCAGAGGTCGAGCAAATGATCACGCTCTTGACAAGATGCGAAAAACTACCGAAACTAGATGATGAGGTTGATGCGATCGCGACGGCCCTCTGTCATGGAGTCAGCCGAGCAGTTCGTGTGCGTACTCGTTCATTATGATTTCAATGCTCATTGGTACACCATTGCTTCAGGGAAACGAACTCACGGTTTTGTGTGGCGGTGTTGGATATGCGGTAGCAGTGAATCTTCATACGCTTCGCACACTTTCTCCAAACCAAAAAGATGTAACGCTTTATGTTCACACGCACGTTCGCGAAGACGTGCTCGATCTTTTTGGTTTTCTTTCATCAGAGGAAAAACGTATGTTTGAGATGCTTCTTACTGTTTCCGGAGTGGGCCCAAAAACCGCACTCGCGGTGACTGATGCTTCGCCTCCAGCGATTCGGAAGGCAATTGAGGATGGCGATGTTTCGTTCTTTTCAGCATTTCCACGTGTTGGGAAAAAACTCGCACAAAAAATAATTATTGAGTTAAAGCCAAAAATAGGCAGTCTGCATGATCTTGACTTAACCACCGCAACCGGCCAAACAGGTGAAGTACGGCAAGCACTTGAAACTCTTGGATACACTGATAACGACATTCGCAAAGCACTTCAGTCAATTGAAGTAGAGACTTTACCATTACAAAGTGCCATAAAAGAAAGCATTCGATTCTTGAGTAAATCATGAAAAACATACAATCCGTACCACCAGTTTTTGAAGCAACGCCGGAAGAAGAGGTACTTTTTACTTCACTCCGTGCGGCAACATGGGATGATTTTTTTGGGCAGGAACAGATTAAAGAGTCGCTCAAAATTGCAATCACCGCGGCAAAACAACGCAAAGAACCAGTGGATCATACACTGTTTTACGGACCTCCTTGTCTTGGGAAAACAACACTTTCGCACCTCATCGCAAAAGAAATGCAAAGTAATATTCGAATGACTTCTGGAACAGCGCTGTCAAAAGTGGGTGATTTAGCCGCGATTTTAACAAACCTTGAACCAAACGATGTGCTTTTCATTGATGAAATACATCGTTTACCAAAAGCGGTGGAGGAAACACTCTATCCAGCGATGGAGGACTACGCACTTGATATTGTGATTGGGAAAGGCCCTTCGGCGCGCACCATTCGACTTGACTTGCCAAAGTTTACGCTCGTTGGAGCAACAACACGCTTTGGGTTGTTAAGCGGTCCATTCCGCGACCGGTTCGGTGTGATTCACCGGTTAGAATACTACTCGCCGGAAAAACTCGTAACAATTTTACATACCGCCGCGAAAAAGTTGGTCGTTGAGATCGATCGCGACAGCCTTCACGAACTCGCGAATCGTTCTCGTGGTACACCACGCATCGCACTCAAGTTGCTCAAACGTGTGCGTGACTATGCGCAAGTAAAAAACGGCGGAAAAGTGACACTTGAAAATCTACATAAAGCGCTTGATCTTCTTCAACTCGATGTGCTCGGTCTTGACCATTCTGACCGCCGTTTATTAGAAACGATGATAAAAAAGTACAACGGTGGCCCTGTTGGCATAGCAACACTGGCGGCCTCACTGAATGAAGATCCCGGGACATTGGAAGAAGTTGTTGAGCCATATTTGTTGCAAGTTGGATTTATCAAACGTACACCACAGGGAAGGGTTGCAACGGAGCACGCCTATCATCATCTCAAGATGCAGATGCCGAAAAAGGAAAAAGTATGACTCTATGTCGTCTTATTGAGATTATTACTCCAAAAAAATATGTTTTGAATGGACTATGGTTTGGTTCTCTGCAAGCAAAAAAAGCGATCATTTGTCTCCATGGACTTGGGTCAAACATGTTCTCGAATCACGCATTTCTTCTCCCCCTCGTTCAAGATGATACCGCAGTCCTCGTGTTTAACAATCGCGGACACGACGACATCGCCTCAATAAAAAAAATTGATCAAAGAAAAAAGAGAGGATTTGTAAAAATAGAGGCGGGTGCAGCAAAAGAGGTTTTTGTGGAATGTGCCGATGATATTCAAGGTGCAATCAAAACAGCAAAAGCTCAAGGGGCACAACAAGTTTTTCTTCTTGGACATTCAACTGGATGTCAAAAGTCTGTGTATTACATGAGCAAAAAACATACTCAATCAGATATCGCTGGTGTTATCTTACTTAGTCCTATGAGCGACTATGCTGGAGCAAAACATCTCACACCGCCAAACGAACTTGATGTTGCGACTCGCACAGCACAACAGTATGTAAAAAACGGAAAACCACATGACCTCCTTCCATCATCAGTGTGGCCAGAGGTTGTTGATGCACAACGATTTCTCAGTCTCTATACTCCAAAAAGCGACGAAGAAGTTTTCTCATATGCACATCCAGAGGATGTACCACATTCACTTCACAGACTTAAAGTACCAACACTCGTTGTTCTTGCAGAAAAAGATGAGTATCGGGATCGATCTATAAAAAAAATAGCTACGTGGTTTGCAACACACCTTCATATTTCCAAAGCAAAAGTTGAGATCATATCTCGGGCAAATCACTCTTTTTTCGGCAATGAATCCGATGTTGTTACGCGGATTCAGTCGTGGATGCGCTTTATTCCTTTTCCGTTGGATAGTAAAAACCGCAACAATACGTCAAAGAAAAACGCTTAAGGCGTAGGAGCTGGACTCGGACTGGGGGACGGAGAAGGGGATGGGGTTGGCGATGGCGCTGGTTCTTCCCAATGCGTCCCGCCCGTTCCAAACTTCACCTCACCCGTTTTTCCTTCTTTACTGTCTTTGCGAATACCCTTTGCATAGAGCGTATATCGTCCAGTAATCAAACTAAGCGTTGTTTTGTATGGCTTGGATCGCATCGTTTCCTTTAACCCGCCGTTCACCCAAATCTCCACACGATCCATATCACCTTCTGTTGCCGTTGCCACCTCAACATTAATTGAGGTTCCGGTATAATCTTTTTTATCTTCCGGATTCTTTATGTTAATCCATACCTCATCCTTTGTTTTACAAAACTCAATTGGAGGTTTGTATTTTGACTGCTGATCCGCCGCTAAGGAAGCAATCCACTGGTCAATCCCATCCTGCCACCTGTTTTTTCCATCGCGACTAATCGGATCTTGTTCCTTTAACGTAATAAACTCGCGTTCATCGTACTCACCACGTTGTATATCAACCTCGGTTGCTAATTTCCCTTCACCGCGACACACCTTGATTTTAGAATGGATGGGATCGGGAAGTGCTGGCCATGTGTTGGGAATGACGTAGTCAGCATTCTCCACAAAACCATCATGTGTGGGATACCCAGAAATCGCATCCACGCGAACTGCCTGTACCCCTGGAGGAACGACCCAGTCATTCGCAGCTCTTCCCAACGTAATAGTCTCGTTCATGATCTTCCGCCAAATTGGAGATGCGCCCGTTACACCGGAAGCGACATTCGTCATCTCTGAGTTATCGTTGTTTCCAACCCAAACACCAACAATTGTTGATCGAGACCAACCTACGGTCCAGTTGTCTTTTCTGTTGTTTGTGGTACCGGTTTTCACTGCTACAGCCTTGCCGCCAAAATTCAATAGAGAGTTCACACCAAAAGTGAGTAACCGCGCGTTATTATCTGACAACATATGATTTATTAAAAACGATTCCTCTGGAGTCATAACTTGTTTTCCCTGTACCTGTTTTTGCTCAAAAAGAACCTTGCCGTTTTTATCCTCCACACGCAAAATAGCAACAGGCTGAACACGATATCCACCGTTTGCAAATGCACTGTACGCTGTTGCGGTATCAATGAGGTGAACCTCGCCACCACCCAACGTAACGGACAGTCCGAATTTGCGTAGATTTGCTGCAGTTGATTCAAGCGTAACAAAACCCATGTCGTACGCTTGCTGAAGCATGTTGTCTACCCCGACAAGCGCCAACAACTTCACCGCAGGCAGGTTTAAAGAACTTGCCAAAGCCTGGCGCAAGGATACTGGGCCATGAAACTTTCCATCGTAGTTTTTCGGCTCATAGTCTTTTAATCCCTCACCTCCAGGAAAAATTGTTGGCGTGTCCAACACCATACTTGCCGGCGTGTACCCTTTACGCAAGGCCATCAAGTATGTCACCGGCTTTATCGATGAACCCGGTTGTCTCAAACCATCCACCACAACGTTAAACTGCCCGTCGTAGTCTTTTGCAAAATAGTCCTTACTTCCCACCATAGAGAAAATTTCACCCGTATTGGGATCCATAACAATCGCTGCGCCGTTCGTAATGTTGTATTTTTTCACATTTTCAATTTCCTGTGCCACAATGTCCTGTGCTTTTTCCTGGAACGGCAGATCAAGTGAAGTTGTTACCCGTAGTCCACCTTTTTCCACAAGGTCTTCTCCATACATCTCTTCGAGTTTGTCCTTGACATAAAACACGAAGTGCGGGGCCTTAATAGAGAAGGCTTGTTTGGAAAACTTCATGTCCGCAAACTGCGCAATCGCCTCTTTTTCAAGTTCCGGAGAAATGTCTCCATCTTCGCGCATTCTCCGTAACACACCTTTTGCGCGCACTTGCCATAATGGGGTTCCATCGGTATCATTTTTACCACTGAGTGGGGAGTATGCACTGGGGCGTTGAGGTAATCCCGCCAACACTGCCGACTCTACAAGCGTCAAATCTTTTACTGGTTTGTTGAAATATACTTCTGATGCCGCACCCACACCCCATGCTGTTCCACCATATGGCGCCTCGTTCAAGTACATCTGAAGAATCTGATCTTTGCTAAATCGGCGTTCAATCTCCATAGATAGCACAAGCTCTTTAAACTTCCTCGTGATCGTGCGTTCTGAGCTGAGCAATCGATTTTTCACAAGTTGTTGGGTAAGTGTTGATCCGCCAACAACCCGATGTTTTGTGACCACATTCCAGACAATGCGAAGTGGGGTGAGCGGATCAAATCCCGTGTGTTTGTAAAAGTCCTTATCCTCCACCGCAATCGTCGCTTTCTTCATGTAGTCCGGCACCTGGGTAATTGTTACTGGTGTTCGTCGCTCGTCGGCAAAGACGTCATAGAGGAGCGTCCCGTTTCGATCAAAAATCTTGGTACTGTATCCGGAATTTCGTACTACAGTATCCGGACTAGGAAGGTCTTTGAGTGCCCAAGCAAACGCGACAAAAAAGAGAATTGTTCCAATAATTGTTGTAAGAAACGCAAGGAGAACAAAAAGTTGGAAAAGTTTCAATCCATTGAATCGAAATTTTTTGCGCGAGCGCGACGGGGAAAATTGGGGCATTTGAGGTAAAGAGGGTAGCGACGGAAAGGTTATTGTAATTTCTTGTTTGTTCCTTTTTCGCTGATGCCACAATGAATGCCAAAGGTTCATAGATCGTTCTAGTATACCAAGAAAACAGAGAGAAATTGCAACGCTGTGGTACAATATACCCACAAGTAAACAAAGGCTATGAAGGAGCTGAAGTAGATTTTCACTGAGACACCAGAGAGAAGACGGGTGGTGCAAGATCTTCCGATAGTGATCGATCGAAATACTCTCCTGAGCCGCAGAACCAACGCGTTTTCAAGGCGTAAGTAGCGAAGCCGGGTATGCCCGTAATAGCAGAAAATCTGTGTCATCGAAAGACGGAGCAGATTGAGGCGTAGGAATAAACCGACCTCTGTCGGTTTTTTTGTACCTACGTGAATGAAGGTGGTACCGCGAGAACCCTCGCCCTTCTTTTCCATACAACGTCGTATGGGAAGGGGGGTGAGGGTTTTTTGATGCGCTGGGGTAGCAAAGTGGACAACCGCACTTGTCTGTAAAACAAGCGCCAATACGGCTACATAGGTTCGAATCCTATCCCCAGCACTATGGAGCATACGATGATCAACATACTAACAAATACTGAGTTATTACTTACCCATTTTTCACAAGGGCAGTGGCTGGAGTGGGCAAAAAAACATCAAAAAGAAAATATATTCTTCGGTGTAGGAATTATGACTCATAGGGCTCTGTCTGAGGCTATTCCATTCGACATTCTTATGATGTTCTTTATTGCAGAATTACTGCGAAGAGTTGTGAGTGCAAAAAAAGTAGTTATTCTTGTGGCAGATCAACATGCCATCACAAATCAGCTTGCTTCAATAGAGACTATCCAAAACATCACTGAAAAAACTCTTGCAGTAGTGCGAACAATTATTCAAAATTTTCGACTTTCACACTTTGAATGTATACGAACTACAACATTAAATAGTAATGATGATATTCGAACAATTTTTAGAAATCTCCCAGATATTTCAAACGATTACTTAAAGCACGAAATAGCTGATTCACTTTGGCTCCAAAAATTTCATCATGTTGGAATTAAATTGGGATGGGCAATGAGTAGAGAACAAAACATCGAAGGCCACGACGAAAGATTTTTTGATTTGAATATTGCTAAATTCTGTCCAACGATGTCATTTATTCACACAAAATCAGGAAGAACAGCAAATCCAGAGAGATCAAGAGTGTCACCATACGTATCCATTCATGGTGAAGATCGATTGTTGCTCCGTTGTGGAGAAAATGCCACAAAGAAAATTTTTCTATGGAGACAACGTCACAATCAGACAATAAAACCACTCTTACGACAACTTTCACAAATTGTTCGTTTGTATGACAAACTCTTTCAAACTCATACATTCCAGTCTTTTGATGAAAAGATGCAACATCTTATTGAATTATCGACCATTACTCATAAAAAGAGATCTTGTGTAGATACAATTATCGCGAGTACAATATAGAGAAAGGAACTATGCAACATACTATCCAATCCGTCCTCACCCGCGGTGTGTCCGAGATCCTTCCATCAAAAGATGGCCTTGCGGATCTTATGTCCAAGAAAAAAATTCGCTTATATTTGGGCATTGATCCCACCGGCAACCAACTGCACCTTGGCCATAGTGTTGTCTTGCGTAAACTCCAACAGTTCGCGGAACTTGGGTGTGAGGTTATTCTGCTTATCGGTAATGGGACCGTAAAAATTGGCGATCCCACCGGCAAAGACAAGACACGTCCCATGCTCACTGAAGAAGCAATCGAGGAAAACTTCAAAACATGGAAAGACCAAGCCTCAAAAATCTTGGATTTTTCCAAAATTACAGTAAAAAGAAATGGTGATTGGCTGGACAAATTGACTTATGTTGACCTCGTGAAACTTCTTTCTACCACCACCGTGCAACAACTTCTTGAGCGTGACATGTTTCAAGAACGTATGAAAAATAATCTTCCGATTTTTGCGCATGAAATGATGTACCCACTTTTACAGGGATATGATTCTGTGGTGATGGATGTTGATTTGGAGATCGGTGGGAACGATCAAATCTTTAACATGATGGTTGGGCGCCAACTGCAAAAACTCATGAATAATCGGGAAAAATATGTGCTCGGAACGCCGCTTCTTGTTGGTAGTGATGGTCGGAAAATGGGCAAATCACTCAATAACTTTATTCCACTCACCGATACCGCAGAAAATATGTACGGCAAACTCATGTCTGTTATTGATGAGGTGGTGTTTGAGTACTTCACATTGCTTACCGATGTTCCAACAATTGAAATTGAAGAGATGAAAAAAGCGGTTCAATCGCAAGAAATACACCCCATGGAAGTGAAGAAAAAATTGGCACATACCATTTCTGCGATGTATCACGGAGAAAAGGCCGCAGACGATGCCGAGAAGCATTTTCAAAAAATCGTGCAGAACAAAGAACTGCCAGAAGATATTCAGTCTGTAAAAATTGGAAGCACTCCTATTACAATAATGGATCTCGTTCTCCAAACCGGCGTATGTACAACAAAAGGAGAAGCACGACGTCTTATTGAACAGGGTGGCGTTCAAATGAATGGAGAAAAAGTACTTGATCCATCCGCGCCATTCGTTGCACAAGACGGAGCAACAGTAAAAATAGGAAAACGACAGTATTTTCAAGTACAAAGAGGGTAAATGTACTCAAAAAAAGGTCAGCGTATTATCAAAATCATGTTCTTTCTCGTCGCTGCTGCGATGATTCTCGGCGGACTTGCGCAAGGTATTTTATCCCTGCGATAATACGAAGACATGAATCTTTCCAATCCCATTACTCACCTTAAAGGTGTTGGTGATACATCAGCGCGGTCACTTGATCGATTGGGAATTCGCACACTTTCTGATCTTATCTATCACATTCCGTTTCGATATGACGATTTTCGCGTACAAAAAACTATTGCCGAACTTGAATCACAAGAGGTTGTGACAGTATGCGCCACCGTTCATTCCATTACAAAAATTCAGACACGAAGAAATATGACAATGATCAAGGCCGTACTTACTGATGAATCAGGAAAAATCGATGCAGTGTGGTTCAATCAACAGTATCTCCTCATGACATTACGAAAAGGAACAGAAAAATATTTCAGTGGAAAAGTTACTGAGTATCAGGGAAAAAAGACACTGAACAATCCAACAATAGAAGATGTCTCGCATGAGAACCAACTGCATAGCGGGAGACTTGTTCCGATTTATTCAGAAACAGAAGGCATAAGTTCACGGACATTGCGAACACTCGTCTCCCGAGCACTTGAATCGCTCGATTCTATTGAAGATTCACTTACAGAAAATTTGCGTGCAACATATCATCTTCCACCGTTAGAGAAATCGTTACAGTTTCTCCATTTTCCTGAAAACGAGGGAGACATTCACATCTATAGAAGGCGATTGGCATTTGAAGAAGTGTATACATTGCTCCTCGCTGCGCAACAAAAGAAGCAAGCACTTCAAATAATGAAAGTGCCGCACCCCCTTCAATTCTCCGCAGTCCAACGCAAAGCGTTTGAGTCAGTACTCCCTTTCACATTATCACCATCACAACTCTCTGCGTTACTTGATCTTTCGCTTGATTTACTCAAACCATATCCATCAAACCGATTAATACAGGGAGAGGTGGGATCCGGAAAAACTATTGTGGCAGCGTTTGCATTGTATTGTGCGGCAGTGAATAGCGTGAATAGTGTTTTGGTTGCGCCAACACAAATTCTCGCAACACAACATTTCCAATCACTTCACCCTATTTTTGAAAAACTTGATATACCGGTCTATTGTGTAACAGCAGATCAACCACTTCAAAACACTGAAGTGCCTGCTATATACATTGGAACACATGCATTATTTTCACAAAGCAAAACATTGAATCCCGCAGTCGTGGTGATTGACGAGGAGCATCGGTTCGGCGTAGAACAGCGCGAAGCATTTTGGCAAAAGAAAAAAAGGCCACATTTAATCACCATGACAGCGACACCAATTCCACGTACCGTTGCGCAAACAATACTCGCGGATAAGGATGTCAGTTTTCTCGAAGAAATTCCAGAGAGGAAAAAACACATCACGACAAAAATAGTATCGGAAACAAAACGACAAGACGCCTATCATTGGATTGAAGATCAAATAGAAAAGGAGCGAGCGGGGGTATTTGTGGTATGTCCATTTATTCAACAATCAGAAAATGTGGAACTCGAATTAATAAAATCCGCGGAGCAAGAGTATCAGCGTATGGTTCACCAATTTCCTCACCGCACTGTTGCGCTTCTGCATGGAAAAACACCAAAAGATGAAAGGGGAAGAGTTCTCCAGTCCATGGCAAAAAAAGAGATTGATATTCTTGTCGCCACACCGATTATTGAAGTTGGTATTGATATCCCGCATGCCTCGATCATGATTATTGAAGGCGCGGAGCGATTTGGCCTCGCGCAACTCCACCAATTACGGGGACGCATAGGACGCGTAGGACAAAAAGCGTACTGTCTTCTTGTTCCCACACAAGGAATTGACGAAACCAAACGACTCAAAATCATGCAGACAAACGCGACGGGGAACGAGTTGGCCGAGTATGATCTGAAATTGCGTGGAACTGGTGATCTTTTGGGTACACGACAACATGGGTGGGATGCGTTGCGTTTTGCTTCTTGGTTTGACCACGAGTTGATAAAAGAGTGTAAAGAAGCAGTTTCACAACAACCTTTTGGCGAGAGAAAAAGTAGTTGAAAAAACGATGCCGAATAATAGCCATAGCATCGTATAATTATTACAGGAAATGGGGAAACCCACGCAGATACTGTCTTCTTTGAGACAGGAATGAACATATGAAAAGATTTTATCTTGTGCGTCACGGTGAAAAAATAAAGACTCCAGGAGATCCTCCACTGTCGGACATTGGGGAAAAACAAGCGTTGATGACCGCGCACCATCTAAAGAGTTTTCAAATTTCCAAAGTATACTCAAGTCCTATTTTGAGAACACTGCAGACCGCCACATTTATCGCCGACACTCTTCATGTGCAACTTGAAGTAGATAACCTCCTAAAAGAAAGGGTGAATTGAGGAGACGATCCAACACAATCATTTGATGATTTTTTGGCGATGTGGACAAAAGCTCTCCATGAACGTGAGTGGCAACCCCCTGTTGGAGATTCATCTGTAGTGGCGGGTCGTCGTTTGGAGAAAATAATTGAAAAATTATGTCAAGAGAAAAATGACAGTGTTGTTTTGGTTACTCATGGTGGCATTATCACCGACTTTCTGCGAAACGTTTTCCCTCTAAATACACTGTGCCAATTTATCAGTGATTTCGAAACAACACTCGACAAGAACATAAAGGAGTGTTCTATTACTGTCGTTGAGGCTGAACCAACTCTTTCGACATTACGGCTGAAACAACTTGCGTATGTGGGTCATTTATATGACACGTAGATTTTTCGCCGACCATTCTTCCAAAAAATATCAATAAGGCCAAGTACTCATGTGAGAAAACATCTCATCATATACAAGTAAATTCTCCCCTGGTTTGCGTCTTGCAAAACAGAATTCCTGTGCGTAGAATACTGGACTATGGCACCATTACCAAAACGCCGGATTTCATCGGCACGCAGCAGAAAAAGGCGGTCTCAACTTCGTGTTGTGAAGAAAACGCTCGTTGTGTGTTCAAACTGTGGAGCAAAAAAGCTTTCACATCAAGTATGTCCTTCGTGTAAAACATACGCAGCAAAGAAGTAGGCATGAAAACTGCCCTAGATCCGCGGCATCTCCATCGCATCGCACTCATGAACGCGCTGTTTGCGTATGATTTTTCGCACCAACAAGACGAGGGGACGAATATTCCTCAACCACTTCTGGAAAAACTTCCAGAAATTGATGCGAAGATCGTGAACTGCGCACCAGCTTGGCCGCTCGATCAAATCAATAAAGTTGATCTTGCAATCCTACGCATTTCTGTGTATGAATTACTGAGTGGAGAAACACCACAAAAAGTCGTGATTGATGAAGCAATTGAGCTCGCAAAAGAATTTGGAGCGGAACATTCACCACAATTTGTGAACGGTGTCCTCGCTACAATGATCGAGAATAAAAAAGAGATGTAAAAAAGGAATAGTATGGCAGTCAATGAGGCTCGACTTTCAATGTTTAAGAAGTTGCAGACTATCTGTAGTGCTGTTGTTGGGGTAGAGGAGTCTGAGGTCAAACCCTCATCTCATTTTTATGACGACCTCGGTGTTTCTATTGATGAACTCGCGGAAATCATTACTCGAACATCTCAGGCATTTGATATAAAAATACAGAAAGAGGATGTTGAAACCATCTCGACGGTTGGAGATCTTCTCGAATTTATCGAAGAACAAATGTAATGTTACCTACGTTCATCAACACCACACTCGAAAAAGCCGCGTTCACACACCGGTCAGCCTTAAATGAGTTTCCTGACGCTAGAGAATCGTATGAACGACTCGAGTTTCTTGGTGATGCGGTGTTGGAACTCGCAACATCTGTTCACCTCTATACAATCCTTCCGCAAGCACCGGAAGGTGAATTAACAAGTTTTCGTTCATCGCTCGTTAAAACATCAACGCTCGCGCGCGTTGCGCGCTCGCTCCACCTCGGGGATCGTATCCGCATGAGTAAAGGGGAGGAAACCTCCAATGGCCGCGAGAACGAGGCAATTTTGGCGGATACATTTGAGGCGTACCTTGGGGCATTGTATCTTGATCAAGGTTACGTCGCAGTTGAAATTTTCCTTCAAGAACATCTTTTCCCGCTCCTCGCTGAAATCCAAGAGAACAATTTGCAAAAAGACAGCAAGAGTCTCCTTCAAGAATATGTCCAAAAAACGAAGAAGCACCTGCCGGTCTACAAACTCCTACAATCTACCGGACCAGACCATCAAAAATCGTTCACCATCGCCGTCCTTGTTGATGGGCAGGAAGTTGCGCAGGCAACCGGAAAAAGTAAACAGGAAGCCCAACAAGAGGCCGCCAAGCAGGCGCTTGAGATACTGCAAAAAGCGTGATACACTGCAGACTCGAGTTTTGTCTCGATATTTGTCTGCAAACTCAAGAAAAATGAAGGAAATATGGTAAAAATTCGATTAACGAGAACAGGAAAAACACACCAGCCGTCATACCGTATTGTTGTGGTGGAGGAGAACACTAAGCGTGACGGAGAGTACCTCGTCAATCTTGGCCACTACATCCCAACCACAACCCCAAAAACAATTGTCTTAGATAAAAAAGAGTACGACGCTTGGATCAAAAAGGGCGCGCAACCCACGCCAACCGTCGCAAGTCTCGTGAAAAAATATGAAAAATCTGCTTGAGTTTATTCTCATTCACATCGTGACCTACCCCGATGACGTTCGCGTGGACGAAAAAGAGGGCGAAGGGGAGTCGATCTACACCATCACCGTGAATCCAGAGGATTTGGGACGCGTGATCGGCCGCCGAGGCAACATCATTCAGTCTATCCGTTCCATCGCCAAGGTTCGTGCGATGAAGGAACACAAGCGCATCCGTGTCATGATTGACGAAACACTCTCTGCAGCACATCCTGCGGAGGTGAAAACAGAAATCGCGGAGTAACGTCCAAAAAATCGGCAAAAAAAGAATAATTCAGTACACACAAAACTTCACTGAAGCCCAAACTTCTCAAAACGCAAATATATTTTCTCTCCCAGACGGAGTTGCATCCTGTACATCAGCCGTATCTTCCATGTACATCGTATACTCGGTCAGACGTTGTACATACCCCTTTTCCTTCTCTGATAGTTGAGGAAGCGGGCGGTCACCAAGCACAACGGAACGTAACGAGGCAAGCGGGGCATAAAAAGAGGACAGCTTCAATGACGCCTCGTACAAGCCCACCTGAATCTGGAACTTTGGTGCGAGTGCGACATCATCAATCTCAACAACAGGCGTGATGCGCGTCATCGCATCAAAATATCCGTTAAGCTTCTCTGTTGTCCCCAAGACCTTGAGTTCGAGACTCATTTTCGCGAGCGATTCTGTGTTTCCTACTTCCTGCGCTTGTTTTCCCTTTGGTGCAACCTGCGCATCAACCTTTGGTTCTGCGGAGTCCGACGCAACCAATCC
>JACRHV010000012.1 GCA_016211945.1 Minisyncoccota bacterium
AGCTAGCCTCGTATAGTTCCTTTTCTACACGGGCGATTGAATAGTCTCTGGTTGCATACCACTCAAACATATTCTTGATATGGAGAGCATTGCCAGTAATGATTTTCTGTCCGTCTTTCTCAATCACCTCATCAAGGATATGGATTTTGTGCCCCTTCTCGCCAACGGTTTTGTAACCATACTTTGCCTTCATCGGTATCCATCCCTGCGCCAACTTTTCGTTTTGTCCCTTGTGCACCTCTTCGGACAAGTTGTTGGTATAAAATCTGGCAACGGCAACCTTCATATCCCAGATGAAGTTTTCGTGTGCTTTGGTGTTTTGATTCAAGACGAAGTTTTCTTTTACGAAGTGAACGGCGCGGTTTGGGTTCTCCTTTACCCAGTCGTCAATAGTAGCGGCGTCTTTGAGATTGCGGGTTAGACGGTCTATTTTCTCGCACAAGATAATGTCAATCTTATTCTTGTTGGCAAACTCCAAAACCTGGTTAAACTTTTCGCGCACATACTTGCCGCTGGCTGATTCTGATATGCGGTGAGTTTTTTCAATGGTGTATTTATTCTTGCTTCCGTATTCGGTAAGCAGTTTTTCCTGCGCATCCAAAGAATAGCCCGTATCCTCCTGCTCCTTTGAAGACACGCGACAGTAAACGATTGCTTTGATTTTGGTTGATGTGCTCATAGTTTTGTTGATGGGTTATTTTCTAATAAATCAGTGCCATTTCCATCTTTATTTTCTTTTGGACTATGGGAACGCCGTGGCTTTTTGAAAAACACGACTTGCATTGTTCCTGCTGGCTCCTTGCTTTTATCCCAAAACCTGCCCCTCTCTTTTGCTCGCGCGTTGATTTCCTTCGCCCTCTGACGCCAGTCTTTCTTTTTTAGTTTAGCTGTAGCTTTTATAGAATGTTTTTTCATAGCTTTATGAAAATAAACACAAGTGTTATTAGTATCAACAGCACAATCAATAAGACATAACGCTGGAAGGCGGGCATCTGCCCAACATTGATTTTCGCATTTCTGCTCCCCCCAATGAATATAGGGACAAGACTTTTCAAAAACTTAACCACGATAATTAAAATGTTGATTAGAAATACAGCGGCCAACGCAATCAAGCCCCACCAGCCTAAACCTAATTTCTCGAAAAAGAGTTGAGAAGACGAAGCGTCTTTGACGCGAATTAGTTCACGGTAGTAGGAATCTTCCAAATATCTGGCAGGGTATCTATTCCCGAAAATAGTATCTCCAATAACACTGTAGCCCGCTCTAAATGGTTGTGAGCCGCAACCGTGCAGGAAGTTAGGAATATAGCTGGAATCACTCCCAGGATGCGACTCTTTATAATTTTGTAAGCATTGATTGTATTTCTGTAAGGCTATTTGATATTCTGCTTCTGCTTTTGTGTCTTGCTCATCAAACAATTTTCCCAATTCTTCTTGCCGTTGTGTGATTTTCGTATCAATGCTGTCTTTCAAGTTAGAAACAACATACAAAGAATTGACCGCGCCAATTCCAGTTACAAGCAAACAAATCACTATGAATGGTTTTGAATAGCTCTTGGCAAGGAAGGTTTTGAATTGTTGAGTAAATGGTTTTAGCAATTTCATAATCATTGATTTTGAACAATCGTAAACTCGCCCCCAACCACCGACCCTGAAACTATCGCATCCGACCCTGAAACGGTGTCTCGCGCTTTCAAACTGACAAACTCAAGATGGAAGGTCTCGCCAGGCGTTGCGGTTTCGGGCACATCGGTTTTGAAGGTAAAAGTTGTATTGCAGTAAGTTCCCGTGCCGCTGATTTCATAATCAAGAACATTCCCGTCAACACCACTTGGAGATGGAAAATAACCAGTCCCATTTCCAGCCCTTATACTGTTCTTTACCAAGCTGTTGCCTCCAACCAATCGTACTTTGATATTGGAAACTTGGCAGTTAGAGCCGCTGGTTTGTTGCAAACTCAATTTGAATATCTGCTGTTCCGTAGCTCCGATAGTTACCGCTCCGCTTGGCGTGCCCACTGAGACTGCTACTGTGATTCGTGGAGTGCTTTCAAACACCTTCACTGCAATGCTTTTATTTATGTTCTCACCATTATCACCTGTGCAGTTAAGTGTGTATGTGTAATTGCCTGCCTGGGAGTATGAAAGCGTGTATTCGCCAGAAGCGGCTTTGTTTCCGCTCCAATCGCCAGAAGCCATGCATTGTTTAGTGTTTGCACTTGTCCAAGTAAGTTTGTAGCCATTGCCTTCAAGCGGGATGTTAGTTTCGCCAGATAATTGAAGCGTTGGGGATGGCGTTTTAGTTTTGAATCCACCTGTATAATCCGCAAATCCGCCATTGCCTGTTGCCGTGATTTGAAAAGAATAGTCCGTAGTTGGCTGCAAGTTTGAAAGTGTAACGATATGTTTGGTTGTGTAGCCATTCTGTGAAGCGTATTGCTGTGAAGTAATGCCGCCACCTGACAGATAAAGTTTGCTCTCTGTTGGTTCGCTTGTTGTCCACTCAATTCGTGCCGTGGTTTCGCCTATGTCCTGTGAAGTGAGCGAAATGGAAACTTTAACAGTGGGTTGTGTTTGATTTTGTGAAGGTTGGGAGGGTTGCTGTGTCGTCTGGGTAGGAGTAGGTGTTGTTGGAGCACTTTGCGATGGCTGTGTTGGTGCAGTTTGTTGAGTATTGGAAACCTGATTCTGCGCGGGCTGTGATTGCTGCTGTTGCTGCGCCGTTTGTTTTTGTGCGGAAGTATTAGTAGTTTTCGCCGATGAGTTTCCCGTGCTTGTAGTTTTGGTCTGTGATTGAATCTCTGACTCTTGGTTTGCAGTTTCTGTTTGTTGCGGCGTTGGTGTGTTTTCTCCGTTTAATACTTGTTGCTCATCCGTGAATACTGAAGCCACAGATGCGGTTTGCTGGTTGTGATTGGCTGGGGATTTCTTTATCTCCCGTGCGACAAAGTAGCTGCCGCCTCCCACCACGGCAATGCCAGCGAGTATGAGAAGTAAGAGAGGGATTTGTATAAAACCTTTATTATTTGTTCGCATAATAGAATAGTTAAGATTGGTTAAGTTATTTGGTGCAGCTTCGACATTGCCGCACTCGGCGTGTGCAACTCACCAATGAAAAAAGGGAGCCGCCACACCGATTGGCTACCCACATCCAGTCCGTCCACGA
>JACRHV010000013.1 GCA_016211945.1 Minisyncoccota bacterium
CCTAAACTGTATCATCTCAACTCAATTCGTGCTATGATTTATGCAACAAAGCCGATTCATATTGTCAAAAAAGCGAGTGAAGGCCTGTTTGAAACTGTAACAGACTCTCTCCTCCTTGCCACATACCTCTCTCTTACCAACATGACTGTACGCAACACCTACCAAACTTTCAGGGCCGGAGAAGACGCGTATCGCATGTTCAATAAAATAAACTATCAAACGATCAAAAAAGTCACGTATAACATGGTCGCTAAGGGGCTCCTGAAACTCGTGTCAAAAGAAGGACGTAAAGAAATGGCCATCACTAAATTCGGTCGCGAGCGCCTCAATGCAATTATTCCACTCTATCGTGTTAATCGCCCATGGGATGGTCATCTCTACCTCATCTCCTACGATGTACCTACCCAGGCAAACGACGCGAGAAACCTCCTGCGGGAATATATCCAAAAAACCGGAGGTGCGCTTCTTCAGGAAAGTTTATGGCTCAACCCATACAACCCCGCTCTCATCCTGTCAGACTTTGTCGCCGAGCATGATATCCCCGGATCCATTCTTGTCTCCAAGCTCGGTAAAGACGGTGCGATCGGAGAAGAAAAACTCCCCGACCTTATCAGGCGTGTGTACCGTCTCGATGATCTTGCCGAGAGATATCAATCTTTTTTGCATGCCTACACTAAACGCGGGTTGCTCATGGAAGCAGCGGTTAGCTATCTCTCAATTCTCAAAGACGACCCGCAACTTCCCTTCCCGCTTGAACCGGACGGCTTCCCCGCCGCTCGCGCATACAAACAGTGTCTGGCGCTCACCGGTCAACCACAAAAAATAAAGCGTTTATAATAATATTCTCCCATCAATTACTCTATTCACTATGCACGTGCATTGCGAGTAGAGCAATCTCCGAGAAACGTTTACTTTATCCATGGTAGTTGATATAACAAGTTCATGAAAACCATTCTCTACATGGCCATAACGGTAAATGGCAAAATTGCTGGGACAAACGATGATACGAGCTGGACGAGCAAAGAAGACTGGGACGGGTTTCGTGCAATATGCCGCAAAGTAGGTAATGCCGTCATCGGCAGGCGAACATACGAGATGGTGATAAAGGAAGGCATGCAACTAAGCGACATCCTCACCGTCGTCATGACTCACGACCCAAGACTTCTTGCTAAACATTCTCCGGACACGATCTTCACTGATAAATCACCGAAAGACGTCATCGCCATTCTTAAAGAAAAAGGATTTAAAGAAGCCCTCGTTTGCGGCGGCGGGATACTCAACAGTTCGTTTCTCAAAGAGGGGATTATTGATGAGATATACATCGATATTGAACCTCTCATCCTCGGCCGCGGGATCCCGCTGTTTGCCGACGGCGACTTCCAACCGCGCCTTAAGCTCCTTGAGGTAAAAACCCTCACCAACCGCCAAACCGTCCAATTGCACTATAAAGTTATCAAATGATTCTGAGATGAATATGGATGTCACAATACGAAAATACGAACCAGTTGATAAGGAAATCATAGAGAACTTCTTTGATGTTTTTTTAGATTTTATAGCCTCCATGGACCCTCTCGAAAGGCTCCGAAGGCTCCCTGGATTTGGCCAGAAGTATCTACAAACCACACTTCGTGACGTCAAGAGAAAAAACGGCGCCATGTATGTAGCAATGAAGGAAAACCATGTCATTGGTTTTGTGGTCGGTGTAATCATAAAACAAAAAACAATCGAACGATATGAATGTATCCCCACCACAACGGGAAGAGTTACTGAATTGTTCGTGCACGATCCGTACAGGGGGAAAAATATCGGCTCTTTGCTACTAAATAAAATAGAAAGCTATTTTAAAACAAATGATTGTAATGTCATTTATATAGAAGTATTTGAACCCAACACCCGCGCGCATAATTTTTATCAATCTTTCGGTTACAAAGACCGCAGACGGGATATGATCAAACAAATATAACCCTTCCCTTGTTACTATGTTTCGAAACATAGTAACACGATGATATGAACCAGAGACTCATCGATGTATACGACGGGTTTACCTTAAAACATCACGAAAAGTTTCTCACCAACGATATCGAGTTCGATGCTATGTGGGGCAAACCCATCAAAGGCGTCACGCTCCAGATTGATCTCTCCGAAGATGTACGCGACGCTTTGTATAACCTTCAAGACGAACTATCCAAACTCGAACCCGAAGCACTCCTCCTCACTCCCCGACCCTTTCAACACATCAGTTTCAATCAAGTCGTCTATTGGAGCGGAAACTACAAACTTGGACACGACCAAACGTGGGCGGCGATGAAAAAAGATTTTCTCGCCAAGTTCCAAAACCTCGACAACAGGTTTCCTTCCTTTCCCATTTCATTTATCAAACTCATCCCTATGACCTCTGCCATCATCTGGGCAGCATTGGATGAACACGATAAAATACAGACCTTACGTGAGGCTTTTAAAGCGAAACTTCCTTTCCCCACCGAAACGACAAAAGGAAACACCTTTATCCACACGACGGTTGCGCGATACAAAACAAAACTTCGCAACCCTCTTCGTGTTTTACAGTTTCTTGAAGCCTACAAGGCTTCTACCTCCATGATGGTCAATGAAATCATTCTGCGCAAGGAAAGCCAATACCCAACCATGCAATCTACAGAACTCGCCCGTATTCAATTACAATAATTGCATGAAAATCAACAAAATCATCGAACAGATGACACAAAAATATCCTGGGAAAAAGATCATCATTACTGATCCCACCAATCCCGGAGAAATTATTTGCGAAACGGAACCGACCGAGGCCCATCCCGACTGGAGCGAGGCAATTGCCGTCATCGATTATACGCGACTTCACTATCATCGGGCAGTAACAGAAACATACGAAGTTCTTAGCGGTGAACTGGATATGGTTATACAAGAAAAAACACGTCACCTGAAAACCGGGGAGACTATCACGATTCCCCCCAACACACGCCATAAAGCGTTCGGGCGGGAAACCTTGATTCGTGTTTCCTCAAAACCAGGTTGGACACCGGAGGATCACATCTTAGTGACAGATGGAAAAGACGTATCGCGCAGAATATATGATAAAACGTGAAAATATCCAAAATATTTGATCCGAAACAACAGGTCATAGTAAACTAATCACAATGAAAAACCCTAAAAGATATGCCATCGTCACCGGTGCTAGTACGGGCATCGGCAGAGCTATTGCAGTCGCGCTTGGCGGCGCAGGTATCATGGTCGGCTTAGTCGCTCGATCTAAAAATCGTCTTGAAGAAACCCTTACG
>JACRHV010000014.1 GCA_016211945.1 Minisyncoccota bacterium
ATTACCTCAACATTGATTCCGGCCTTATCAATCCAATAGAACATGGTGACCCATTTTTATGCGAAGACGGTACGGAAGCAGACATGGATCTTGGCACGTATGAGAAGTTTTTAGATCAAAACATGGGCAAAGCCAACTTTGTGACGCTCGGTCAAATATATAAAACCGTGATTGATCGAGAACGTGCGTTTGGGTACAACGGCGAGGATGTGGAGATGCCGCATGTGTGTGACGAGATCATTCGGCGCATTAATGAGGCTGGCGAGAAAGAGAACGCAGACGTGATCATCACCGAACTGGGTGGAACCGCGGGTGAATATCTTAATGTACTGTATTACGAAGCATCGCGCATTTTGCAGTACAGAAATGACCAACAAGTTATTCACATTCACGTTAGCTATTTACCAACCCCTCCACATATCAACGAACCAAAAACAAAACCAACACAACTCTCTGTTCAGCGGCTAAATGCCATGGGAATCCAACCAAACTTTATTGTTGCGAGGTCGGAAACGCCAATGGATGAACGTCGTCGTGAACGATTTGCTTTTTTCTGCAACGTAAAACCGGACCACATTATTGCCAATCCCGACGTTCCTTCTGTTTACGAAGTCCCTCTTCTCTTTGCGGATCAAAAATTCGACGAGAAAATATTAAGCGTTCTCCACCTTCCATTACAAAAACAAAACATATCAGCATGGAGACAGATGATAGATAGGGTGAAAGCAAAGAAAAATCTAATTATTCGTATCGGCATCGTCGGAAAATATTTGGCCACTGGAGATTATCAACTTCGCGATTCATATGCCGCGCTGTACGACGCACTCCATCACTCTGCAACAGAGGTAGGAGTACAACTCAAAATTGTATGGATCAATAGCAAAGAATTGGAGGGAGCCTCAGAATTTCAAGTCCATCAGAAACTTGGAGCACTTCATGCCATCATTGTCCCTATTGGATGGGGCGCACGTGGCGTAGAGGGCAAAATTCGAGCAATTCAGTTTGCGCGTGAGCATAAGGTTCCTTATCTTGGCCTGTGCTATGGTATGCAGCTGGCAGTTGTGGAGTTCGCACGCAATGTTCTCGGCTGGAAAGACGCGAGTTCCGAAGAAATCGACCCGAAGTCTGCGCATCAAGTGATCCATATTCTTCCAGAACATCAACGTATTCAAGAAACACGTGCCTATGGTGGTACCATGCGACTTGGTGCCTGGGAGTGCGTAGTGAAAAAAGGTACGTTAGCATATGAAATCTACGGAACTGAACGTACCTCGGAACGGCATCGACATCGATATGAATTTAACGACACATATGTCGCAGAGATTGAAAAAGGTGGCCTTGTCATTTCCGGCAGGTCTGTAAAAGAAAACTTAGTGGAACTCATAGAGTTGCCTCAAACAGTCCATCCATTTTTTATGGGAACGCAAGGTCATCCGGAATATAAGTCGAAACCGTTACATCCTCATCCCATATTCACGGCGTTTACCCAAGCGGCAGTATCGTATGAAAAAAACAACCGTACATGAACAGACTTATCTGTATGTTTCCTGGGAATCTACGGGGAAATACATGATGGATCTCGCAGAATCGATCATTCGTCATGATAAAACATATGACCGAATTATTGCACTCGCCAAGGGTGGTTTGACGTGGTCACGAATGCTCTCTGACTATATCGCGGTTGAGCAGTTAAGTTCTATTCAAATTTCCTTTTATGATGACATCGCCAAAACAAAACGATCGCCCGTTATTATTCAGTCGCTTCCCATCAGTATTCAAGGTGAAAATGTGCTGATTTTTGATGACATCGCCGACTCCGGTGAAACGCTGACACTCGCAACAACGTATGCAAAACAGCATGGCGCAAAAGATATTGCCACAGCAACGTTAGCGGTAAAACAGTGGACAAAAACACTGCCGGATTTTTATGCGTTTACCTCGAGTGAATGGATTATTTGGCCATACGAGGTACGCGAAACCATGGGTTTACTCAAAAAAATGTGGACAGAACGTGGGGATAGAGAGTCTTCAATCAAAAAGCAACTTCATCAGATCGGCATTTCTCAGGAGGAAATAGCGCTTTTTTACAACCTTGTCTAGCAGACGGTGATCTGCTACAATCCAACCCTATGGCAAAGTACATGACATTCAACGATCAGGAAGTTTCTGTCGGCGACACCGTTCGCGTGTACGTCAAGATTTCCCAGGAAGATGGTAAGATTCAAACGCAAGCGTTTGAGGGTATCGTCATCGCCATTGATGGGCGTGAGTCAAATAAGTCATTTACAGTTCGCAAACTTGCTGTAGATAACATTGGCGTTGAGCGCATTTTTCCGGTCGGTTCTCCATACATTGTAAAGTTTGAACTGAAGAAAAAAGGTGATGTGCGTCGGGCAAAACTGAACTACTTGCGCGCACGTGTTGGCAAACAAGCCTCCAAAGTTCGCGAACTTTTTGATAAAGTTGCGGAGTAGTTTTTTTTATTGAAAGATGTCTAATCGATCACTGGGAACGGTGGGAGAACAGGTGGCCTTCTCGTATCTCGTACAGCATGGATATACTGTTGTTGCGAAAAATATTCGCATTGGTGGCGTTGAGATCGATCTTATTGTGAAAAAAGGTCAGAATATTCATATTGTTGAGGTAAAAAAGAGAACTTCTTCATTGTTTGGTGGGTTTGAAGAGGCGATTGACCGGCGAAAGATGAGGAGACTTATGCGTGCGGCAAGTGTATTAGTAGCACAATATTCTCAATGTACTGTACAAATCGACGTCATATTCATCTCTACCAATTTTCCCCTGCAGCACCTTCAAAATATCGAGATTTCATGATAGGATACGACACTGTATGGGGTCCGTAGCTCAGTGGTAGAGCAGGAGCCTTTTAAGCTCTGTGTCGCGCGTTCGATCCGCGCCGGACTCACATCTAGTTATGAGCAACTAGTTTGGCCCCATCGTCTAGTGGCCTAGGACGTCAGGTTTTCATCCTGAAGATCTCCGGTTCGAATCCGGATGGGGTCACATTTTCGACATTTTCGCTTCCAAGAGCTTCAATTAGTTGGAAGGATGGAGATAATTCACTGGTTCGGATTTTTTTGTCACTATAGGAAGTGTGAAATAGGCTCTCAGAGCAACTTATTGTTCGACTCTTACGATGTTGAACGCACTTACACCAAAAATCATTCACTTCTTGAAATCATTGGCTGGTCAAGTCTCGTGCTTTTTGGAGGTTTAATCGTCGTTAAGTTTATAGCAAAGGCCATCATCTACATATTCGGTGGCGGTAATAAAGCAGAGTAAGTTTTGTTTAAGCCTTAAACACAAGAGCTACTCAATTTGATTTGAGTTCAGGATATTTACGCCCGTTGCCGTGAAGTCTATTTCCACTTCAATTTTCGCTAAAGGAAAATTGTCTGAGATTACGCCGTACACAATCTTATATCGCCCGTATTGGAGCGCGGGGTATCCATACTCTGTAGAGGTTGTTTTTTGATGAAACTGAACAACATTGGAGCCATGATACCAGACAAGCATATCAAAATCTCTTTTTACTCCTTGAGGTATGTTCAACGTAACTTCTCCTAGTCCAGCCCACACAAGTTCTGCTCTATAGTCAGTTGGAGTAATGACAGTGGCGCTTGTTGATAGATCAATAATTGAGTCAACGTACGCATAGCAATTTTTGCAGTAAAATTGGTCACTTAGATTTCTAACCACGACATGGAGCCAGTTTGAAAGTGGAGCATTCGCTATATTTCGTGTTGCAATGTTACTGTGGTGGTGATCGCAGGTGAGTTCAAGTTGGTGAAGAGATTTGGGATTCCACTTTTTTAGTTCTTTTCTTAAATGTCTCACTACATCTTCATAAGAATTAATAGAAATACTTTTAAGAATCAGGTATTTTCCCACGCCTTCAATCTTAATCTGACCTTTACGGAAAGCGAGCATTGGGATACCGAAAAAAGCGGCAATCGCAAACTCTTGTTGAATGAAGAGTGAGCCAGTCTTAGTGAAATCTCTAGGAAAATTAATTGAGATAAAGTATTCTGACCCCTTAAGCGCTTCAAAAATATTACTTGTCAGAGCTTCTGGCGTCTGCACTTCTTCGGCGAAGTATGGATCAAATCCTTTCTTCCTCAAATAGGTTGCAACCTTGAGACCGATCTCCTTTTCACCCGAACGCTGACTGCAACTGATAAATACTTTAGCTTTTTTCATGCATGTGTTCCTATGCTGATTTAATTTTTGAACTCGCAGCCCATGCTGGCGCCATACTGCTCTTGAAAGAAGTAAGTTCTGCTAGTACTGGCTCAAATTTTTTGTTAACCTTGGGGTCACTTATGTGCTCGATTAGTCTCATTATCGTTTCCTGACCTGCAAAAAGGACATACATGTAAAGTCTAAATAAGTGATTGTCTCTAGATTGTTGTTGTAAGCGATTGAGTAATAAGAAAACATTGCCATGGATCGTGTGTGCCTCACCAGACTTCATTCGCTTAAAACCAGTGGTGATGCTTATGTGACCTTTTTTTACATGAGAAGATACAATTGAACTCTTGGTCTTCATACACAATTGTCTCACGTTGATAAGCAACCTAGTGTATTCGTCTTCCTTGGATTTATTTATTACTCCTTGTAGCGAGTTTAGTAGCTTCTTTTCTTTTTCTTTGAACTGCTGATCAATAAAGCTTTGTTCGTCTTTTAAGAGTTTGGTAAACCACTTATTGAAGATCGATTGCATGCTAGTTTCAATTGAGCTGTAATCAGCGAGAATTTTTATGAGGATGTATTTTTTTCTCTCATCTGGGGTGACTGATTGGTCAAATAAAATGAACGACTCTTCGACACCCATTTCTAATAATAATCGACATGGGAACTCGCTTAATCTGGATTCTCGCTCAGTGTACATAGTACTCAATAAAAGAATAAACGATTGCAAAAAAATAGTTTCGTAGTAATCGAATAAGTATCGGTGCGAAACGGATTCAAGAGGAACCACCACTCCCTTGTACTCCGTAAAGCCACTTTCAATTAAGGATCGGGACACCTTCTTGGCAGATGGAAGTAGCTTCATTAAGTCTTCAAGCGCTCCTATCATCGCCTTTATTTTTTTGTCTGCCTCTCGAAAAAGCTCCTCATTACTGATTGCTATCATATAGACTGCTATATCATAAAACAACACTTTGTGCCAGAGTATTGCACCCCCCAGGTCGTTCGCCTTTACTCACCGCCAGTTCCATCTGGAGTCCCAAGTCGTTTTTATTCTCTACTTGCACTACATGCCCACTGGTAGTAAATTGTTAGCCAATCAGTAACCATGGCTCTGCGACGTGCCTTCCGCACTACCGCCCACCCCCATCTGGTAGTACTGGACTCTATATACTTGTTAACATCATGTAGCTCGCTTACTGCAAAATTGCAGGGCGCTCGCTTCACATCGTGTTTAACCATTGCACAACCACCGTCCTCCTGTTCAATTCCTTATAGGAAGTATTATGACCAGGCGTAATTTGGATGATTCCTTACCTCTGGTAGGAAAGTGTTAATCAAGTCAACTAGATCAGTAATAATCAGGTTTGGATGCGTGAACCGAAGGGTCACAACATTTGATTGAACAGCACCAGCTTCCTCAAAGGTTTTGTAAAAGTTGGGATCTTTTTTCTATTTCCCCCCAATAATCTGAACAATATTCCCCTCTCTGTCATAAAAAGTTGCAAAGTATTTGTTAAACGTTGGCGCCTTAAACGGCTTTGCTAAAAACGTAACGTCCTTTGTTAAAAGATATTCATAGACCTCACCCACCGAACCCACTGAAATGTTGAACATATGTCGATGAGGATCCAAATTTCTTCCTTTTACCTCCGAATGTTGTCCTATCCATAACCATGTCCCTCCAGGCTCTATTTCAAACAGAACGCCTGTATCTTGCGGGTGATCTAATTCTTCGATCACTTTAAATCCAAAGACTTCTTTGTACCAATCGGAGAGTTTTCTAAAATCCTCAGACCAGAGGAGAACTGTTGATATTTTCTCAAATGTAATCATAGCTACTGGCTATCGTACCACAAAAGACAGTGGAAAAATTTCATAAATAATTTTCTTCAATCCTGAATCATTTGGGAAAAAACTCAATTGTCGTAATACTATTTCTTAAAAAAACAGTTCTATTTATGATATCATGCTGAACGTTCGGCGGTATACCAAATATGGAGTAATACTCACTCTCACCATGCTCATTTGCTAGTGGAATTTTTTTCAATCCTCCACTCCATTCAAATGGAATATTCTGATTGTTCTTTTTTAAATACACTCTGCCAATAAAGATATGCCCATCCCAAAATACTTCTGTTTTCCCGTGATCAATAAGCTGCGTCTGCTCATCAGATACCATGGGTCTTCCGTCATACACAAACTCAACGACTCCTGTTTCTGGAATATAGATTTCCGGATGAGCATGTTGGTCAGGCTCTGCAAAAACCTCGTATCCTGTAACCTTCCCACCCACAAGCGGAGAAACGGTGTCCGTATATAACGTGGAAATTTTGACACGGTAAGGAAGTTCTTTATAAAAAGGCGGAATTTTTTCCGGGGAAAGACTCTGCTCAAAATATTGATACGTTTTCTTGTACCCATCACCTTCAATTTCATCTTCTGAAGGAATAGTTGGGATTGATTCTACTGGAATAATAATTTCATGTGTGTTTTTCATATGGTTTCTGTGCACGAACAATGTATTGATTCTTCCCACGATTTTTATCTCGAACTTTAGTCCGTTCAATGGTGACAAATCCTGCCTTCTTCAGCATATCTACAAACAACTCTTCAACTTGTGGTAGGTCGTAGGGGTAGACATTTGCGATAAGATATCCCCCGGGTTTTAGTACCTCCAATGCGTGTATAAAGGCTTCCGGAGATAACCACTGAATGGCAAAGATTATGGTGATCACATCGACTTGATATTTAAGTAGAGGTGGACGTTCCGCAGTACCTACCGCAGCCAAAACTCCTCTTTGATGAGCTTGCATCACCGCTTTATCGGCAAGATCAATCAGTATCGAGCGCACGTTGGGTCGAGATTTTCTCAGCCAAGTAATAAAATCACCTTTACCACCGCACAAATCTAGATGGAGAATGTCACCAGCCGGAAAAAGGTCAAGTATTGCCTGAAAAACATTTTCCCGTATTGTATGATTTATAGTAAGGTCTTCGTAAATTCCAGCCTCCATTAAAAGGTAGTTCCAAATCTCTGTTTTTTGATCATTCGTCAAATTGCGAACTCCCGGTAGAATGAGTAACCGACTCCCAAAACCACTGAGCCAATCATTTCCTTCAAAAATTCTGGGCAATTCCTCCGGAAATCCATCGATTTGTTTTTTCTTTATGTACACATAAAACGGCGGATTACCCTTCCGCTGGTCCTTTTCAAGGATTAATGTGAGCCACTGTGCAACCCAAATGAGTGTTGCTTCATTCCATTGAAATGGTGCGTTCGTATATTCATCTACATATGCAATAAGTGCATGGTCAAGTACTTCGTTACCTTCGTTCAACTTTTCTACGCAAAGCTCGAGAACAGATCCAGACTGTACAACATATTTGCGAAGCCAGTGTTGTATCTTTTTATATCTCCCATCCAAAAATGGATTTGGATATAATTGTGTGAGCTCAATGATCGAATTGAGTCGAGTGAGCGCGGTTTTTGAAAGAGAAAAGACGACCGAGATTAGCGGATAATAAAAATCGAGAAGAACATCAGCTCCTTCAGGAATATCCTCAATTTCTTGGTGTAAATCGATGAGTAGGGATATTGCATCACTGAGGTCGGGTAAAACTGGAGCTCCCTCTGCACCAATAATTTTCACATCTTTTTTTTGAAAATCATCCTTTGATTCCGCCATATAGGCATATTATATACGAATAAGCCTATAACTAGTATCGGAAACTTATGCATCAACAGTGAAAGTTAAATTACCCAAGAGACTTGAAAAAATCTGAAATAACGACACGCGCTGTATCCTCTGTATACATCTGGAAATAAATACCCGGTTTTCCGCGTAACATGAGTGGGAGATTATCTTGTTGAAAGGGAAGTGCATAGTAAAGAGATAGTTGTGGCTTCTTCATATTTAACGCCTCATCCATCATAAAGGCTACACCATACGATGGCGTTGTCACTTCCGAAATAAGGACATCCGAGTTTTGTAATCTTTCAACTTCCCTCTGCCAAAGTTGTTCCGGTTTATACTGACGAATCCAGTCGCCGTCTGTCGTTTTGGGATCTATGACGTGATGAGATGTTATTGTATGTCCCAAATCTTTGATGATTTCAGCCAACGACATATACATTGGAAGCATTTTTCTGTATCTTGTCATCGCGGCTGAAAAGTAGATGTTCATATGTACTACTATAACACGAAAGCTAGAGTTCTATTTTCTTATCCACCTTAAATATGTCTCCATGTCCCGGCACAATATAGTCTGCTATTTGCCAGATCATCGATCGGCTTTTCATCTGCAATTCTTTGTTTTGCGACCACACCTCCCAAGTCTCTGCCTTTTCCGAGTCCAACCAGTCATTCTCGCGTTCAAACAAATCGCCGGTACATGCAACAACTCCTTTGTCTGTTCTTACCAGCACGGAAATGCTTCTGTTATCATGCCCAGGGGTATGGATAACAGAGATGTTCTCATCAATCACATATTTTTCCTTAAAGAACTCCCTGAAAAGATCTCCTTGAATCACGTCGCTTCCACCAATAAAAACCGCATCCGGAAAAAGATTCATGTTCCCAATATGATCAACATCAGAGTGAGTAAGGACCACCACATCAATATCCTTTGGTTTTAGCGCGTGTTTCTGCAATGAAGAAAGAATGAGATCTTTGTCTTGTGGAATTCCCAAATCGACAAGACACCGTTTATGTGAAAGAAGAAGTGTAATCGACCCGCAGGCTCGCTGGGATGCGTATCCCTCCCACCGAGCATATCCAGGTTTCAGAACAATAACTTTTGCTTTTTGCATCGTATAAATATTCTACACCCGAAGGGAAAATATTTGAGGAAGAAACACAAACATACACATTACGTATGTAACTTGATATTGTATCAATGCTTTTTTTCAAATGCAATGTCTTGCGGAACGAGAAAGAATCACATAGAATGGTGAGGCCAAATAAGAGGCGTGTTTTGTATGTCTAGTCTACATATTTCAATTTCAGCCGAACCAGTCGCACACGTTGGTTCTTTTGTACTCACAAACTCTATTCTCACAAGTCTTATTGTATCAACCATTTTGATTGGTTTTGCGATGGTTGCGAAGATGTCATTGCGGTCAAAGGGGAAACCTTCACGATTCCAGGCCTTTATAGAGCTCATTGTCGAGGGATTTCGTAATCTTGTCCGAGGCATTGTGGAGTCGGACCACAAAGTTGAGAGATTTACGCCTATCATCATGGCGTTTTTTCTTTTCATCCTCGTGAATAACTGGTTTGGCCTTCTTCCTGGCGTTGGAACAATCGGTTTTTTGGAGGGATCAGAACCAAAAATAAGTGGTATTCAACAGGTAAATGCATCTGAACCAAAAGCCGACCAAGGAACTGAAAATGTAGCGTCTTCGGAAAATAGCGAAGCTCCTAAGTTTGTTCCATACCTTCGTGCCGGCACCGCAGACTTGAACACAACCATAGCGCTTGCACTTATTTCCGTGGTTCTTACACAAGTCTATGGTTTTTCAGCTCAAAAATTTTCGTACTTTTCAAAATTTATTAACTTTAGCAGTCCGATGAACTTCGCGGTCGGCCTCCTCGAAACCGTTCTTGAGTTTGCCAAAATTATGTCGTTTGCCTTTCGTTTGTTTGGAAACGTCTTTGCGGGCGAGGTGCTTCTCGCCGTTATGATGTTCTTGGTGCCGGTTATTATTCCTATGCCATTCTACGGAATGGAGATTTTTGTGGGATTCATTCAGGCGCTTGTTTTTAGTATGCTTTCTCTGGTGTTCTTCAACATGGCAACCATTGGTCACCATGACGAACATTAGAGAAAAATAATACAAAGAATAGTAGGAGGAAAGATATGAAAGATTTAGCAGTTGGACTCGCAATGGGCTTAGGCGCCATCGGTCCTGGAATTGGTATTGGACTCTTGGTTGCTCAAGGTCTCGCGGCAATTGGTCGCAATCCTGAGGCCACCTCAAAGATTCAGACCAACATGATTCTTGGTATGGCATTTGCAGAAGCAGTCGCTATTTATGCGCTTGTTGTCGCGCTTATTCTGAAGTTCGTGTAAGGACAACAAAGGAGAAGCACTATGGATATTAAACTTGATCAAATATTGTTCCAGATCGTTAACTTTGGCGTTGTGTTTGGAGCACTCACATATTTTCTGTACAAGCCAGTGGTAAAGATGTTAGACGAACGAGCAAAAAAAGTTGTTGATGCGGAGAAAGCATCAAATGAAGCTCTCCGTGAGCGTGAGGAAGCCGAGACTTTGAAGAGTAAAACAAAGTCACAGGCAGAAAAAGAGGCGGGAAAATATCTGGAAAAAGCGAAAGAGCAAGCTGCAACGTATAAGAAAGAATTGATGCAAGAAGCAAAAGATGAGGTTAAAGCAGAAAGAGATAAAGCGATGAAGGCGTGGGAAACAGAAAAAGCTTCGATGGCTCGAGAAATGCAAAAAGAGTTTACGCTGGGTGTATATACCGTGGCGGAAAAACTACTTGGCAAGGCGGTAGATAAAAAAGCTCATGCCGATCTTATTGATAAAAGTTTGAAAGAACTAGCAAAGGCTTTATGAGTTCATCCAAGTCTGTTGTTGTAGAATCCGTCATTCCGCTTTCAGCCGAGCAAAAAAGAGTTTTGAGTTCTTTGTTGAAGGCTAGGGTGGGGTCAGAAAAATTCACAGAAAAAGTAAATCCTACACTCCTTGGAGGACTTCGAGTCTCTATTGGAACTACACAATACGATATGTCTCTGACAGGAAAACTTTCACAGTTGAGGAACATATGAAGCAATCACTTCTTTCTGTGCTTGAACAACAACTCGATGGTCTCTCGCTTGATGCTACAAAGAGAAGCGTCGGCAAAATTGTGTCATTCGGCGATGGCATTGCAACAGTCGATGGACTTGATCAAGTCATGTCCGGTGAGCTCATTGTCCTAGGGAAAAATACCTACGGTTTGGCTCTAAACTTGAAGGCTGATCACGTGGGTGTAGTGTTGTTGAGTGAGGATCGTGACTTGCGTGTTGGAGACACTGTTTCAACCACAGGCCGCCTCCTCTCTATTGGAGTCTCGGATCAAATTATTGGCCGTGTTGTTGATCCACTCGGTGCCCCACTTGATGCCAAACCACCGATAAAAATTAAATCGTACGAGGCGTTGGAAAAGATTGCTCCAGGCGTCATCACAAGAAAATCGGTCACTGTTCCACTCCAAACCGGTATTAAGGCTATTGATGCCATGATTCCCATTGGCCGCGGACAACGTGAGCTTATCATCGGCGATCGCGGAACTGGAAAATCAGCCATTGGACTTGGAACGATCTTGAATCAAAAAGGGCAGAACGTTATCTGTGTGTATGTCGCGATCGGCCAGAAACGCAGCTTTGTAGCGCAGACAACTGCAGTCTTAGAAAAAGCGGGTGCGATGGACTACACTGTGATTGTATCAGCATCCGCTTCTGACTCTGCTGCAATGCAGTTTCTCGCACCGTATGCTGGCGTATCCGTAGCCGAGTTCTTCTTGAAACAGGGGAAAGATGTGCTCGTGATCTATGACGATCTCTCTAAACATGCGGTTGCATACCGTGAAATCTCGCTTCTTCTGCGCCGTCCGTCCGGCCGTGAAGCTTATCCAGGAGATGTGTTCTATCTTCATTCGCGTTTACTCGAGAGAGCATGCCGTTTGAATGATGACAATGGCGGTGGTTCTATTACCGCGCTTCCCATTATTGAGACACAGGCTTCTGACGTATCTGCGTATATTCCAACGAATGTCATTTCAATTACTGACGGACAGATTTACCTTGAGGCTGATCTCTTTAACGCTGGCGTAAAACCAGCAATTAACGTCGGTTTGTCTGTCTCACGTGTCGGCTCTGCCGCACAGCTAAAATCGATGAAGCAGGTTGCGGGAAAAATGCGGTTGGACTTAGCCCAATATCGCGAACTTGCCGCGTTTGCGCAGTTTTCATCTGATCTTGACACAAAAACAAAGGCGCAGTTGGATAGAGGTGCGCGTGTAGCTACAATCTTAAATCAACAATGGGACGAGCCAATGCCTGTTGAAGAGCAGGTTGCGGTGATTTACGCGGCATCAAATGGGTATCTTGATGGAATCAAGCTTGAACAGGTAAAAAAATGGGAAGAGGCAGCACTTGATTACTTAAAATCAAGCCATTCATCAATCCTTTCATCAATTAAAAAAGAGGCAAAAATCACAGAAGAAACAGATAAACAATTGAAGTCAGCATTCGCAACATTTGCGACAACACACACGGAATGGAGGTAACACGTGCCTTCACCACGCCTTATTAAACGCCGCATAAAATCAGCAAAAAACATCTCGCAGATCACCAAAGCAATGGAGATGGTTTCTGCGAGCAAAATGAAACGTTCTCAGGAACAGGCACTTTCTAGTCGACCATACGCAAAAAAACTCACAGAAATGCTTCGCACTATTGCAATGCACACCGATCCATCTCATCACCCCCTTCTTCGATCAAATGACGCAGAAAAAGTCCTCATCGTGCTCGTGTCCACGGATCGCGGCCTTGCAGGAGGTCTCAACACCAATCTTTTTAAGGCTGCGGAGGAACTCGCGCAAACAAAAAAGGTTGAGTTTATTGTTGTGGGGAAAAAAGCGCGTGACTACGTTATTAAATTTGGAAGATCAAGTATCGCGGAGTTCACAAATCTACCAGAAAAAATTCTTTTTGAAGACGCACTTCCTATCGCTGAGTTGATGATGAAGTCGTTTTTAAGCGGGGGATACCGAGAGGTTTTTCTCGTGCACATGCAGTTTTTATCAACACTTTCACAGAGGTCTACCGTAGAACGTATTTTGCCGCTCACCGTTGAGCAAATAGAAAAACCAGAGGAACTCATCACAGCAAAGACCGAATATATCTTTGAACCGAATCCAAAAAGTATTCTTGATTATCTCTTGCCATACTACGTGGAGATCGAAACATATCAAACACTTCTCGATGCAAAGGCGAGTGAACACTCTGCGCGAATGGTCGCGATGAAGAACGCGTCGGACAACGCAAAAGACGTGGTGAGCGAGCTCCAACTCATCTACAATAAGACAAGACAAGCAAACATTACTAGAGAATTAATCGAGATCACGACATCGTCGCTGACGCTCAGTCAATAAAGGAGATATTATGGCAGATAAAAATATCGGTAGTGTGACACAGATCATTGGACCAGTGGTCGACATCACATTTGAAGGAAGACTGCCGGCAATTTACAATGCACTTACCTTAAAACAGGCAAATGGCGAGGTTTTATATCTGGAAACCGAACAGCAGCTTCCGGGTAACCAAGTGCGTGCGATTGCATTGGGACCAACTGAAGGTTTAATGCGTGGTACTAAAGTTGAGGATACGGGCGCAGCGATTACCGTTCCTGTTGGTGAGGAAACGCTTAGTCGTATTTTCAATGTGGTTGGTCAACCCATTGACAACAAAGGACCGGTGAAACCAAAACACACCTCACCGATTCACAAACCAGCACCAAAATTGTCCGAACAGGAGACTTCCGCTCAAATGTTAGAAACTGGCATTAAAGTGGTCGACCTCATCGCGCCGTTTGCGCGTGGCGGCAAAGTGGCCGCGTTTGGCGGAGCTGGCACAGGAAAAACCGTTATTATTCAGGAGCTTATCCGTAACATTGCAGAGGAACATTCCGGCCACGCGGTGTTTGCAGGCGTTGGCGAGCGTACACGCGAAGGCAATGACCTGTATCACGAGATGAGCGAGTCCGGTGTCATCAAGAATACCGTGATGGTGTTTGGACAGATGAACGAGCCGCCGGGGAATCGCTTGCGCGTTGCATTAACCGCGCTCACCATGGCCGAGTATTTCCGCGATGAGAAAAACGAGGATGTGTTGTTGTTTATTGACAACATTTTCCGTTTCTCACAAGCTGGTGGAGAGGTATCCGCATTGTTAGGCCGTATTCCATCAGCGGTGGGATACCAGCCGAACTTGGCAACCGAGATGGCGGCGTTGCAAGAACGCATTACCTCAACCAAAAAAGGATCCATTACATCCTTCCAGGCCGTGTACGTGCCGGCAGATGACTACACCGATCCCGCCCCAGCAACTACCTTTGCGCACCTAGACTCTACTATTTCGCTGGAACGTGCACTGGTTGAGCAAGGACTGTATCCCGCGGTGGACCCACTCGTGTCCAGTTCCAAAATATTAACACCAGCAGTTGTGGGACAAGACCACTTTGATGTTGCGCGCGGTGTACAAAAAGTGTTACAGCGATATAAAGATTTACAGGACATCATCGCCATTTTGGGTATTGATGAGTTGTCAGACGAGGACAAGATGACGGTATCGCGCGCCCGCAAGATTCAACGATTTCTCACACAACCGTTCTTTGTGGCCGAACAGTTCACCTCGATTCCAGGCCAGTATGTCTCTATTGCAGAAACAGTCCGCGGATTTAAGGAAATTTTGGAAGGAAAACACGATAATTTGCCAGAACAGGCGTTCTATATGGTAGGTACTATTGAACAAGCTGTTGAGAGGGCAAAAACACTCTAACCTATGTCACAAAAATTAAGGCTTATCATTGTTACGCAAGACAAAGAGCTGTTGAATGAGGAGGTAGATCAAATCACCACACCAACATCGTCCGGCGAGGTAACTATTCTGCCGAATCACGCTCCGTTGTTTACGCAACTTCAAACAGGAGAGCTTGTGTACAAAATGGACGGAAAACCAAAATCTGTTGTTGTATCAAGCGGGTTTATAGATGTGGGACCGAACAATGTGGTAACAATTCTTTCTGATATTGCAACACTCGAGTCTGATATTACACTCGCAAAAGCTGAGGAAGCGAAAAGGAAAGCAGAAGAGACAATGGCACAAAAGGTTGATAAACGAACATTTATTCTGGCAGAGGCGTCACTGCGAAAAGCATTGGTCGAGTTGAAAATTGCCCGAAAACGCAGTACCCCGACATCGATGAGTTAACTCTTTTTCCAGAGGTAGTTTTTGTCCATACACACACAATACACATCGTTTTGCATATAGACAATAGTACAGTGATTCCATACAATACATCCTCGTGAACAAAAAAGGAGACCTATGAGCCAAGCACATGATGTTCAGCTGACTCAAGCCGGCTACGATCAGATCGTGGCTGAATTGAAAGAATTAAAGGACACGAAACTTCCAAGGGCGATTCAGCGTGTCGCCGTAGCCCGATCGTTCGGCGATCTCAGTGAAAATGCGGAGTACCACTCTGCACGCGAAGATCTTTCATTCGTTGAGGGTCGAGTTATCGAACTGGAAGCACTTGTTGCTAATGCAAAAATTATTGGGAATGGAAAGAAGAAAACAAATGGAAAGGTTGATCTTGGTTCCGTTGTTACTCTCAAAGTTGGTAAAGAAAAACATGTGTATAACATCGTTGGCGAATGGGAAGCAAACCCACATGAAAAGAAAATCTCACATCAATCTCCACTTGGGAAAGCACTATTAGGAAAAGGAAAAGGTGAGGAAGTAGAGATCGAGGTTCCTGCGGGAAAACTGAAGTACGTTGTAATGGATGTAAAGTAGTTCCTCTTTTGTAAGCTCATTGTAAGATTCACATGATATATATGAGGTATGGAATTACGATATTCTGTATGTTTTATTCTCTACATTGTGTTTCTTGATCTAGGAAAGGGATTATTGCTTGCAGTATGCGTCGCTGCATTTTTAACGAAACAACCAATATATTCGTTAGCAACTTTGCTATTACTTACATTTTTTAGTATTCTATTTTCAATGCTATTCGATTCTATGCAAAAAAGAATAGAAAACGAACATAGAAATAGAAACGGAGGTTATTATGCAAGGACTTGATGCTACTATTTTCGCTGCTTCTATTCTTATTATTTCAGGAGCACTTGTTTTATGGACTTTTGCGATTTACGACAAAATTGACCATGACAACCGCATGAAATCTGAAAGAAAAACTTCCTCATATCCCCACTCTTCCCGCACCTGATATACTATCTGCATGGCATCACGACTTGATCATTCGCGCGAAGCAAAACTCGAAAAAAGAAAGAAGATGGAACAGATGGGGGTGAACCCTCATCCACACCTGTATAAAACAACACACACCATTGCTGAGGCCCGCAAAAATGAAGGAAAACGTGTGGGTATCGCTGGTCGCGTTCTTGCGGTACGCGAACATGGCAAGGTTGTGTTCATCGATCTTCGCGATCAAACCGCCTCTATTCAAGTCATGTGTCGAGAAGACGATCTCAAAAAAAACTTTGGCACTATTGGCCTCCTTGACCCCGGAGACTTCCTTGGTGTTTCAGGCACTGTGGTCATTTCAAAATCAAAAGAAATCACTGTTCAAACAACATCCGTAGAAGTGCTCGGAAAATCGCTGAGACCTCTTCCATCCACTTGGCAAGGTATCGACGATCCGGAAACTCGATACAGAAAACGCTACCTCGATATGATTATCAATCCCGAGGTAAAGAAGGTTTTGGATGCGCGATGGCTCATTGAAAAAGAAATTCGTCGATATCTGCAAGATGAACATAATTTCATTGAGGTTGAAACACCAGTTCTTCAGCCACTGTATGGTGGTACAAATGCACGACCCTTCTCAACACATATGAATGCATTGGATAGTGACTTCTACCTTCGCATCGCACCAGAACTTTATTTAAAGAGACTCATTATTGGTGGATATGAACGCATTTTTGAGATCGCACGCAACTTCCGCAACGAGGGTATTGATCATACACATCAGCCAGAATTTACCATGATCGAGTGGTACGAAGCGTACGCTGACTATCACCGCATGATGGATGTCACCGAAGGACTCGTCAAACACCTTGCAAAAAAACTGCATAACTCGTTAGAAATTCAAGTTGGTGATCATATGGTCAAACTTTCTGGAACTTGGCCTCGAATCACCATGAAAGACGCACTTAAAAAATTCGAAAAAATTGATCTCGATAAACTTTCAGACAAAGAACTCGAAAAAGAGTTGCAGGTTCGTTCTATTGAGTTGACCGGTTCATTTTCACGCGGAAAAGCGATTTTTGCGCTCTTTGATAAAACCGTGACGCCAAAACTTATCCAACCCACCTGGATCATCGACTATCCCAAAGAAGTAAGTCCGCTGTCAAAACAACATCGTGATAACCCAGAACTCGTAGAACGATTTGAAGGATATATTGGTGGAAAAGAAATCTGCGATGGATGGAGTGAGGTCACCGATGGTGTAGAGCAACGGAAACGATTCGAGGTTGAACAACAACATATGCGTGAGGGTGATGAGGAAGCGCAACCGCTCGATGAAGAATTTATTGAGGCCATGGAGTATGGAATGCCCCCACTTGGTGGTATCGGAATTGGTATTGATCGACTCGTCATGTTCCTCACAAACACTTGGGCGATTCGTGAGGTGATTGCGTTTCCAACGCTTCGGCCATTGGTAAAACAGCCAGTTAAAACTCCTCCACTCTCAAAACAACTGGAAAACTTTCATCTTCCAAGCAGAGAAGAATCGCTTAATCTGTTAAAAAAATACATCAAAAACAATGCGCTTTTACATCACAGTGAGATGGTCGCACACGCAATGGAATCATATGCAAAAGAACTCGGCGAAGATATTGAACTCTGGTATCACACCGGTCTTCTCCATGATCTCGATTGGGAAATGTATCCTGATGAACATCCAAACAAGGCAATTCTAGAAATATTGAAAAGTTATCCGGAAGCAATGCTAACTGCTATTGCTGAGCATGCTCCAGATCGTACAAACACACAAACACAAACGCTTCTTGGGAAGTTTTTGTTTGCGTGCGATGAACTTTCTGGTTTGATGCACGCCGCATCGCTTATGCGCCCCAACGGCTTTACTGATATGGAGGTTTCTTCCGTTAAAAAGAAGTTAAAGACGAAAGAGTTTGCGAAAAACGTTTCACGAGAAGATATTCAACACGGAGTGGAGCTCATTGGAAAAACATTAGAAGATCACATTCAATTTCTTATCAAGACATTTAAGGATCGGACATGAGTGATCGTCCAATGGTGATTGGTGTCCTCGGACTTGCAATCAATAGTTCCGGTCAATTTCTTCTTACACAACGGAGTCAGCCAGAGGACCCGGAAGTGCATCTTAAGTGGCAAATTCCTGGTGGTGGAATGGAGTACGGAGAAATGCCCGAACAAACACTCGCACGTGAACTGCAAGAAGAGCTTGGAGTCTCCGCTCATATTCTTTTTCCACACCCCATAGCAAAAACATCATTGTGGGATTTGAAGGATCACTCATTCCATGTCACGCTCTTGTGCTACCTTATCTCTATTGATGACCAAATTCCAACCACTGGTGATCCTGAAACACGCGCATGGAAGTGGTACTCACCGGAAGAAATCGCTACGCTTGATGTTTTACCACTAACACACGAGTTTGTGACCGAGGCACTAAGAGTTCAGAACAAGCAATTTGCCGGTTCATAAAATATTTGCTACAATATTCCCAACATACAATGCCATGCGCGGCCAGCCCCCGCGAGCAGAGAGGGGAAATCCTCTCCGGGTAAGCCCGAGACAGCAGGAAAGAGAACCAAACAAGGTGGCACCACGCGAAAGCGTCCTGACAGGACATGAAGGCGTGGTTTTTTTGTATTCTTAGGGAGAGATATGGACGAACATAAAAATGACATCGGAAGATTTATGGTAGCAGTCGGCGCGGTCATTGAGTGTGTGACCGACGGGACAATTCTTGTTGTCAAACGATCGACAAACCAAGATTTTCAGGGCGGCGTGTGGGAGCTGGTGTACGGACGTGTCAGTCAATTTGAAGCTCCCATTGATGGACTGATACGCGAACATCGAGAAGAGGTTGGGTTTGATTCTTTCATCGTTATTCGGCCACTCCGAACTTGGCACCTGTATCGAGGAGAAGAAACAGCAGAGAAAGAACTTATTGGTATTACCTACTGGTGTCAAGTCCAAGATAAACCACCTATTCACCTCAATGAAGAGCATACAGAGTATGCTTGGGTTACGCCAGAACAGGCGCTTGAACTCATATCTGTTGAAGGAATAAAAGAAGACGTTCTCACGTACATTAAAGTGAAAAAGGAGGAACATGCTCGACATTAAATACATCCGCGAAAACGTGGATACGCTCAAAAAGGCAATCGCAAAAAAACAGTTCAATCCATCTATTGTCGATGAGGTGCTCCGCGTGGATCAGCAACGCCGTGATCTTTTGCAACAGGTTGAAAAATTACGTGGCGAAGCAAATACGCAAAATGATGCTATTAAAGGACGGAAGCCTACCGAGACCGAGATAACAGCGGGAAAACAGCTGAAAAAGCAACTCCAGGATCTGGAACCACAACTCAAAATGGTTGAGGAAACCTTCCAAAACTTGATGTACCAAGTGCCAAATCCCGCAGCAGATGATACACCCATCGGCAAGGATGAAACAGGAAATGTGATCTATAAAACATGGGGCGACATTCCAACATTTTCATACAAACCAAAAACGCATGACGAGCTCGCGGAAAATCTTGATCTTTTAGATACAAAACGTGCGGTGCGTATTGCCGGCAATCGCGCATACTTTTTGAAAGGTGATCTTGTTCTTTTAGAACAGGCTGTGTTGAATTTTGCTCTTCGCATGATGATCGAGAGTGGATTTACCCCCATGACTGTTCCATGGATGGTCAACGATGAAGCGATGTGGGGAACCGGATATTTCCCATGGGGAATGCAAGATCATTACCAAACACAGGATGGGCAAAAATTGATTGGAACCGCCGAGGTCTCGCTCACAGCATATCGCCAAGGTGAAACACTAAACGAGAAGGATCTGCCATATAAAATGGTTGGCATCTCGCCGTGTTTCCGCCGAGAAGTTGGGTCGTATGGCAAAGACACAAAAGGAGTGTTCCGTGTGCATCAATTTACCAAGGTAGAGCAGGTGGTCTATACCGTCGCTGATGAAGATGTGACTCGCACAATGCATGAACAGATGCTGGGGTACTCGGAAAAATTTTTGCAAGCATTAAAAATCCCGTATCATGTTTTACTCATGTGTACTGGCGATATGGGGGCTGGTCAGCGAAGAAAGTTCGATGTTGAGGCGTGGTTCCCAGGACAAGGCGTGTATCGAGAAACACATTCGGACTCGTATTTTAACGACTTCCAGGCAAGACGATTGAATATTCGATATCGCGCAAAAGACGGAACACTCAAGTACGTCTATACATTGAACAACACTGTTGCGGCGTCGCCACGTATTCTTGGGGCTATTCTAGAAAACTACCAACAGGAAGATGGGAGTATTTTGGTACCGGAAATATTGCAGAAGTTTATGGGAAAAGAAAAGATTGAGAAAAAATAAGAGGGCAGTGATCGTTTTCCCACACTTCTCATGCTAGAATGATGCGTTATGTTCTCTTTTCTCTCAAAACTCTTTGATGAAAACGCGAAAACACTCAAGCGATATGAAGGTGTTGTTGTTCAGATTAACTCTTTTGAGTCCGGAATAAAAAAATTAACAGACAAAAAACTCAAAGAAAAAACTAAGGAGTTTAAAAAAAGGATCGAGGACGGCTCTTCTCTCGAGAATATTCTTCCCGAAGCATTTGCGGTAACACGAGAGGCGGCGCGCCGTACGCTCCAGATGCGACATTATGACGTTCAACTCATGGCCGGTCTTGCTTTTCATGAGGGAAAGGTTGCGGAACAAAAAACAGGTGAAGGAAAAACGCTCTCCGCAACGCTTCCACTTTATGTGAACGCACTCACTGGAAAAGGTGTTCATTTGGTTACCGTCAACGACTATCTTGCACAACTCGGCGCCGGCTGGATGGGTCCCATTTTCCATGCGCTTGGCGTTTCCATCGGCGTTATTATTCACGATAAGTCATATCTGTATGATCCAGATTTCTCCGGCGAGGATCGTGGGGATGATCGTTTGGAACATTTCCGACAAGTTCCACGGAGAGAGGCATACGCTGCAGATGTCACGTACGGAACAAATAACGAGTTCGGATTCGATTATCTTCGTGACAACATGGTTCAACGTCCAGATGATATTGTGCAACGAGGACATCATTTTGCAATTGTTGATGAAGCAGACTCTATTTTGATTGATGAGGCACGTACACCACTGATTATTTCTGCTCCAGACAGTGAACCAACAAAAAAGTACTACGATTTTGCCAAGATTGTTGAAACACTCGCAAAAGACAGTGATTACGCTGTTGATGAAAAGATGAAAACTGCCACCCTGACTGATCTTGGTGTAAAACGGGTAGAAAAAAAGCTCAATGTGACGAATCTCTACGAAGAAAGTTTTGATACCATTCACCATATTGAGCAAGCTTTACGTGCGAAGACGTTGTTTCAACGAGATAAGGATTACATTACTCGTGACGGTGAGGTTATTATTGTGGATGAGCATACCGGTCGGCTCATGTACGGCCGCAGGTACAGCGATGGGCTACACCAAGCAATCGAGGCAAAAGAGGGCGTACAAATCCAACAAGAATCACGAACCTTGGCTACTATTTCACTGCAAAATTATTTTCGCTTGTACTCCAAACTTGCTGGAATGACAGGCACTGCCACAACAGAGACAGAAGAATTTAAGAAAATCTATGCTATGGACGTGTTGCCTGTCCCCACGCATGTTCCTGTCCGACGTCAAGACACTCCAGACGTTGTGTACAAAACAACACGTGCAAAATACGGCGCACTTGTTGCTGAGGTTGAACAGATGTACAAGCAAAAACGACCAGTGCTTATTGGTACGCGCTCTATCCAACACAATGACATCATTGCTGAGTATCTGCAAAGAAAGGGCATTCCTCATCAAGTGTTGAATGCGAAAAATCACGAACGTGAGGCTTTTATCATTGCAAACGCCGGTCAACCTGGAGCAATTACAGTTGCAACAAACATTGCGGGACGTGGTGTTGATATCGTTTTGGGTGGAGCAAAGCCTGAACATAAAGATTTTCCAAGTGAAAAGCAATATGAAAAGGCATATGCGCAGTGGGAAAAAGGGCATAACAAGGTCGTCGAACTTGGCGGTCTACATGTCATTGGTACCGAACGCCACGAATCTCGACGCATAGACAATCAGCTTCGCGGACGTGCTGGTCGTCAAGGAGATCCCGGTTCTTCCCGATTTTATATCTCGCTAGAAGACGAGATTATGCGTCTTTTTGGCGGTGAACAAATCAGCAAGCTCATGGAGTTTTTGAAGATTGAGGAGTCACAACCTATAGAGCATGGCATGATCGGAAAAGCGATTGAACAGGCGCAGGTGAAGGTTGAAGGTTTCTTTTTTGACCAACGAAAGAGGCTCGTTGAGTTCGATGACGTTATGAACAAACAACGGGAGATTATCTATGCAATGCGCAAGAGAATTCTTTTTGGTGAGCGCGATTTACGGGCTGAAATTCTTCAACATATAAACGATGCGATCTCTTCTTTCGTTTCTCTCTACGCTCCGGAAAGTACGGAATTGAGTGACACGGAAGCTTCCTCTATTATTAAAGAGTTTGTTGAGCTCATTCCATTTGACGAGAAATCGCAACATCAGATTAAAAAACAAATTTCTACTTTTCACTCCGCAGAAGAGATCATCACAACACTCACAACTATTGCGCACGATATTTACGTACAGCGTGAGCGCATGTTTGGGGATGAAGTTACACGCGACATGGAGCGGTATGTAGTCCTAAGCACCATTGATCAACAATGGATGGATCATCTGGATAACATTGAAAACCTCCGTGAGGGTATTTGGCTCCGTGGTGACAAACAGGCGGTTTTGGCCGCGTACAAACAAGAAGCATATCAAATGTTTGAAAACCTCATGACACGCATGTATGACGAGGTGATTCATAAAATCTATAGAATTCAGCCACAGATGCAAACACATGTTTCTACCCCAAAACAAACGGTAGAAATTAAACAAGAGGTCTTTGGCGATTCAATCACAGAGGAAGCGAAAAAGGCGGACGCCGGTATAAAGGCACCGTCCTCTACAAAAGGTTCACTTTCTGACCTAGCACGAGCACTAGGGAAGGCAAGGGGGCCTGTTTCTACGGCAAAACCAGGGGTTGCAGTAGCAAAAATCGGCAGAAATGATCCGTGTCCATGCGGCAGCGGGAAAAAATTCAAGAAGTGTCATGGGAAAAGTTAAATCTATATGACTGCGCCCGATACCGTTACCGCATTTTCACTCAAAGATAAACAGTATCTTCCATTAGAAACTGATGCTCAAACCGAGATTACAGATTTTTTGGAAAAATGGAAAAGGTATTTTCGACTTGCAAAAGAAGCTCATGGTTCTCGACAAATTTATTTACGTTTTGGGCCCACATACTATGCACAAAGTTCCGGTGGTGTTGATGTAGAAATCAAAACACAGTTTATAACATTTGATAGTAGGGTGGTGGCATACGCGTTGTATGCTCGTAGTACGAATGGAGAAATTATTGGATTTCGAAACTCAACTTTTTCAGAATTTTGGGAATGTTTTGGTTATATCTATGCAGCTGTACGAGGCAAAGGACTATCAACTGCTTTAGATTCGGCACACCTGGATTTTCTTCAAAGACTCTCTAATGAATACAGGCAACCAATAACTTGGATCGTTCTTAATGCGAATAACGCCAAAATGAATGATGCATTGGATAAAGCAAAAAGAAATCCAACAAATGAAAATTTATCCCTTCTTCAAAAAGCAATTGCAGAACAACAGCGATGGCAGAAAATGTGGGGGACACAAGGAAAATTAGAAATACCAGAAAACGGACCTAAAATAATTCAGGCTCAAATTTCTCGTAGAACAAGTAAAATATTCGTTGAACGAGTTGAGTCTATAGAAAACATTTATATGAGAAGAATTGATGGGGGTGTGCATGTACCATCAGAGATCGAGCGGGCATTATCTCCTCAAGAAATTGAGGAACTTCGCAATAAAAGAATCCGGGAATTTCTGGCTACATTCGGAGAAATATGAATAAGTAAAATAAGGAATGGGAAAAATCCTTATTTCTTCACCTCTAACTTCTGAAACAATCCTTTTCTAAATAATTTTGCAATAACCGCGTAAACCGCAATATCGGTCCAGGTGTCCTCTAAAGACTCGTTGACCGGTCCATCACTTTTTCCCAATAAATTCTTCAAGCGACTTACTTTTTCTGCCAAACGGAATGCAATGCCCATCTCTCCAATTTCCAAAATATTTCCTTTTCCGTAATCTTTATGTTTTTGCAAAAAAACCTTCAATAACTCTTCACACTCTTTCTCAAACGCCTCATCGAGGTACTGGGCACTATTCATGATTGCCTCCTTTTTTGGGCAAGATACGTGCATATACTTTAAATTCCCGTTGGTTCCCTGTGCTCGTGTCAAAAACCTTGACACCGGTTTGATGATAGTACGACAACAAGTGAGAATTGAGCGTCTCCTCCAACTCCTTCAGTTCGTCCTTCAACTCAACCGCTTTTGATCTCTGCTGACGAAACTCGGGGGACTCTGTGAGCGTTTTCTTCCGCTCTTTCACTTGTTTTGTAGCCTGGTCTGCCTGCACCGTTGCCTCGGATAATTTTTCGTCGTTCTCAACGATAGACTTCATGGCCTCGTTGACCATTTTAATTTTTCGCTTCAGTTCATCTGCGCGCTCCGCCTGCCGCTCCAATAACGCTTGAAGCGTCGCCAATGTATCCTGCGCTTGGGGCAGTTGTTGTGTGGTATCCATAAAACCTTTCTTTATTTAGAACGAAAATATATCGAGTAACCGACTCACAAACAACTGCGAGGTCGAGGTAACCTGTCCTGTAACCGCCGAAACCTCAACATTTTTCTGGACCGCTACTGGAAAAACTCCAAACATACGCTCGAGTGTTCGTGTAGGTACGGAGTACACAACATCCTCACCTTTGGTTTCCATGGTCACCGGACCGGAAACAGTGTTTGCTGCGCCTGAACTCGTAACGGTGTTGAGCGCTTCTTGCGGTAACGTTGTTACTGGCAGAACTCCCTCAGGCGTGACAACAGAGACCGTCTTCTTTTCCGGATTTACCTGAAGAGGAAGTGTTGTTTCCACCTTCACCTCATTTTGCTGGAGACTGAATCCGTTCTTTGTCGATTCTATTCGTGCAGCATGCTCTAGCTCAACATCAAGACTGTCCGTACGCTCCTCAAGTGTACTCTTTAATTTCCGTTCGTTTTCTTGTTTCTTTGCCTCTCGTTTTTTTTCAAACTCCTGTTTCAATGCTTCAACTTCTTCAGAACTTTTTCCTTCCTTCACCATGTTCTCTATTGCGCGCTTTTCATTTTCACCTTTTTGTTCTTGCGTCGTCGTTGTATTTTCCTTCCGCTTCTCGAACTCTTTAACCTTTACTCTTACTTCAGCGCCCTCTTTTTTCATCTCAATTTCAAGATCCTTTTTCCCCTCAACTGCTTTACGCACACGAGACTCCTGTTCTTTCTCCTTCATCGCTTTCTCGACCATCTGCTTCTTCTGCTCCTCATTGATTTGTACACCTCGCTGACCACTCGTCGATCTTATCTCCTCGGGTTTTCGCTCCTCAACCTTTCTCTCTTCCTTTTTTTCTTCAAGTCGTTGGACATTGCTTTCGTCGCCTAGCACTTGACCTGATCTCACCTCTATTTTTCCCTGAGATGGAACATATATTGAAAGCGCGCTTACTTGCTGTACTGGTGCTACAAGAAACAACAAAACAAGTGGCGCGAACAATGTTGTGACTGAGATGTGTTTGGACATGAACACTCCTTTGATTTAGCGTTTCATCCAGCCTACAAAAAAGCGGATCAAACTGCAAGTGCTCGTTGCTACGGGCCGAATCTATAGTTTTTCCAATATCCACCGTACCACTTTTCAAACGGGCCTGTGGCTAGACCTTGTGCGTTGCGCTTGAGATATGTATCGAGTGAACTGCGGTGCGTGAGAAAAAGTATCGATCTTCCTGCCACGATGGATCGAAATACGAGATGCACACTCAATCCACAAACAAGAACAACAACGCCCCATCTTTTCACCCAAATGTTGTGCTGTGCTACACGCAGAAACAGCGCGTAACTGAAGATGAGAAATACGCCAAAACCAAAAAGTGCGTACCGTATAGAAAGCGGGGGAATAAGAAGCCACACAACAAACATGTAGACAAGCATTGGCCCATACAACGTAAATTTTTCTCGAATCCAATGCCAACGTGAAAACAAGAATGGAAATATGAGTATAAAAAATGGTGTCGTGTAACTTTCCTTGTGAAAAGCAGTAAGAAAAGAGAGTGCCGGAAAAAGAGCAAGTTGATGGAGTGACCAACTTCTCCATCCCGCAAATCCTTGTTCATTAATTTGTATAGATCCGTCGAGTTGTTGAAATAGCGGGAAAAATGGATTGCCGGTCCAAGCGTACGACTGAACATACCATGGAATCACTGTAAACAGTGCAACACACAATATGATACCTGCTACTTTCCAATTCTTTCGTACAAAAAAATAAAGAAGAAAACCGGGGAAAAAGAAAAGTGAAAGAAGTTTTGTTGAAAGTGAAAATCCGAGCAGAACTCCTGCGATAAGCACTCTCCCAAATCTTATGTTCCTCGCTGATATGAGTACTACAAATGCAGAAAACTCAAACAACGCCCTCAATTGGTCAACATACGCCGAAGATGCCTGCCATGATACAACATGAAACGCGTAAAAGAGGAGTGATGCATATACTGCGTGACTTCTGTGGAGAAAGACTTTTGCCATGCGATACCATACGAGAAATAATGCGATAGTTGAAATAAACACAACTATTTTTACTCCCATGGTGTTCGCAAAATAATATGCGGGAACAAATATGTACGAGCCTAGTCTTGGCATGGCTGATTGATAGAGCTCCGGTATATACGAAACAGCGTGCGTATTGAGAAAGACTTGCGTTATGGGGAGGTGATACCACAACGCATCAAATCCTACCTCCGGAGTAAACACCGGTATCCCATAGAGAAGTGTGAGCAGGAAAACACAACCCCACACGAGTTTTTCAGGGGTAGAAGCCTGGACTATATGTTTCACACGGAAGATCGCATGCAAAAATAGACACACTATTGCGCTGAGTTGTAAAAAAACTGAAACTGGAAAAAACAACCACCGCATCCACAGAAGATATCCGGAAATCCCGATGAGCAACGCGAACCCAATGTCACCGTTTTTTATGAACCAACGCATATCCAACACCTCTTCGAGTTTGTATCGTAAAAGGAAAATGAAGTAATTTATTCCTCAATCGCATCACAATAACATCAATTGATGAATTTGAAGGATAGGAATCCGCAGACCACAATTTTTCGGCAATAGAGGCGCGTGACAACGTTCTTTCTTCATGCGAGAAAAAAAGTTGAAGAAGATCCCACTCTTGCTGTGTAAATGATTGTACGTACTTTCCACACCGCATTTTCTTTTCATCAGAAAAAACCGTTGTATGAAAAAGCAGGGGGTGTGATCGTGTGTGTAATGGTTTAGCCCGACGTAAAACCGCTTGAATCCTCGCGGATAACTCCTCTGGAATAAAAGGTTTTTGAAGATAATCATCAGCTCCCGCATTTAACCCCTGCACTTTTTGTCCTGCGGTCGATTTTTCGCTTAACACAATCGTCCTTGCCGTATAACAGAGCTCGTCAATGATGGGTAAAAGGTCTATTCCATCTCCGTCTGGCAAGATACGATCGAGGATGATGACATCATATTTCGTCGACTCGAGTTTACTCATTGCGTGTTGTATTGTTCGCGCATAATCAAAATCACATGACAATGAAGACACTAACGGCCGTACAGCATAGATAACCTCTGGTCGATCTTCTACAAGAAGAACATGGTGTTTTTGCATAATTGCGTATATGGGGCAGTGACCGTTTCATTAAAACATGTTGATTGGCGCCCTGCAATGAGAAAGGTTTACGGTATCGCCTATGAACTCAACCCCTTCTTCAAGAAGTCGTTGTTTTTGCACACCGTGTCCACCAAAAACATATGCTGCTGCCGTTTTCCCTTGGGCATTCACGACGCGGTGGCATGGTACCTCAATGGGATCGATGTTTGTATGTAGGATGCGCCCCACCCAACGCGGATTTTTTATTCCCGTGAGTTTTGCGATATCACCATACGTTAACACTTTTCCGCGGGGGATACGCGACACAATATCAAATACTTGATCGGCATTGTCCAGAATCATGAAGTAAGTATATATCCTTCTTTTCTTCTCCAACAGACTCTATTAGAATGCAGATATGCTTCGATATGTTCGCGAGAGTATTGTATGTGTTGGACTGTTTCTCCTTGGTGTATGGGCAATGTGGAGTCTCTTTACTCCCAATCTTTTTACCGGACATGACATTGAGGCTCACATAACGCGCATTATTGAGTTCCACACTGCTGTTCAAGATGGGCAAATTCCACCGCGGTGGGGATCGAGATTTTTCGGCGGAATCGGTAGCCCTGTGTTGATACTGAATTACCAACTGCCGTACATCGTTTCTGAAATACTTGTGCAACTTCATGTTTCGTACATCGACAGTTTTAAGGCAACGTTCGCACTTGGGTTTCTTCTTTCAATAGGTACGGCATATTGGTCTTTTCGCTCCATCTTTGGATTGAAAGGAGGAGTACTTGCAACATTTCTCTATTGTTGGGCTCCATACCGTTTTGTTGATATATACGTTCGCGCCGCGTACGGCGAGGCATTCTCATTTATTTTTCCGCCGATTATTCTTTATGGAATTCACAAAAAAAAGATGCTTCCACTTATCCTTGGTTTTGCGGGATTGACACTTTCTCACCCTGTTGCAAGCGCGCTTTTCACCGCATTTTTTACTGTGTATGCGTGCGTCACATATTTCATACAAAAAGACTGGGTTTCTCTTCGACTATTTTTTTCAGCGTTTTGTATCGGCATCCTTATCTCTGCATACAATGTGCTACCCACACTTCTTGAAACAAGATACACAAAATATTCACCAGAAACATCGAGTCCCTTAGATCATTTCCCAACGTTCTCACAACTCATTCGGTCAAAGTGGGGATATGGCATTTCTACTCCTGATAACAAAGATACGATGTCGTTTCGCATAGGGTACGCACAACTTTCTATCGCGATATTGGCATGTATTGTTCTCACAGTAAAACTTGCAACAACAAAAAAGAAAGGCAAGGTCATTCAACCGTTGTTCGTTGTGTTTTCACTCGTAATTGTTCTCTTTCTCATGCTCGACATTTCAAAACCGATGTGGATCGCGTTTAAGATGAACTACATCTTGGATTTTCCTTGGCGCATGCTCATGATTATCGTTCTCTTTACAGCGTACCTCGGTGGATGGTTGGTCTCCGTTGCAAAAATACCGTATGACACTGTGCTTCTCATCGTTTTTACTCTCCTCAGCCTACGGTCAAACATTAATCATATGAAGATTAATGCAATATGGCCGTTGGGCATAGACCACTATCTGGAGTTTCGAGGAACGGGAGATGCGTATGGAGAGTACGCTTCCGCAAGAAGATTGACAACGCGCGGTTCAACATTTTCTCAGCGGGTAGAAGTCTTTCATCAACAGTCAAAGGCCATCATTCTAAAAA
>JACRHV010000015.1 GCA_016211945.1 Minisyncoccota bacterium
ATCAGTCTCCTGACAATCCGCGAGTTTTCCTGGCAATGTTGCACCTTCCAAGGCACCTTTGCGGATGACGGCGTCCTTTGCGGCGCGGGCGGCCAGACGTGCGCGGGCGGCCAACAACACCTTGTCCAACATGACGCGAGCTTCTTTTGGATGCTCTTCCAGATACATGTCGAGACCATCCTTCACAACCTGGTAAACGGCGGACTGCGCTTCAGGATTGTTGAGTTTTGCTTTTGTTTGCGACTCAAACTGAATCTCGTTAGCAGACATCTTAATAAACACAACAGCGGTCAATCCCTCACGCAAATCTTCAGAAGTAAAGCTCTCTTTTTCCTCTTTAATCAATCCATTTTTTGTGGCGTAATCCTTGAGCGATTTATTCAACGCGGCGCGAAAACCAGTCAAATGTGTTCCACCGTCGGGGGTGTGAATAACGTTTGCATAGCAGTTAATATGCTCGGAGTATGAATCGTTGTACTGCATCGCAACTTCCACGCCGATAGGATATTTCTCTGACTGGTAGTCGCCAGCAAAATACAACACAGGATGAAGTGCTTTTTTTGCTCGATTTAAATGTGAAACGAGTGATCGAATACCGCTTTCAAAGTAAAAATGACGCTCTATTCCGGATTCTTCATGTATGAATCGAAAATACAGACCAGCCATGAGGTAGGCGCGATCTCGAATCAACTCAATAATGGTCTCCGGGTCAAACGTAGTGATAGAGAAAATACTACTATCAGGCAGAAAGTTTACTAAAGTTCCATTTTGATATGTTATGAAATATTTTGACTGATATGGAAATAATTCGACTACTTTAGATTCTGAAATTTCCTTAACTGGGGCCTTTGGGACCCCGATAGCATATTCTTGGAAGTAATACTTTTTTTCTCGTTTCACCACGACACGTAATTGAGAAGAAAGAGCGTTTACTGCAGAGGCGCCAACTCCATGCAGTCCTCCAGAGGCCTTATATGCTTTTTCATCAAACTTTCCACCGGCATGGAGTTTGGTCAACACTACTTCCAGCGCAGAAACACCGGATGGATGCATCTCGACAGGAATGCCACGGCCATTATCAGTGACGGTGATATGACCGTCTTTGGTGAGATAGACATGCACTTGTTTTGCAAAACCAGCAATCGCCTCATCCACCGCGTTGTCCATAATTTCTTTGACGAGATGATGGAGACCGTGGGTGTCCGTAGAGCCAATGTACATACCCGGACGTTTGCGAACAGGCTCCAATCCCTCAAGAACCCGTATATCCGAGGCAGAATAGTCTTTTTTCGCTTGCGTAAGTGATGACATAGTAAATGATGTTTCCTGACATCTGGACAAACCGTTTGTAATGCCGAAAAATCGGCCGTTTGGCAGAAAGATTGATACACTCTAAACGAAATATTCGGGTTTTGCAAGTGGGTTTGTCTGTGCATTCTGCGATTGAACCATTGCAAAAAACATCGATTCCAATGCGAGTTTAACATTCACGTTTTTCTTTACTCTCCGCAATGCCGTTGAGAGATGGGAAAGTTTTTTTGTGACCTCGGATGACGGATGATTGATGTTTTGGTCGCGTAAAAAACGTATTTGTTCATTGCACCACACGATGGCGTTTTCTTTATCTTTCCCAATCTGTTCTGCGAGCAGGATGGCCTCGGTGTATGTTCGCGGGGGTACAAATGTATTTGACGAAGGGCTTGTTTTATTGGCCTCCCAAGCACGGATCATACGACACCGAGATTTTACGGTGTCTAACAATCCATACTCATTACTTGTGGTAAGAATGATTTGAAGAAGGTTTGGCGGTTCCTCCAACGTTTTCAGGAATGCGTGTTGTGCTTGTGGAGTCATGCGGTCTGCTCCAACCACAACAATTGTTTTTGTTGGGTGTGCGTATGGTTTTGTGTGTGTCCATACAATACAGTCGCGAATGGTTTCTATGCGAATAGATGGCGATTCATCAATCCATAAAAGGTCTGGGTGTTCGGGAAACTGTGTGAGCATGTATGTCTCCTTGAGCCAAGTGAGGTGGTGCGCGGCAGGAGCGATCAAAAGGATCGGATCGTATGCGGTACGTATAGCATCATTGTTTTTTTGCATATCTTCTCTTCCCGTTCCTTTCCCCATATGCTACCATGGTCCCATGGATCCTGCCCAGATACAGCAACAGATGAATAGTTCTGCATCTTCCCCTTCTTTCCAGCCAAGGGGAGGAGATGCTTTCGGTGGTGTGGCGCTATCCTCGGTCCCCGATGCGTTGTTGCAGGATGGATCACTCACCCAAGAACAGTACGACGACATTACGCTTGAACACGTGAACACTGGAACACCGATTGAGCAAATTCTCGAAGAAAAACGTATTGTTTCTGACGAACTTCTCACAAAGGCTCGTGCAAAGGTCTACAACATTCCCTACATCAGTCTGAAAGAGGTTGGGGTTTCCCCGGAGGCGCTTTCGATTATTCCGGAGGGTATTGCGAAGCGGTATGTTCTTTTGCCTTTTGCATTAAATACACAGACAAACACGGTCTCGGTTGCGATGAAGAATCCATTAGACTTGGGTGTTATTGACTTTTTGGAGAAAAAATCAAACGCGCGCATTCTCGCATACTACGCATCGCCAACGGAATTAAATCAGGCAATTTTGGAACGGTACGCGCAGAGTTTGTCATCCGAGGTTACCGCGGCACTCAAAGATAACAGTCCGAAACAGGATGAGGGCGTAAATCTCAAGTCACTTGATATAAAGGGGTTAAATGATACTATTCGCGAAGCTCCGATCGCAAAGATAGTTGAGACGGTGTTGGCATTTGCCGTGAAGGCGCGTGCATCTGATATTCACATTGAGCCACAGGACGACAAAACGCGTGTACGGTATCGTATCGATGGCATTTTGCACGAAAAATTGATTTTGCCAAAGTCTGTTCAAGATGCCGTGGTGTCTCGCATTAAAGTACTTTCCGATTTGAAAATCGATGAAAAACGTATTCCGCAAGATGGACGCTTTACGTTTAAGGTAGATAAAGAAGAGGTTGATCTGCGTGTGTCCACTCTCCCAACAGTCCACGGTGAAAAGATCGTGATGCGGTTGTTGAAGAAATCCGGTGGAGTTCCGTCATTGCGTGAGTTGGGATTGCGGGGAACGGCACTCAAAAATCTTGAAGCAGCTTCAATTGTTCCGCACGGCATCGTGCTTGTCACCGGTCCTACAGGCTCTGGAAAAACGACAACATTGTATTCATTACTGAACAAAATTAACTCGCCCAAAGTCAACATTATGACTCTGGAAGATCCTGTTGAGTATCAAATGGCTGGAATCAACCAAGTGCAGATTAATCCGCAGGCAGGCCTCACTTTTGCTTCGGGCTTGCGGTCGTTTTTGCGTCAAGATCCCAACATAATCATGGTGGGAGAGATTCGTGACGAGGAAACCGCGGAGTTGGCGATCCAAGCGTCATTGACCGGTCACCTCGTATTCTCCACACTCCATACGAACTCCGCGGCGGGCGCACTTCCGCGTCTATTAGACATGAAGGCTGAGCCATTTCTCCTGATTTCATCTATGACGCTTGTGATGGCACAGCGTGTGGTGCGAAAGATATGTGAAACATGCAGAGAGGAGATTGAGCCAGAGCCCAAAGTATTGGAAGACATCAAGCAAGTGTTGGGATCACTTTTTACGGGGTGGGTTGAGCAAAATAAAAAGGAAAAGGTGATGGTGTACAAGGGAAAGGGGTGTGAGGAATGTGGCGGTACGGGGTATAAGGGGCGTGTTGGGATTTACGAAGTCCTTGTGATGACAGAAAAAATTGGAAAACTTGTGTTGGAACGGAGGCCTGCGGTGGAGATTGAACGGCAGGGATTGGAAGATGGCATGATGTTGATGAAGCAGGATGGATACATGAAAGCACTTGAAGGAATAACCACTGTTGAGGAAGTGCTGCGTGTTGCACAAGTCTAAAAAGGAGTACGTATGTTGGCAATTCGAGACATGTTGACGATGGTTGTAGAACAGCAGGCATCAGATCTCCATTTGGTTGCCGGTGTTCCTGCGATGTTGCGTGTACATGGTGCGTTATCTCCTATTCCCAACGAACCAGCACTCTTAAGTCAGGATATGGAAGCGCTGATCACTCCCCTTTTCCAACCGGAGCAAAAAGAACTTTTAGCCGTGAACAAGGAGATTGATTTTTCATACCAATTCGATCAATATGGCCGATTCCGCATCAACGTGTATTACCAAAAAGGGATC
>JACRHV010000002.1 GCA_016211945.1 Minisyncoccota bacterium
GTAATCAAAACCCCCGATGATTTGCGTGAGTTTATCCGCGAATGCATCGAAGGCGAGATGCAAACTTTTCAAGACAATAGCAAAAGTATATTGATTACGCAATTGCACGCATGGGCAACATGCTTTTTCCTACCCCACTATCCCCCGCACCTTCGTGACGATTTCATCAAGCGTGAAGTTCGCTTTCACCATAAAATCTTCAGCACCGAGCGCCATCGCTTTGTCGGTGTCTTCTTTTTGTCCAAGGTTGCTTAGGATGATCACCGGAACATCAGCTATCTTTGCGTCTGATTTGATCTGCGAAAGAATTTCAAATCCGTCAATTCCCGGCAAAATAAGATCGAGAAGGATAATGTTCGGCTTGCGCTCTGCCAAAATGGCGAAGGCGGCTTGCGCATCAATGGCATTTTTCACATCAAACCCTTCGCTCGAAAGCTTGCGCACCAAAAGTTCGCGCAGAAATTTGTCGTCCTCCACCACAAGAATAAAAATACCTTTCTCCGCCGTTGAGGGTTTTGCCGGTGAGGTCGAGGGCGCATCGGGGCGCACCGCCGCTCCCGCGCCTGTCACATTTTGCGTACGCACACCCCATTCGCCCTGCGGTGCGGCGGCTCCTCCAGCAAGGACGCGCCTTACTTTGTCGAGGACCTCATTGGGATCAAACACCGCCTTGATCAAAAACTCGCGCGCGCCAAGCTCTTGCGCGCGCTGTATCTCTACCGGCTGACCGGAATTTGAAATGATGATAGTGGGGATGTCGCGAAGATCGGGGTCTGCGTGAAGTTGTTCCAGCACTGCAATCCCTCCCATGCGCGGCATGAGAATATCCAAAAGAACGCAGTCCGGTTTTGTCGCACGAATCTTTTCCATCGCAATAATGCCGTCTTGGGCTTTGTCCACGATGTACCCGCTCTTTTCCAGTTTTTCCGCAAGCACGTCACGGAGCACGTGGTCGTCTTCAACAATGATAATCTTTTTTTGCTCGTCCATATTGGTTCTTCTATTATAGTATAAAGTAGTCGCTTTTCCTATACAATTTTTGCAACATCGCTTATTTGTTCTTTTCCTTCCGGAGCGCCATCCGTTTCAGCCTCTTTGGGCAATAGTTCGGCAATGACGGGGATAACTACGGTGAACACGGTGCCTTTGCCCTCGGTGGAATCCACCCAAATTTGTCCGCCATGCCGTAAAATAATATTTTTTACGATAAAGAGTCCGAGTCCGGAGCCGTCTGTCTGCAGGTGGATCACATTCGCCGCGCGGAAGAACTTTGAAAAGAGTTTTGGCACATCTGCGTTTGGAATACCCACGCCGGTGTCGCTCACCTTCACTTGAACATAGTCCCCTTGTGGTTTGATCACGATGGTTACTCGTCCGCCCGGCAGAGTGTATTTGATTGCATTATCAACCAGATTTTGGAGTGCGATTAAAAGTTTTTCAGGATCAAAAAGAAATTCCAGAATATCCCCCGCGTGATTCTCGAGGCGCACGTCTATGTTGCGTTCCTTTGACGGCAATTCCGCATTCTCAACAAGCGTCCGAATAAGCTTCATAAAATCATTCTTCTCAAATCGGTAACCAAATTTGCCGTTTTCGATGCGCGACACATTCAAAAGGTCGTTCACGAGCTGGATCATTTTTTCATTCGTTTCATACCCGCGTTTAAGCATTCCTTTTTGATCGTTGTTTACTGCGCCCAGATCGCCGTCGAGGAGAAGTTTGAGCACCCACTTTACCCCCGAAAGCGGTGTGCGCAATTGATGCGCCGCAACAGAAATAAAATCCGACTTCAAACGATCAAGCTCGCGCAAGTTTGCCACCATCGAATTAAACACGGTGCCGAACTGCCCGATTTCGTCGTCCGACGTGTGCTCAACTTTTTGAGACAGGTCGCCGTCCGCAACCTTTCGCGCGACGATCGAATAACGGCGAATCGGACCGACAACCTCACGCTCAAGAATGATCGCAAGCACAATAACAAGGACTGCGGTAAAGATGATGCCGACACCGAGCATGCGCACGCGGAGCTCGTTGACGCGATCTTCGTACGCACTTTTCAGTGTATGTGTTTCAATAACACCAACTATTTGATTGCTGTCGTTGGCCCACAAGCCCTCCTCGTATATCTTTTTTTCCACATCATAAATCACAATAGGCTCAACGCGAGTAATGATTGATTGTCCTTCGTGTTCCCTGGAATATTCAACTTTATTCTTTGCGCCAGTTGCAACATCGCGACGCGCTTTCACATATTCCAAATCATCATGCGCAAATTCCTCCGTATCATTGCCGGTGACCACAATAACATTAAGATTTGTATCAAAGACAACCACATCATGGAAAAAACCAAACTCTGCAGTCTTGTCAATTTTTCCAAACTGCGAAACATCGTTAACAATATTTCTGACATATTGCTCCCCGTCCTTGATCATAAGATTTACAGAACGAGCGCGCTCTTCAACACTCACAGATGCTGTATCAAGAAGTTTCCTTGCTTCATCAATATGCTGTTGGCTTTTTGACAGTGTTTTTATCTCTATTTCCGCAACACTGATAATATTTTTCTTGCTGTCAAATATCGGCAAATGATATTCAAGCTCGTAGTATGCGCCCTCATCTTTTTGATCAAGGACAAGTTCTTTTGTTTTAATAACTTTCTTAAATAATTCAAGCTTACGCTCCTTGTTCTGCGAAATGCTTACGCTTCGCGTGGTAACAATAATGCTGCCATTTGTGTCAACGATTTCCACATACAGTATCCTAGGATTTCTTTTGACCACAGAATCCACAATTCCCTGAAGCGACTGCTTTTGCTCATAAATTTGAGCGTACATTCTCTCAATGTCTTGATGTACGAGCTGTGTAACAGCGTCAACATCCGCAAGCACCTGTTTTCTAATGTTGACTGCTTCTCTTCCAATGATTATCCAAAAACCAATTGTGAGTGTTATGACAGTCACGAGAATAAGCACAAGATTTATTTTTGTACCGAGCTTCATCCCGTTAGAGGTAGGAAACGCGAGCGTTTCCGTAGTTATTTAATAAATAGTAATATTTCAATGCTTTATTTTTATAATCCCGTGTTCTCCTTTTACAAACCAGGTGAACTTTAACGGGATTCATTTCACTATACAGTGTAACTTTAAATCAAGAGAGTCGCAAGACAATTCATTCTCAAGTTCTCCACATTTTTAAAATTAATCACCGCTCTTGAGCAATGCAGACGACATTGCTACAATATATTGTGTTAGGCAATCCTTTAACCATTTACGTAAAAATTTATGAAAAAAATATTAATTCCTGCAGTTTTAATTTTAGTGATCATTGTTTCTGTTGCCGTGCTCAATTTCTCCGGGTTCTTTCTTCCCGATGAAAAAGTTTACGTTGCTGTTGAAGGAGCTGGGTACATTGCAGTTATTGATTCAAAAAAACAAACCAGATACAGCACAATTGACCTTTCCGTCCAGCTCAATAACAACACTGTGACATTTGCTCCTCATAATGTTCAGGTCTCTCCAGACGGCAAGAGTGTCTGGGCTACGGCAAATATGGACAAAAACCGTGATATTGAGGCGCGACACCTTCCAAACGAGGTTATTGTGATTGACCCAATAACTGACAGCGTTATCAAGCACATTCCAACGTCGCCCGGCATTTTTCTTGCTCACGTAGTATTCACCACTGACAACAAATACGCCTATGTGACGGCGCAAATGGAGGGAGTAATCTATAAAATCAATACTTCAACATATACAATTGAAAAGAAAATCAACACAGGAAAGGACAGCGAACCGCATGGCATTCGCATGTCTCCAGACGGCTCATCGGCTTATATCGCTTTCTTCAAGAGCAAAGGGTTTGGAATACTTGATCTCAAAACAGACACGATCACAGTAACATCCCTTCCGGGAACGGCAGTACAAGCTGGCGTTACGCCAGACGGTGAATACGCTGTAGCATCAATCTTTGACACAAAACAACTCGCTATCTACAACACAAAAACAAAAAAGATGGGCTACGTTCAGCTCCCATCGGAATCAAAAGGTCCCATTCAAATGTATCCAACTCCTGATTCGCGTTTTATGTACCTTGCAGATCAAGGATATTACTTTGGAACGCCAGTTGGAACGCAAGTTTACAAAATTGACGTTATCGCGCAAAAAATAGTGAAGGAAATAAAAGTTGGTCAAGGGCCTCACGGAGTTGTTGTCTCAAAGGACGGAGCATTTGTGTATGTAACAAATATTCTTTCTGGAAAAGTGTCAGTCATTGACATAGCAACTGATCAGGAAATTTCAACTATTTGGGTTGGCAAGGAGCCAAACGGGATTAGCGCTTGGTCAAAAAAACTCGGTGGAACACCGTAGCCCAAGTTAGAAATTCAAATAACCCAGCAAATGCTCGCATTTGCTGGGTTATTTTTGCGCTCGCAAAAGATTAAACTAATTAATTTCAATATCAATATGCCGTACTGAGGGAATCTCCTTCTTTATTAGCGTCTACGTCGCTAATAAAATTGAAATTATTTCTTTGAGCCTTTCATGACGCATGTTTTATGATAAACATTATCATTCCCATCTTCCTTAACTTCGTTTGTAAAATTAAAGTCAGGGTAACCTTCTCGCATTCTCTCTTGCCATGGAGGAATCGTCTTGTCGTAAAGATCGTGGACTATATTTTTAGCATCCTTGAGCCCACATACTCTCCCGCGAACACCAAACACCCTGTGCGCGTTTTCCTCTTTTTCAACAGGAGTAAGGTCAACACTGTATGTTAAAACATATTGCCCGTCTTTACGACCAATATGACCTCTGAAGTTCGAAACCGCGAGTTTCTTGGATGGATCTTTGATCTCCCTATCAATCATCTTTTCAAAACCATTCGATACACTCTGGTGAAGCGCCTCGAGATTCCTATCCTCTCCGCTTATTTTTCTCTCATGCCTATGCTGTATCTTTTCAACAGGGACCTCGGGCACCACCACTTTCTTCTCTTGCTTCCCAAACGCTTCGTTTGGATTTATGAGGAGCGAAACAGCGCCAACCGCAGCCGCCTTCAAAAAGTTCCTTCGGCTTAAGTCAATTCCCTCCTCAGGTAATGCTTGTGGCTCTTCTGTTTTTAAAATCGGTCCTTCCATTCCCATATTATTCATGCTCTATCAGGTATTTTTTAAGTTCTACAAACTCACTTAAAAACTGTCTCAGTTTTTTCTTTTTATCAGACAGTGGAGCTGTTCCCGTGTTTTTTCCTAAATTTTCATTTGTTGTGTTGCCAAAGTTTAATCTGATTGTTCCATCCTCAAATTCAAGAAAAGAGAATCGCTCTTTCTTATCTAAATTTTTTCTTGTTTTATTATACTCGCTTAACAACTTCTTTACCCATGTTATTTTTGACAGTGATTCTTTTCTCCATTCTGCATATTCATTACTCTCACCTTCTTTACGCGCAAGGTTTATCAATTCGCAGTATTGCTTATTATTTAACTGCTTTACGTTTTTCTTTTCTGCTTGCGCCAAATATTTTTCAAAAAACCCAACCTGGTTTTTAAAACGTAGTTTAGGTTTCTTTTTTATCTCTAATACAATGCAAGGCGATAGAAAAACATCTTTATTTACAATGCCGTCTGAAATATGAGTTTTAAATCCGTTGAAACTCAAAAAACCTGCAACAAACAAAATACCCTTATTCACCACAATAGGTTTTTCTTTTAGCCCCAGTTTTCCTCCTAGCGACTCAATTTGTTTTATTTTTAAATTATTCATATTTTACAAAAAAGATTATTCACCTTGCGCCGCATTTTTTAAAGCATCGGCAAGCCATTCCATCATTGTTTGCGGGGAAGCATCGCTTATCGCACTGTCTAGCCCTTTAGTAATTCTTATGCTTACGACCGTAGTAGCCCGTTGTTCTCTCCCCTCACCTTTTTCTGGGTCTGTGTAAAATTTAAAAGTAAATCTTTCGCCAACTTTTGCAATATCCTCCCCGTGGTTATACAAGAAATGCCCTAGCCCAAGACTCCCTTGTTCACGATCCTGTGTATTATAAATCTTAAGAAAACCGGGGCGACTCTCTGATTGACGAAGAATATACTTGTTCCCGCTACTGGTCTCTATCGTTACACGATCACCCTTCTCTATATCTTTTGGAACAAGAATGCTTGGTTCCAGCACCTCAAAAACATTGCCGTCAAATTCACGTGTACTTTTCTTGTGTCCTGTACCCACAGTAGGTTGTTCAAAGCTGTTCATAAATAGATTGTTTAAACTTATAAATGTAATTTTAGTATACTCCAGTCATCCCCCAAAACAAAACCCCCGACCTCTTGCGAAGCGGGGGCTATTGAACATTTTTCTTTCTCGAGTGTGTTCAAACTCGCGTAGACATCATTCAAATCGAAGGTCCTTTGTTTTCATGAGAGTCGCACTTGGCTCTCCTTCAAACCAGACATCAAAAATGTTTGACGTTAAGCCGTCACCTGGTTCATGAATCTCGACAACAATGCCTATGGTTCCGGCTGGCACAAAGATTCTTCCGTTGGAATAAACTTTCTGCCCCAGTTTTATTTCTTTCCCGCTGTAAACTGCAGAAACAATTTGCCCGCCGTCATTTTTTACGAAACTGAAACTGCCTTTCTGATAGTGCGTAAGTTGCAACATGTCGCCTCCTCTATAAATGAATTGAAAAGAACTTCATCTCTGCAAAACTTCAAACACCATGCTTAAAGTTTTGATATAGAATACTATATTAACTCCTCGGCTCGAAGATGAAAAAGATTACTTTTTCATCTTTCTCGCTCTACGTCGTTAATAAAGATGGCGAACGGTGTTCTGTTCGCCACACAAGTCTATGCACCAGCAAATTTACGAATCATGAGGTCTTCGTACGATTGTTTTCCGTGACATAACACCGATGACAGATAGGCCTCCCCTCTTCATCACGTTTGCCGACAGCCTTAAATTCATTACAGACCATGCAGATCTCGTGGGTGCTAATATCATGATAGCGAGCTCTGTCACAGCAAGACCGACACGCGCGTTCCCTCAAATGTCGACTCTTGAGTAAGTACTTCATCTCTCCGCAACGTGGGCATTTTTTGTGAAAGTTAATGTCGTTAATTCTCGACTTTCGAACACACGGACAGCAGATTGGGTTCCCGCTGTTGTTACGTTCGGATACAGTGCGAAGTCTGCCACAAACGGAGCAGTACTCCTTGTTCGCTTTGTCTTTGTTGTAGTTTTTTGCAAGACAATTGTGGCAGACATGCTCTAACTCTTCTGTCGTTTTTGACGGGAGCTTCAACTCCCCACAAACAGAGCAAACTCTAAACTTGGAGGTATCCTTGTATCTGAGTTGGTTGTAGCACCTATCGCACAATTCAACCCCAAATTTTTTATTATGATGAACTTCTTTGTGTTCTTTGCAACGGTAGCACAGACCCTGTTTCATTTTCATTCTCCTCTTAGTTGGTGGGTCAAACCCGTGTGCCATTACCTACACGAGCTCGACTCACCAACCAATAGAAAATAATTTTGTTCAAAGAACTTTTTCCTACAGAATTTCAAATTATTCATTTAAAATCCTGATAAGAAAGTGGAAACGATGTATTGTTTCCACCGAAGGTACTACTCATCATACGAAACCACGACAACGGAAAGACCTTGGTGCGCGTACGCGTTTACTGAAATTACTTTACGCCCCTCCATCCAGCCGTCAACTCTGGTGTGAAAAATTTTTACCTTCATCTCAATCTCCTTGTCTAATCTGTTTCGCTCTCGTGGCCGTCTACATTAGTAGATTTAGAGTAGATTTAGGCTGAGCTCATCAGTACCGATACACATCGGTAAACAGCAATCCGTGTCGTGGATTGGACGGGGTTTTTGCGCAACTCCATGCAAAACTGGACATGGAATGAACGTGGCTCGACACGTTCATTCCTGATTTCAAGAAGACCCTCGGCGCCTTCTTGAAACCGTTTGCGATGCTTTTCATTCATTCACCCGCACGACTAAATGTCGTGCATTAGGGTGAATATACTAAGCTCTGGCTCGCGCGATATGCAGTCTGGCATATCTAGTCCAATGGGTCGTACCCGCAGGGACGACCCGCCTCTAAGTTTGAAGTAACCTCAA
>JACRHV010000016.1 GCA_016211945.1 Minisyncoccota bacterium
CTGCGTCCGAAGAGACGAGCAATGGCACGCACTCCTTTTCCTTGGGCTCGGTACTGGGCAAGGAGATCACGTTCTATATCGGTAAAGTGTTTCATGTCCTGCATTGTAGTGCAGGTGGTGCGTTTCTATTGCGAACTTAGGTTGTTATTCCAACGCTTGACGAACAAAAAACACTTCCCAAACTTCTCCAAGACCTTGCACAACAAACATTTCAAGACTTTGATGTGTGGATTGTCGACGGTGGATCACGAGACAAAACAGTCGAGATTACACAGTCTTTAATAAAAGAACATAAAAAATTTCATTGCATACCAACACAAACAAAAAACGTCAGTACACAACGGAATGTTGGGGCAGAGAAAAGTATCGGAACATGGCTGGTATTTTTTGATGCCGATATACGGATCCCGTCGTATTATCTTGAGGGTATTCACTATAATCTCATGAAAAAGAAGTGCGACGCTTGGACAACATGGTGTTCTCCGGATCTGAAAACTCCGGAAGCAAAACTTGTTGTCCAAATGCAAAATATTGCGTTTGAGGGGGGTGAGATGCTTGGGATACCGTATGCGGTTGGAGCAGCACTGGGTGTTCGCCGCGAAGTATTTCAAACAGTTGGTGGATTTGATGCTTTACTCTCGTTCATGGAGGATACAGAATTAGCACGGCGAATTCATAAAAACCACTATCGTTTCTCAGTTTTTCGCGATCCAATGTTTGTCTATTCAACGCGGAGATTTAGAAAAGAAGGAACCTTCTCGCTCATAGCAAAACTTGCACCCGTATTTACCACATCAATAATCACAAACAATGTCGGAAATATTTCTTCAATTTATCCTATGGCCGGCGGTTCATACTATGTAAAAAGAAAGAAAGATTTCCCATCCTCACTCCTCCGTATTCGTGAGGTTGAGCGCATCATGAAAAAGGTCATGCATTCAAAACGGAAAGAAATACAAAAAACAATGAAAGATCTTTTTGATTCATTTTCTTCATCCTGACATCTTAGGCCATGGTGATTGCACGAAGTTCTTGCAGTGTTGTCGCTTGTCCAGGCCCTTTATCATCTCGAATACGAACGAGACGTGGAAATCGCAGTGCTTTCTCTGCTGAGTGGGTTGGAGAGTTTGTAATTTCATCGGCTGCAACCTCGACAACAAGCGCCGCTTTTGTCCACACGTCCGGGATAAGCGGCTCTGCAACGATATAATTTTTCGGCGCTCCGGACGAGGAAAGGCGCTCACACCGCACCTTCATTTCTCTCCATTGTTCATCGGATAATCCCGTTCCAATTTTTGCCACGGTACGAAATGTATCGCTTTTTTCATCGTACACACCAACAAGAAATGCTCCGATACCAAACGACGTTCTTTTTCCTTGTCCTTTGTAGTACCCCATAACCACACAGTCCAAGGTATCTGAAAGCTTTCCTGTACTCCCCTCTTCTTCCTTGAACTTCACCCAACTCCATCCTCGTCGCCCAGGCTGGTACTCACTCGCGTATTGTTTAATCACAACTCCCTCAAGTCCATTTCCAAGTTGAGCCGCATGATATTTCCGAAGTGCCTCCGCATTTTCTGTGACAAGCGTTGGTGAGTTTACAAATGTTGAGTCGGCACCAAGAAGAATATTATTCAATATCTTCTTTCGCTCATGCAGTGGTATGTGAACTATATTTTTTCCGTCCACATAAAGAACATCGAAAACAAAAAAACGTAGTGGAATTTTTAATGCTGTTTCCGCGACGTCGTGTTTTCTTTTTCGCTGGATCGTGAGTTGAAATGGCAAAAGTTTGTCTGTTTCAGGATCGTACCCAACTGCCTCTGAATCCAGAATAATTTCGTCTACGTGTAATTGAGAAAGTGCTGACTGTAATTCAGGAAACATGCCGCTTGATTCTTCCAAGTTACGTGTAAAAGTACGGACTTGCCAATCTTTTCCGTTCCTATTGAAATGAATAAGAACGCGTGTTCCATCATATTTTGGCTCAACAAAAACCTTTCCCATTTTTTCGATCATTTCGTCAGCCGTTTTAAGTCGTTGACACAAGGCGGGTGCGATAGGAATACCTAACTCTATCTCAAATGCGTTGAGTCCTTTTTCTCCTCGTGTCAAAACAACGCGCGCGAGCTTTCCAATATCTGCTTTCACTTGGTATGCTAATTCCAACGCTTTACGTAGTGATTTATCTCCCTTTTTTGCCCAAGAGAGCGCGTCAAGCATCGTCATGTCAGAAAATCCAAGTCGCAACGTTCCTAACACAATGCGAACAACATACTTTGCCGTTTGTGCAGTACAGAGCGACAACACATTAAACGTTTTGCGCAGTTTGCGATCCTGACTTCCTCCACCCCCCTCCTCCGCGATAACACGCAGTGCCGCATATACCTCTGCAACCGATCGCACATCTTTTTTCTTTTGCTGGAACTTGGCAAACAATATTTCCGTAACGTCGCCAATGTCACCGGTTTCTTTAAACTGTGCCTGTACATACGCAATCGCCTTCACCTTAACATCCGTCGAAAGAAGGCCAAGTTGTTCTGTTTGATTATCCCTCGTATCGTTCAGTGCTTTATGATCAACAAACTCCGCCAATGTTCGCATCATCATTTTTTCTGCAAAATTAAACTCAAGATTTTCATATAAAGGTGCAAGGCGGCCGAGCAATAACCAACACACGGGTTCAATCTCATCTTCAGAAAGCGTATTGAATAACTCAGCCAATAAACGCGTCATTTCTAATCGAAGCGTCGTCGCTTCAATTCGAGAAAGCGTTATGCAAAAATCTTCAAACGTCATACCGCTATTGTAGGACAAAGAAGAGAAAAGGGCTATTCGTTTAACTTATATATCACGCCTTTTGTAACACCCTGCTTTTTGATGATCCCTTTTTCTATAAGGTCTTTAAGGTCACGTAAAATGGTGTCTGTTGAGACCATTGGTAATGCCTCATTCGCTTCCGTTGTTGCGATCTGCCCTTGCTGGTGTAAGAGTTCAAGCAGAATAATTTGTCGCTCAGAGAGCGCAATTTGTGTCCCCAACTTATTTTTTAATTTGATATCCTGAGAAAGTTTCAATACTTGCTCTCTAATACGGTCAAGTTCCACCGCCAATCCGTAGCTAAAATATTCGAGCCAATACGTCATTTCTTGTTTTGGGTGCTGTTGGACAGACAGAATCGCACGATAGTATTCCTGAATGTCTTTATCAAAATATTCTTCCAAACTAAAAAATCGTTTGACATCATACCCCTCTGAATACATGACTAACATTGCCATTGCACGCGCTGTTCTTCCATTTCCCTCAACAAAAGGGTGGATGCGCACTAATTCGTAATGCACGATACCTGCTCGTATCACTGGATGAAGTTCACGCGCATCTTTCGAGTTTAGCCATATAAAAAATTCCTGAATAAGAAATGGGACGTCAAGTGAGACTGGCGGACGAAAAACAATCTCTCCCGTATCAACGCTTCGAACAACAACCTGTTGTTTTCGATAATGGCCAATCGACGCATCGTCGAGAAGGTGTGACGTCACAATTGAGTGAAGTTCTTGAAGTGTTTCTTCTGTATACGCATCACGTCCCTCCACCCCTACCGCGTGTGAATCAATCCAGGAGAGAACATCGCGGTAGTTGATCACCTCCTGAACATCACGATGCTTCGCGTAAATCCCGGCTTCTTGTGCGATCTTCCCCGCATCTTCATGCCGCTCAACCTCGAGTCGAACGATACGTTCAGTCTGCTCTTTCGTAATCTCATTTCCCTCAAGATGTGTGCCATGATGGACGGAACGCACCATAGCGTCTTCACGAAAACGCGCTTCCCATGCGGGAACAAGCGGAGCGTTCGTAATGACCTCGCGGCATGCCTCAATACGGCCAATATATTTGAGAAGGTTGTTTGAAATCACAAACATTGGTGTGTACATAGTATGATACGAAAATACAGGACAGATGTGGCGTTATTTTTGCATACAATGCGGGAATACACAAGTCATGTCGTGCGAGTTATACCATGCGAATGGTGAGCAAAGAAAATAATTCCTTGTGTGGTAGGATATTGTATGGATTTCCGAGTTCCTCCAGTTCCACGACCAGACGAATTCCTTTCATTATTTCGTGTGAGAGGTCCGAAAAATGCAATTACTCAAGTGGATTGTGACACGAACACAAACGACACGCTGACATACGAAGAACTATACCTTGCAATACTGCGGGGAGCATCTTTTTTTAAGAAACAAGGATTAAAGAGTGGTGACACCATCTCATATCTCTTTGAAAATACGCCAGAGGTACTCATTCTTAACCTCATCTGTTTCCTTTTTGGTTTTCGTTCATGCCCCCTTGATGTCAAGCGTGATACGCCAGAAATCGGTGCAAAAAAACTTCAAGAAACGAAAGCAAAATTATTTTTTTATCGGAAAAACGCCGAAAAAATACTTTCTTTGTATAGTCCGACAGCATCATATGAGATAAGTGACTTTAGAAAGTTGGTTGAAATATTTGGAAAAGGAGAAGAAAGTATAAACGAAAAAGAGGTTTGTAATCCAGATTCAATCAACCTTGTCTTGTACACTTCGGGAACAACCGGGTTTCCCAAAGGAGCAGAACTTTCGTATACAAATCTGTTTTACGGAAGCTATCAAGTTGGAGAGTGGTTCGATATTTCTGAGGATGATGTTTTCTATATCGTACTTCCCTTGCATCATATCAACTCTACGATATTCTCTCTTGCAACATTACTTCGCGGAGGATCACTCGTTCTTCCTACTCGGTATACGAAGTCACATTTTTGGGATCATCTTGCCACGTATCGTGTGACGATGAGCTCAATTGTTCCCACAATAAACATAGATCTCCTTGAAGAAAAAGAGGCATTTTTGAGAGTGAAAGATATGATTCGAGTTAAACGAATACAGATTGGTTCTGCGCCTGTGTCTGCAAAACATACAACGGCATTTGTACGAGAGTACGGCATTCGCCTTATTCAGGGATATGGCTCTACAGAAACCGCGTTAAGAGTTACTGGTGTCCCCACTGATCTTCCTGACAAGCTTTACTTCAAGCTCCTCGAGCAAAATTCCATCGGAGTACCTCTAGTATGTAATGAAGTTGTTTTTGAACACGCAACTTCTGAGAATGAAGAAGGAGAGCTCTGTGTACGAGGAAAAAATGTCATGCGAGGATACTTAGGCCGAGAAGATGAAACGAAAAAGGCGTTGCTCGGCAATATATTTCATACTGGAGATTTAGGATATTATCGCATTATTGATGGCACAAAATATTACTTCTTAAAGGGACGTATAAAGGAAATCATGATAAAAGGAGGGGTAAATATCTCACCTCTTTTTATAGAAGAAAAATTGCGCGAGGAACTCCCTTGGGCTCGTGACGTTGTGGTTGTTGGATTCCCCCATTACCGATTTGGAGAGGAAATTGGAGCAATTATTATTCCTAAAAAAAATGATGGTATAAAACTCCTGGAAGATTTTGTGATGCGTGTTCGACGACACGGATTAAAAACGTTGAGCTCGTACGAAACACCACAATCATTTGTCATAGCCGCAGACAGTGAGATTGCAAAAACAGCTACGGGAAAGGTTCAACACATCCAGGTGCGTGACGCGTTTGCCCAAAAGCTTATTGACGCGTATACACATATAGGTCATTCGAGTTCATACGAATTTCATATCATAACACCCGAAAACGCGGAGTTGCTCACACAAGCCGTCCCACTACACAATCACGCCTTTCCATTTGCACCTGTTTCTCACAAAACAATGAATGATCGCGCAAAAAATGGATTCGTCATTGGTGCATTCGACCATACGAAAAAACTCGTCGGCGTCCTTACTGGATTTTTCTGTCATGAAACATTGGTACAAAAAGGAAAGAATTGGGAAGAGATTACAGGAAAAGGGGTGTGCAATACGGGAAGCGCGAAGGGTGAAATTGCGGTACTCGTGTCTGCCGCTTCTGTTCATGCGAAAGGTGAAACAATACCTGAAAAAAAATCCAGAGATCTTACCTCAAAAGCGGTTGGAAAATATATTGAAAGTGATAGCGACTTTGTTGTGCGGTTCCATCACCTCAAGAAAGCGGGATTTGAAACTGGTGCAAAACTCTATCGGATTATAAAAAATGGAAATCCGAGAGATCGGGCTAGCTTAGGGTATGTGATTTTGTTTGAATATCCTGAACTTTCAGCGTTAGAAAAACACGAGTTTACTTCGGATACTATTGGAATAGGATTGGTCGAAGCAGCTATACGATATGCGTGGCTCTTGAAAAAAAAGAAAGTGATTCCCCTTTCTCGGCTCGGAGAAGCATGGAAGATTTTAGGAAGATGAAACGAGTATTTCCGCCATTGTTTTTGGTAGCTGTCCAACTAAATCCGTTGCATTAAAAAATGGCCCAACACTTGCATATAACGCTTCACCAGCTTTTTTATTGAGAAAACTTCCCACAACTGCTGAAGAAAATGCCTCGTTTGTGCAGTACAACGCCGCAACCAATCCTGCGAGGACATCGCCCGTTCCGCCTTTTGTCATCCCCTCGTTTCCACCTTCAAAAGAAACTAATTGATCGCCAGAAACAACATAATCTGTTGGGCCTTTCACAAGAATCACAACATTGCCATATTTTTTGCTTTGAGCCTGCATCACTTTTTCATTTGTTACTTCAACACCAAAAACGCGCAGAAATTCCTGGTGGTGTGGTGTAATAATCATCGAAGAAGTAAGAAGACTTGGATTAACCATCTGGAGTGCACCAGCGTCAATAACCCATTTTTTTGTTGGATATTTTTGAAGAAGCGTGTTTGTGAGTTCTGTGGTTTTCTCATCCCTCGTCATGCCAGGACCAATGAGCACACAATCCGCTTCTTTCAGATATGACTCCACATCTCCTCTTGGCACCACAACACCGTCCCAAAAATGTTTTTTTGCTTCTACAATAAGTGCATTATTTTCCGGTACAGAAGAATAGAACACCATATCAACAATTCTTGATGCAATTGATAAACTCCATGCGCTTGCGGCGTGAAATAACTCACTTCCTCCAATGAGAAGAAGTTTGCCATTTTCTCCTTTATGCGAATCTTTGCGAGGAAGGTGAATGGAATCGAGATATTTCTGAACCGATTGGTACGCTGTCATAGAGGTATTGTACTAGAGGTACGTCGAAACACCAAAGCGCAGTTTAAGTTTTGTAAGGTTATTGTAAGGTTCTGTTGATATTGTAATGCTCTGTGGGTCCGCTTTGGTGGTGACGTTCAATCGAGAATGAATTGTCAGAGGGTTCAAATCCCTCCGGATCCACATGAGAGAGATTGGTATATCTTGCAATTTTTCTTCTTGAATTTTCTTAGGGCAAAAAGTATAATACGTGTATTCTCGGTTGAATGTTTGATCCACCACAAGTGGCAATTCACAAAATAGCGCAGGGAAACCTGCGTTTTTTGTTTTTTACAAGAAAATACTTTCATGTTTTGTGTGCCGCGGAAGTTCTTGTTCTGTTGTGGTAAAAATTGTTTGCTGGTGTTGCGTTAACTCGGTCACCATTTCTTTATGCTTTTCATCAAGTTCAGAAAAGATGTCATCCAATAGTAAAATTGGCCGTTCTCCGCGAGCGTGTTCAATATACATCATCTCGTAATATTTTAGCCATAACACTCCCATACGCTGCTCGCCACGCGATCCGTATGTCGCCAAATTTTTCTCATCGCCATTTGTAAGTGCAATTGAGATATCGTCTTTATGCGGACCTACCAATGTATATCCTGCTGCAACTTCCTCAACCGCATACTGATGTAAGCGTTTTTCTGATATGGTTGATGGATCGTAGGTAACCGAAAACTTCATTGCAAAATCCTGTGTAGTATTCAGAAAATCAATAAAATCTCGTCTCATATTTGTAAGAATATTTCCGTGTTTAATGAGAAGTTGATCCCAAAATGTAAAAGAAGCGCGTGTTGTTTTTCCATCGCGCAGGACATCAAGCAAGGCGTTGCGACGTTTTAATGCTTTTTCATACGCATCAAGCGAGTATCGATATTCAGTGTGCGTCTGCGAAAGCACAATATTCAAAAATGATCGACGAATGTGAGGACTTCCCGCAATGAGATCGAGATCTTCTGGTCGAAAAAGCACCGTGAGTACATGCCCCACAACGTCTTTTTTTCGTTTTGATACTCCGTCTAAAAGATACTTGCGCTTTTGCACACGCTCCCCTTGC
>JACRHV010000003.1 GCA_016211945.1 Minisyncoccota bacterium
CGCCCGCGCCGCAAAGGACGCCGTCATCCGCAAAGGTGCCTTGGAAGGTGCAACATTGCCAGGAAAACTCGCGGATTGTCAGGAGACTGATCCTGCACACTCGGAAATATTCATCGTGGAAGGAGATTCCGCAGGCGGATGCTTTTCTGGAGATACAAAAATAGCACTTGTTGATGGAAGAAACTTGTCATTCTTAGAAATTATCGAGGAGCAGGCGCAAGGAAAGCATCATTTTTGTTATACCATGCAAAAAAATGGTCATGTCGGAGTTGCACCAATTTTGAATCCAAGAAAAACAAAATCGCATGCAAAAGTGTTAGATATGCACCTTGATCATGGTGAAGTTATTACCTGCACACCAGATCATAAGTTTAGACTTGTAAGTGGTGAGTATAAAGAAGCAAAAGATTTAACGACCACAGATAATCTTGCTCCACTGTATCGAAAACTTTCTACGCGTACTGGGAGATCAACAATCGAGGGGTATGAAATGGTTTTCGACCCTAAAAACAAAGACTGGCAGTACACTCATGTGCTATCAGATTTGTACAACCTACAACATAATATTTATCAAGCTTCTCAGGGGGTTCATCGGCATCATATCGATTTTCATAAACAGAATAATAGCCCAACAAATATCACTCGTCTTTCAAAATCCGATCATCTTTCTCTTCATCAGATACATGCGAGTAAAACGCTTCATACAAAAGAAACAATCGAAAAATGTAACACGATAAAACGATCAGTAGTATATCGAAAATCCATAAGCGTTGTGATGCGGAGTTTGGGTGAAATGCTTCGAGAACGAGCCAAAAAACAATGGGAAAATCCCAAGTATAAACTTTTTATGAAACGAGCATTTTTAAACCATTACTACACAGACAGTGACTATCTGTTTGAGACAAAACAACGACTTAATGAAGCTCAACGCCAATACTGGTCAAATCTAGAAAATCGAGCACTGCAATCGAAAAAGACGGTAACATTTTTTGCTCAGCATCCTGAATATAAAAAACGTGCAGCAGAAGTTGCGCAAAAACAATGGGAAGATAAGAATCTTCTCGGGTGGAGATCGCAGAAAACAAGGCAACAATGGACCATTGAGTTTCGAGCGAAGAGAAAAGAGGCATACAACAAAACCTATTACCAAAACTCCATGAAGCTCATGAAATATATACTTGAGCAGAAGGGTTCGCTTGGGGACTACGAAAATGCTCGTACAACCAAGAGAAATAATACGATACTTTCGATTGATACTCTTATCTCAAGATTTTTTGATCGCGATGAGCATAAATTTGCAGAAGCCGCACTTCATTACAACCACAAAATCACAAAAATTGTACCTCGATTGGATCATGTTGACGTGTATGACATCGAAATTCCAGAAACACACAACTTTGCCTTAGCATCTGGAGTATTCGTTCATAACAGCGCAAAACAAGGCCGCAACCGTCGCTACCAAGCGATCTTCCCATTGCGCGGAAAAATTCTGAACACCGAGCGCGCCCGCCTCGATAAAATCATTGATTTTGAGGAACTCAAAAACTTGGTTATCGCGTTGGGGACGGGAATTGGCGACACTTTTGATGCCAAACGTATCCGATACCACCGCATTGTCCTCATGAACGATGCTGACGTTGACGGTGAGCACATTACCACATTGACCTTGACGTTTTTCTTCCGACACATGCCACAGGTGATCGAGCATGGCTATCTCTATATTGCACTTCCGCCACTTTTTAAGGTGTGGACCAAAAAAACCGCACATTACGTGTTTACGGAAGAGGAGCGGGACTTGCGCATTGTTGACCTAAAGAAAGATGAAAAAAATGCAGTTGTGAATGTACAACGATATAAGGGTCTTGGAGAGATGAACCCTGAACAGCTTTGGGAGACCACGATGAATCCGGAGACGCGCATGCTCAAACAGGTTACAATTGAGGATATAGAAAAAGCGGATGTGGTGTTCACTACCCTTATGGGCGATGACGTTCCGCCACGCAAACGATTTATTCAAAGTAGGGCGAAGTTGGCAAATCTGGATATATAAAAAAGGAGGACTATGTCCCAAGATATGAAAAAACTTGTATTTTTTATCGAGATCCCGGCGAACAGTTCGGTGAAATACGAAGTGGATGAGGACACCGGCCTCCTTATGGCGGACCGCTTCCTGCACACCCAAATGACCTACCCAACAAACTACGGGTACATTGTTGGAACGAAGGGAAAAGACGGCGATCCTGTGGACGTGCTGGTGTTGTCTAGCCAACCCGTAGTCCCGGGAGTGGGTATGAAGGGACATATTGTCGGTATGCTCGAGATGGAAGACGAAGAAGGGGTAGATACAAAAGTGCTTGCTGTACCGGACAAAAAGGTTGATCCGCTGTACGGCGTATGGGAGTCGATAGACGACGTTCCGCAACATCTCAAGGATCGCATTAAACACTTTTTTGATCACTACAAAGAACTCGAGCCAGGAAAGTTTGTGAAAACACACGATTTCAAGAGCAGAGCAGAAGCAGAAAAAGAGGTGGGGGAGTCATTTATTGAGGAAGATTGTTGTGGTGGAGGAGAATGCTGCGGGGAATGCGGAGATGGCGGATGTGATGAGTGTAAAGGTGAGGAAAAAAAGGCAGAGAAAAAGAAGGGGAAGAAGTAGAAAATGACGCTAAATGAACTTTCTCAGCAAGTTCCTATTGCAATAGAGTCTATTCAGCCCCTAGTAGACGAAGTGGGAGAGTTTATTAAAAAACATTACCATGCGTTTCTTCATCTGTTGAAGTTGGAAGGGAAATAAGAAATGGCAACTCCCCTCATTGAAATCCAACAATTTTTAACAGATAGACAGAGCGCGGATAAGGCGTTGGAATTCATACAGCTGATGATACTTGCAATAGAAGGGAAAGAATATGAATATGCACGAGTACAACAAATTTTGAATGAAGGTCAAATTGATGAAGATGTTATTTTTGATAAAAAAGCAATGGAAAAAATTGACCCTACGGGAAAAAATGAATTAAAAAGAAGGTTAAATAAAATAAAAAATGCGCTTGAAACTAACGCGAATGATTTAGCAGCGGTCCTTATTTTGAATGTATTGAATAGTGACAAAGTAATTGGGCCAACGCTTATCAGATTATTCGTACAAGGAACGCCAGAACAAATAGTATAAAAACGATATGCCAAAAACACCATCCAACCCACCAGCCGACCCCAACCTCAAGGAAAATTCCGTTGTGGATCAAGCACAAAATCCAAACGTCACCCAACAATTGGCCACTCAATCCACCTCAGACTCCGACCAACCCCAACCCACCTACGCCAACCAAGTCACCAAAACCCCATATGGTCTCGTCCGCAACACACCAATCATTCAAGAAATGGAGAAGTCATACCTCGATTATGCCATGAGTGTCATCGTCGCTCGCGCGCTTCCAGATGTCCGCGACGGACTTAAACCGGTCCACCGCCGTATCCTTTTTGGTATGCGCCAAATGGGTATTCACTGGAACTCTGGATATAAGAAATCGGCAAGAATTGTTGGAGATGTCCTCGGAAAATATCACCCGCACGGGGACACCGCAGTCTACGATGCACTCGTACGCTTGGCGCAAGATTTTAGCATGCGCTACCCGTTGATTGATGGGCAGGGAAACTTCGGCTGTTTTACTGGCGATACAAAGGTACGTCTCACGAATGGAACCGCAAAATCGTTTTTTGAGCTCATTGATGACTACAACAAAGGCATCACACACTTTACGTATACTGTGGACAAGAATAACACCGTTCAATTGGCGCCCATTCATATTCCAAGATGTACACAAAAAAATGCTCCAATTATCGAGGTAATACTTGATAATAATGAGAAAATTCGGTGTACACCAAATCACAAATTTATGACTCGCGATGGATCATATATCGAAGCACAACATTTACACGCAGGCCAAGCCCTCATGCCACTCTACACAAGGCTCTATAATGGCTCTGATAAGAATCTTCAGGGGTATGAAGAGGTATATCAACCCTCAAAACAAATCTGGGAATTCACTCATAGAATTTCTGACTCCTATAATCTCGAGCATGGGGTGTATCAAAAAAATAAAGGTCGTGTTCGTCATCATATTGACTTCAATAAAACAAATAATGATCCACGTAATATTGTTCGCTTGGGCTGGCAAGAACACAGAGTTCTTCACCAACACCATCTTGCTGAACTTTGGAAAAATCCTTCGTTCCAAGCAAAAATGAAGATGGTTTTACCAACCCTTTGGAAACAAGATGCGTTTAGACAAAAAACGCTCGCTGCAATTCGTAAAGAAAATCAAAAAAAATGGAGCGACCCTGCGTTTATTACTGCCAAAGTCACACATCTTAAAGCATTGTGGCAGTTGCCTGAATTTAGAAAAAAAATAGCTGAGGCTGCTCACAAAAAGAACATTTTGTTGTTTGGCACAGATGAGCAAAAACAGTATATGCGTTCTCGACAACATGAAAAAATGGTCGAGTTATGGCAAAACCCTGAATATAGAAAAATACAGAAGGAACGGATAGCGCAAACCTCGAAACGATTGTGGAGTATTCAAGCACACAGAGAAAAAATCTCAGCGTTGGCAAAAACACGTATGTCCACTCCAGAAGCAAAAAAACTCATGAGCACAAGATCTCTCCAGCAATGGAGTTCATCTGAATATTGGATCAATCGATCAAATCAAAGCGCGTATCAATGGATGCAGCCGAAATATCGAGAAAAATTACTTCCCGTTCTTCAAAAAAATGGCGTAAAAACAGCGATTTTGCGATTCCTTTCTGTGTGCGAGCGAGTTACTCAACAAGGACAGGAATTAACCGAATCAACATATAATCTCGAAAGAAAAAAAGTTTCTCATAACTTAATTCCTCGTTTTTCTTGGGGAGTTCAACATTTTTCTCGAGGGATATCAGAAATACTTGAACGCTTACACCAATTTCCATCAACAAAAATGTATCTTAATCATAAAGTTGTCTCCGTGCGACCATGTGGCTCGGCTGATGTGTATGATCTTACTATTGATGGGACACATAACTTCTCTTTGGATGCCGGCGTTTTCGTCCACAACTCTGTGGATGGCGATAGCGCGGCAGCCATGCGATACACCGAAGCCCGTCTCTCCCGTATCAGTGAGGAACTCCTCGAGGACCTGGAAAAAGAGACCGTCACATTTGTCGATAACTTTGACGGCTCGCAACAGGAACCATCGGTTCTCCCAGCAAAAACACCGAACCTTCTTCTTATGGGTGCTGAAGGTATTGCGGTTGGTATGGCAACCAAAATTCCTCCACATAATTTGAATGAAGTATTCAACGCCATCATGCAGATGATCGAACTTGGCACCGCCGGACAAGCAAAAGGGATCGTCGTTCCAACAACCGAGGAAGGTTTGCAAACCGCGGACCCCAAGCTCCTCTCCGGCACCTTTAGTTCAGACATCGCCATCGATCAAATCATGGAGCATATCCACGGTCCGGACTTTCCGACAGGCGGCGTGATCTATGACTGGCCAACCATTAAAGAAGCCTACGCCATCGGCAAAGGCCGTGTTGTGATCCGCGCCGTAGCCTCAATCGAGGAAACAAAAAACGGAAAGTTCCAAATTATTATCACCGAGCTTCCGTACCAAGTGAACAAAGCAAAACTCGTGGCGAAAATTGCACAACTTGTTCGGGATAAAAAGATTATTGGTATTAGTGATCTCCGTGACGAGTCGGACCGCGAGGGACTTCGCGTTGTCGTTGATCTCAAGAAAGATGCCAAACCGAAGGCAGTCCTCAATAACCTCTACAAATACACTGAACTCCAAACAAGTTTCCCGATGAACATGGTTGCGCTTAACTCGGAAGGTACCCCACAACTCATGAATATCAAGACCATCTTGGTCGAGTATCTCAAACATCGTCAAGTTGTTGTTGTCCGCCGGTCCCAGTTCGAGTTGAAGGCCGCTCGCGATCGCGCGCACATTTTAGAAGGCCTTCTTATCGCACTCAACCACCTTGATGATGTGATCGAGACCATTCGCAAATCACCAGACAGCGACACCGCAAGAACTCGCTTAATGGAGAAGTTCAAACTTTCTGAAATTCAAGCAACCGCAATCTTGGATATGCAGCTTCGTCGCCTCGCCGCACTTGAACGACAAAAAATTGAGGACGAATACAAGGCCATCAAACAAACAATTAAAGATCTCTGCACACTTCTCTCGCATCCCAATAAAGTGCTTGAGGTTATTGTAAAAGAGGGGAAAGAGGTGATGGCACAGTTTGGTGATGAGCGACGCACAAAACTGCACAAAGGAAAGATCGGCGAGTTTAGCGAGGAAGACTTGATTGCAAATGAGCCGACCATCATTACCGTCACTGAAACTGGATATATTAAGCGGATGAATCCGTCTGTTTATCGAACCCAACACCGCGGTGGCGTTGGTGTTACCGGTATGACCACCAAAGAGGAGGATACCGTAAAACTCATGCTTACCGCAACAACACATGATGGCCTCTTACTGTTCACTAATAAAGGGCGCGTCTTCAAGTTGAAGGCTCATGAGTTGCCGGAAAGCGGACGGCAAGCAAAGGGAACAAGCATAGTGAACTTGATCAATTTGCAAGGTGACGAACGACTGCAAACACTCCTCGCAATGAACGACAAAGAGGTTGAAGGAAAATTCATTGCCTTGGCAACCAAAAATGGATTAGTGAAAAAGACAAAACTTTCTGATTATCAAAACATTCGCACCAACGGCATTATTGCAATTATCTTGAAAGATGCGGATGAGTTGGTCTGGGGTAAGATCACGTCTGGCAAAGATCACATGATGTTGATTACCTTTGAGGGAAAGTCCATTCGATTCCCAGAGGATGAAATCAAGGTAACCGCCCGGGACACTCAGGGGGTCCGCGCGATCATGCTTCGCGACGAGGATTATGTTGTGGGTGTTGAGGTTTTCCCAGAGAAATTTGATGATCCTGAGGATAAACGACGCAAACTCTTCCACCACCTCCTCCTCGTGACTGAGAAGGGGATGGGAAAACGGACAGAGTTGGACGAGTACCCACTGCAAAAACGCGCGGGGCAAGGCGTGAAAGTGGCCGAGCTCACTGATAAGACCGGGAATGTTGCCGGCGCCATGATGGTGGATACCACAATGGACGAGGTTGTCCTCACAACAAAATCTGCACAAGTGATCAAGCTCCCCATCAAGAATATTCCAGTTCTGAAACGACCAACGCAAGGCGTGATCTTGATGCGATTTAGCGAGAAAGATGACGCAGTCGTGGCAGTCACGACAACAAAGAAGACTGGAGAGGAAACGGATGGGTGAGGTAACAAAGAAAAACGCTCCGGAACTTTTTCAAAAAAAGTTTGGCGTCCCCGAACTGAAAGGCATCATTCTCGATGTGGGAGATTATGAAAGAAAAATTGATCTTCAAAATCTTACGATGGAGCAATTAAGAGCATTGAATGAACTCGACCAAAATGACCACACACACGGAAGACCTTTTGATAATGAAGATGGATACCTCAGAATTAATGTGTTATACAATGAAACGTTTGGTTTCAACCAGGACGGTGAAGAAATAGGATATTAGGTGCAAAATCGATGGCAAGTCTCTCTCGAACAGAATTAATCCGACTTATAGAAAACATTCACTTTGGAGGGAATAAAACTTTCGAGGATATTGTTGTTGCGGGTCAGTTGCATGAACTGGAAAAACTTTCCTTACAACATCTTGTTGCAATTAAGAGATTGCCAACATCTCGAGCTTATACTACAAATGGCGGAAAACTTATTATTGATAAAGAATTTTATCTCGATGTGTTGTTTACTGAAGCCGGTAATCGAATGGATGGAAAATGATGGGTAACATAACAATCCATTTGGTATACTAAATCTGAGTCAATACTCAAGGAGGTCTCATGCAACCAACACGTCCACTTCTTCTTTCAGTTCTAATGATTGCACTTGGTATTTCGCTTGGGGTTCTTGGCGTCACAGTCCTCAGTAAATACGTCGGTCCTCTTCCACTTTCCATTACACAAACCACCACACAAAAGCAGTCCACTTTTGACGTCACTGGCGAGAGTAAAGTAACAACAATACCAGACAAGGCCATGGTTAATCTCGGAATAACCATACAAGAGCAAACCGTAAAGCTCGCGCAAGACAAAGCAAACACTGTTATAAACAATATAAACGCCGAACTTGGAAAACTTGGTATACAAAAAAAGGATATCCGAACGGAAAATTACAGCCTTTATCCCACGTATGATTATCGCGAAGGCCAAAAAATTACCGGATATAACGTGAATGCGAGTATTAGCGTCAGTCTCACCGATTTTTCAATATTAAATCAAGCGATTGACGCCGCAACGAAAGTCGGTGCCAATCAGGTTGGGGGTATCTCGTTCACACTTTCCGATGAAAAGAAAAAGGAAGTAGAGAATGATGCACGGAAACAAGCCATCGATGACGCAAAGACAAAAGCACAGACTTTATCGCAACTCGCTGGAATGCGCTTAGGAAAAATAGTCAATGTTTCAGAGCAGCCAAACTACAATGGTGGTCCGTATCCTGTGGCCATGATGGAAAAAGCAGGCGGGGGAATGGGCGGTGGTGCTCCAACTACCGTTGAACCCGGATCAACAACCTTTAATTATTCCGTCACAATTAGTTACGAAACGTTCTAGTGATCTCGTTTGATTCTTTTTGTCATCTTGCACGATTATTTGTTCTATGGTTAGATGACGATCCTCATGTACGCAGTAACGCATTTAAATACTCCACTTACAGAGGAACGATTTATTGTTCTTCTCAACATCATCATCGACAAAAAATTCGATGAGCAATTAAATGTGCTTGAAAAACGATTGGATACTGTTGAAAAGCGACTCGATACTATTGAAAAGCGGCTAGATACTATTGAAAAACACACAGGAATTCTTGAGGAAAAAATAGGTATTCTTGAAAAACAATCCCTCGAACACTCCAACGTATTTACTTCTGTGTATGAAGCGCTTCACACACTTACAACGCTTATCGACAATCATCACCAAATACATAAAACACAGATACAAAAACTCGATAAGAAATTGAGTCAGTTTATACAAACATCTCCATCAAGAAAAGAATATGATTCACTCACGTTTCGCGTTGATTATCTCGAGGAACGCGTCCTAAACTGATATACTTATGCAATGCGTTACTTCGTTTGCGTTGTATTTTTTTTCATCTTCTTTTATGCATCATCTCGTCTCCTTGCATTCACCATCGCCTCAGATCCACAGTATCTCGTCATGAATTTTTCCGAGATCAATGAACTCAACTGGGCAGCTCCGGAACCACAATGGCAAACAGAAATTAAACCAAAAATACTCGACCAGCTTCACCAACTCCAACGTACACTTCCACCCGGAACTTCACAAAGAAAATTGGCGTGGAGTACGCTCCAAGAATATATGAATGTTCCGCTTGACATCCCAAGTGAAACATCGTCGTATGTCATAAAAATGCGACGTATCCTGGAAATTGCAGAACAAGAAAACCTTCCAGTCTTCCTTCCACTCAACGGTTTTCAATGGTGGGACGAGTTGCCGGAGTTGTACAACTGGTGGGACCCCGACGGCACTCATACCCCCATAGTTTTCTTTACACGCCAACGTACACCAGACTTTAAAGACCGATTTATCCGCGGCTACAATCCGGAAAACAAATGGAATGTTGAGTGGCAGTCACCAACACAACCCATGACGCTTAACTGGCGGAATTGGGGTGGGGGAGGGTTTCGACTTGCACCACCCCCCAACCTCTTCCCACATTCCCGCACAGCTCTCACCTATAGAAAAGTCCAAAAAGAGCGTTTTATCGCACTTATTACCGAACTTTCAAGCATTATAAACAGATGGGAAAAAGAAGGAAGGGGTGATCTTTTTGCAGGTATAACCATTGGCACAGAAGTCTCATTGAACGCCTCCGTCACACCAAAAGACGAGTTTGAGCCGTACGGATTCCGATCCACACAAGATCTTCTTTGTTCCAAAGACAAACCAACATGCGCCATACCACCGGCACAACTCAGCCAGGCACGACAAAAAATAGTGTACCGATATCTTCAAGATCTCGCACGAACCGCCACCCTTCTTGGCATTCCAAAACAGCGCATTTATACACACGTGTGGGGTGAAGTAAAACAGGGCGAGCCTAAATTTGAGAACTACGCACAGTCCGCATTCAATCCATATGCTCGACCAGGTATGAGTTTTTACGGATATGCAGAAGACCCATTTTCACTTCCCGTATGGAAAAACGAGATGGAACAACACGGCAATCCATCTTGGGGAGCAGTCGAATACTCCGCAGAAAAAACAGAACGTGTGTGGCAAAAAGGACTCACAAATATCTTTAACCCACCATCAACACCACCAGCAAAAATCGTCACCATCTATAACTGGACAGAGCACAAAGATACACCCGCGATAAAAGCAATCGCCACCATACTTCAAGACTATACTCCTCCCACGCAATGTTCTATTCCAGAAATTCTTCCCGAAACACAAAATTATTCCATCACTCAAACATTTTCATGGAATTACTTTCCAACAGAATCACTCGTACGTTTTTCGCCAACATTAGAATTCATCACAAGTCCCGGTCTTTTCCCAATTCCTCAAGAAAGCAATGTAAAAGAACTCGATGTGTTGAGCAAAAATACCACGATGTTTGATATAAAACCCGGCGTATATACCATCTCACTCAAGCTCACTGGCTGTGGTGGAAAACGTGTCAGCATATCAGAACCAAGAACGATCGTGATCCCTGTCCAACTCCCGCAAAATGATACGCCAGCGTGGGTACGATTCATCCTAGAACACAATGCTACGTAGCGTGATGTATAGCGCGCCATTCCTCTTCAACATCTTGCCAAGGAAAAACAATACAGTCGTTCGTTATTCCCTTTTTTTCTGCTTCAGATCGGGATATCATTCGCCGTTCATTTCCTAAAACCCCATAAAAAGTTTGATCGGCATTGGGTAGTGGGAAAAGGGATTGATCGAGGTACGCCGTGGCAAAAGAAATTAAAGCCAGTGGAAATAATCGTCGTACATCAGATATGACTTGGTTTGCCGTTGTTCCGGTAACGGTGTTTGTATCAACAACGAGAATATGACTTTTTTCTGGGAGTTCTATTTTGAGTGTTGGTGGTTCACAAATCTTCTTCAGGCCACGTTCTTCCTCATACTTGTATTGAAAAGGAAGCATTACGACGACATGCAGTTTTGATGCAAGATGCATGCCTGTTATCGCGCCGCTTCTCAGTATTGGAACAACGAGATCAAATGATACTTCATGCTCGAGACAGTATGTTGATACGTTATCCGTTAGTACACGCAACACCTCGCCGAACTCGTCATACGTGATCTGGCGCAACTCATTTTTTTGTATCGTCTTTCCCATCACTCCTCCTTCTTCCCACCATGGAACTTCTCATGCACCTTTCGCAGTTCTGGCCGTGTAATATGTGTATAAATCTGTGTCGTTGAAATATTTTTATGCCCCAGCATTTCTTGAACATCGCGCAGTCCCGCGCCGTTGATTAATAAATCCGTTGCAAATGAGTGTCGTATCCCATGTGGTGAAATTTTAATCGGAAGATGCGCCTTGCGGCAGTACTTATCCACAATCCGCTGGACCGATCTCGTCGTTAGCCGCATCTCCTCGCCATCACTCGTCGCATCAGCCTTATTGCGACTGTATCGAATAAATACTGGCCGCCAAAAATCGTCGCGGCCATTCAGATATTTATCGAGCCACTCCGCAGATTTTTCACTCAAAAACACCACGCGATGCTTCCGACCTTTTCCGATCACCCCAAACTCCCGCCGCTGTGTGTCCACCTGCTCACGGTTCAAAGACACCACCTCACTCACACGAAGACCGGTGCTAAACATCAATTCCAGCATCGCCTTGTCCCGTAGGCCTGTTTTCGAGCTTAAGGCCGGTTGGCCGAGTAAACGCTCGATCTGCTCAAAGTTCAGAAATTTCATAGATCTGGACTCGCCCTTAGGAAGGTCGATTTTCTCCGGAGTGAGCACGGCAACGTCGTTCTTTATGAGCCATTTGAAGAGTGATCGGAGCGCGATGATGTGATATGCCTGTGTGGTTCTTGATAGGGTACGCTCATCCACACCCATATACTGTGAGAGATGTACACGATATTTTTTCAGCATCTGCAGATCAAAAAGCGTCATATCCTCGAGTTTTTGAAGATCCAACCACTCGCAAAATCGGTTGAGATAGTGTGTATAATCACGGATAGTGAGTTTGCTAAGGTTGCGCTCAACGTCGCAATGCTCGAGGAAATCCCTACAAAGTTCACGGGGATGTGTGCTTTTCATCTCAAACTTTCCTCCCTCGAGTTATATCCTATAGTTTTTATTCTGCGGAGTTAGCAGTCTCATTATCTGAGTGCTAATACCCGAATATTTAGCAAAGGGTTGATTTATCAATCCTTTTTACAGTAGCCCGAATGAAAGAACCATAATCATTTCCAGATGTAGGTGTGTGTATTACATATGCAAGTACATGTTTTATTCCATGCAACACCGTAATCATCCATTTCTATGCATTCTATCTTTCTGCGCTTCAAACAGTGTGACAGAGAATGGGGGATGTGTCAACATTATGCGACATAGTGGTGCGCTGACAATTACATTATGCGACATAGCGTGAAAAGCAATGAAACAGTAACACACGTCAGCAATGCAACAGCATATGCCACACATACAATTTGTGTTCAATATCTCTCCCAACTAGTTCGTCCTTCCTTCGTATTATTGCACAGCGTACTGGAATAAATGGGCGATGATGTATGCGGGTATACTTCGGTATTTCTGCAGGATATGCGTGAACACCTGAGGTTGACTCGAGTAAGTTATTTCCGCATTCAGCAGTTCTAAAGCATCGTAATTGCGTTAATACTTTTCAAGCACTACGGCTTATGCTGTGCTGTCATCACGCCATAATGGTCTGTTTTTGGTCATCACAAATCTCGCGTGGAAAAAGAGCATACTCCTGCCCAACATACCTTCATTCCCAGGCTAAATACCAGATGTGAAGGCCCTAGAATGCCCGATTTTCGGCAAGAAGGTGAGTCTGCTATACAATGTATCGTCATTTCCAGAGGTACATCCATCATTTTTAAAAAAAATGCACACAAAGTTTCGGGTTTCTATACAAACGCAAAAACAATGCATCAAAGAAAAAACAGGGAAGTGACAAAATAGGGTAATTGGCCGTAATTCACCAAAGAAACAGAATGACAAACAATGCAAGAACGCGCATATGTACAAAAGACGCACTTCTCCGTTGTTCCTTTCATTACGTCGCAAAAGTATTATTGTGCGACACTATTGAAACAGCTCCACCACCATGAAGAAGAGTGGACCATTCCCATTGAGACCACCCAACTATCAAAACAACATGTATGCTGCTAAATGCCGATTCCATCACCCGCTTTTGTGTTCTACGGCTCTTTTCTCTCCTCCTTCAACTTCGCGCCCCCAGAGTGACATTCGGGTTTTTTCCGCACCACACCTTTTATGAGTTATCCACAATTGCTCATAGATCAATCTTTTTTCTTGTTTCTTATCTTAAGCGGTCTTCCCAACTTTGTGCTACCATTCTTGTGAAAAGTATCCTATAATTATGTGAAAAGTGATGATATCAAACTATATCATCCTCTCTAGTACGCAGAGGAAACTCCCCTCCTTCCCCCACTACCCCACACGCATACAAAACGTCATTACTTCCACTGGACTGTGAAGAAAAATGCGGCAAGAATAACAATCCAAACACTTGCATATTCCCAGGCGGTATTTCGGAACAATTTTCCGTGAAGCTGGCTCACCAGAATACCCAAGGCTGTGTACAACCCCCCCACGATAGAAAGTGAGGCGATCCAGAGTGAGATCGGAAGAAATGAGATAACTATTGCAAGCTCACCCGCCAAAACTGCTACTGCGATAGCTTGGTAAAAGATCGATTTATCGATATGATTCTTTAACTCAACAGACCACAATGAGAGCAATGCTTGTGGAAATGTCGTACAGGCAATCGCAATGCCGTTCGCCCAAAATGGCCAATGAAATGAAAAAACGGTGTTTGAGAAGAAAAATGTGATCAACAGGGTTATCAGAAACCCAACTGTGTGTGCAGCTCGAAGTAATTGGATCGTACGAAACTTTGCAACCGCGTAGATATTTGAAGTCAAATAAATCGCGTACATGCCTATACCAAACAGAACTAAAACTATAATTTTACTCAAGAGATTTTCTGGAAGAAGAAAATAAAACACAGAAACCGCGGAGGCATACAATGCGGAAAATGGCACGACAGTAATCCATTCAATGCCGTTTAATTCCTCAAATAAAGCCCATGCAGAAACAGCGTATGTAACAAAAAACAACAATGCTGTTCCAAGTAATCGATAATCAAGTGGGACGTACTGTGTGCCCAACAGAGCAAAAGACAACACGAGAGAACTCATAAGAAATTTTTCTCGTTTTCTCATACCAACATTACGGCATTCATGTATACCGCCTCCACATCCTCATGTTCTTCAAGGAGATCAAAAAGATCTTGTACTGCTTCTGCGTGTTCGGGATTGGTGATCTCAAGTGGAATCGCAACAGCATACTCATTTCCTTCTCGAGTAAAAAGATACATGACCGACCCTGGTCCCCCCAATGATCCCCCGTTTTTTTCTATGATATTCCGAATCTCCGCGCCCGTCCGTTGTCTGTTGTCGGTGTGCACGACGATGAGAAAACCAACGCCACTGTGAGCGTACGCCTCGTACACCACCTCCTCAAACTTACCAGATCCCCCTTTACCCAATCCCCTCTCTATAGCACGCTGGATATGGTCATTCGACATGTTTGCCTCACGCGCTTTCTCGATAGCAAGACGCAATGTTGGGTTGGAGGAAGGATCGCCACTACCATATTCTCTCACAGCAGTCCGAATATTTTTCGATATTTGAGTAAATACTTTACTCCGCTTAGCATCAGCGGAGGCTTTCTTGTTTTTGATGTTGTTCCACTTTGAATGACCGGACACATGCCTCCTTTTTGATGTCGCAAAAAACTCGAGACAATCCTATTGTACCACTGTCAGCTTGGTCTCTTGATGTTTCGTTGAAGTTCTGTTACTCTTTGTGGAATCATGAACACAGCACATATTCTTCAAGAGCAGGCAATCGCAGCGGCAGAGAAACAGAAATGGGATGACGCGGTTGAGGCAAACTCCAAAATACTCGAGATAGAATCGACAAATATTTCCGCCATGAATAGGCTGGGATTCTGTTACCTCCAAAAGGGAGACAGGGCTAAAGCAAAGAAAACATACCAACGGGTTCTTGAAGTTGATCAATACAACGGCATTGCCAAAAAATACCTTACCCTACTCGCAAACAGTAAGGGAGTCATTCCCACGGCCATGGGTTCATTCCATGAAAATTTTATTGAAGAACCGGGGAAAACGAAGACCATCGCGTTATGTAGACTTGCCGATCCCTCGATACTTTCCGTGATGCCCGTTGCCACGTCATGTAGACTTACCGTGAAACAGCACTGGATTGCGGTTGAGACGGACCGCGGAGCGTATCTTGGTTCTCTTCCAGATGACCTCTCGCACACATTATCGAAATTGATCAAGGGTGGAAATACATATAAAACCGTGATAAAAGCTGCGTCAAAAACTTCCTGTATAGTATTTATTAAAGAAGTCTCCCGATCGAAAAAACAAGCGCACTTGAACTCGTTCCCCTCATTGTTGAATGCAAGAACTTCAGGAATTCATGAGGAGCTCCTCTTGGATAGTTCACCAGTTGACGTCTCGGAAACCGGTCATGAACGCGAGATTGCAGACGATTTTGTTGATGATTTTACCGAAGACGCTTCGTAAAAAGTTGAGCGGTGTCGTTTCCCAAGAAAAGAACAAGATCCGCCCGGTATTCAAGCGCATGCTGAGGACTTATGGTGGTCCGATTTCCCGGTATCAGCAGAATACGCTTGATCACATCTGCCGCATCTGATTGTACCGATTCCTGCCCCTCCCCCTCCAAATTTGTTGTTTCTATAGGAAAAGCAGACTGCGTGATATTGACAACGTTGATGCCCATGTTTGCAAAAGCACGCGCAACACGAGAAGCCAATCGTTTTTCTGACGTTGTGTTCACAATCGCGACAGTTTTTGATTCTTTTCGCAAATCTGATTGCGCAAACAACTGAAGTATAAAGGGATCGAGCTTGACGATATCGAGAAGATATCTCTGCTCTCCAGACACATTATCTCCCTTTTTTGCCATTCCAGATGACAAGAGGTCAATCACATCGAATTGATCTTTTCTTAAAGAGGAGAGAACACGCCACATTTGATACCGATCAATATATGCCATGGAACTTTTTGCGCGAAACAGAAGTGTGTCTGCTTGGAGACGCTGAAGATCAGCAAGTGAGAATGTTAGAGATTGATTTGGGGTAACGATGAGGTCGTGAATATCTATGCCAAATTGAAACGCAAGTGTTTGAACCAAAAAACTGTGGGAGAGTTTTTCTAGGGCCGCAAGGCCGTAGAGCGATGATGATTTATATGGACCATATCCATAGAGCGTTTCAAGCGCAAGAGTGTCTGGAAGTTGGAGTAGGACCACTTTCCTTGACGGAAGTTCGTTCCGTACCATCACGATTGTGAGGTGTTTCGTTGTTTCATGTGGATCTCCTGAAATAATGAGAAAAGTGCGCTGTGATTTCCCATTCCATTGCGATTGAGCCATAAGAATGGCAGCAGAGCAAAGAAGTGCAAGAAACATCGTGAGAAACGCAAATACCCAACCTTTGCCCGGTAGAATATGACGAATATGCTCCACCTCCCTTTCCCGCATACGTTCCTGAAGACGACGTTGAGGATGTGGCGGATGGACAAGATGAATGTAATCGTGCACCATAACAACGATCTATTATGACATCTTTATGATGAAAGAGTTGCGGTTTGAAGGTGTTCGGTTAATCGAATCATGAACCGAACATTATGTATGCTTGCCAACCGATAGTACAAAAGTTCTTTTGTAAGATATAAATGTCTAAGGTATGCGCGCGAAAATCCCTGTGTACATGTCCAACAATCACAGTCCTCTTGAATGGTCCCCGTGTCACGCGCCCACCGCGCATTACCGATCTGCAGTCTTCCTTTTGAAAACTCTGATGCAAAAGTCCAATCGGCAGGATTTGGTTGGTCAAGATGATCTAAAACTCCGGAGTATAACGCACCGTTTCTCGCAAGTCGCGTTGGTGCAACACAATCGAACATATCGAATCCTGCGCGAACTGCATCCAGAATGTCCTGCGGATCACGACCTAATCCCATTGCGTATCGAGGTTTATCTTCCGGCAATAATGGACGAATCCAGTCCATAATCTCAAGAGTTCCCTGCATGTTATATCCTATCGTCTCCCCTCCTACCGCTACGCCATCAAATCCCATTCCTACAATGGCATGTGCGGACTCTTCACGAAGATTGCGATGCATCGCTCCTTGTACGATACCACAAAGCGCCTGGTACTGTCCGAGATTGCTCAATCGTTCGTGCTGCTCCCAATAGTCTTTGCACCGTTTTGCCCAAGCATGTGTTCGATTCAATGCCTCACGCGTATATGTTTCAGTAGCAGTATCTGGTGTACACTCGTCAAAAGCCATAACGATGTCGCTGTTCAGATTCCGTTGAATTTCTATCGCTTTTTCTGGTGTGAAAAAATGTTTTGATCCATCGAGATACGAGGAAAATTCCACCCCGTCATCAGTGATTTTACTCATGACCTTGGTTGGTGTGCGTTCGAGAAGACCGAGCTTTTGTTTCCCCTCAATCTGCTTTCCTAAGCTAAAGACTTGAAACCCGCCCGAGTCCGTCAATATTGGGCCATCCCAGTTCATGAACCGATGGAGGCCGGTGAGGTCTTTGATCAGTGAGTCACCGGGGCGAAGGTAGAGATGATACGTATTTGCGAGAATAATCTGCGCTTTTGAGTACAAAAGATCCTCGGGTGAGAGTGCCTTTACGGTTGCCTGCGTTCCCACTGGCATGTAGATTGGCGTTTTAAAGGTTCCGTGCGGTGTTGTGCATGTTGCAACACGCGCGTTTCCTTTTTTCTTCTGCAATGTAAATGAAAAAGGAGAGTTCATGCAGGTATTGTACAATACACCAGAGATTATGGCGCTTCATCTTTCTGATTTTGATTATCATTTACCACAAGAGCGTATTGCACAGATACCGATTCGTCCGCGCGATCAGAGCAAACTTCTTGTGGTTAACCGCAAAACCGGAACTTTGGACCATCACCATTTTTACGACCTCTCTTCCCTTCTTACCGATCGCGATGTTCTCGTTCTCAATAACTCAAAAACTTTACCGATGCGCACATTTGGGAAGAAAATGACTGGCGGATCGATCGAGATTCTATTCTTGAAAAAAATTGCGCACGACATCTCCCATGAGACTTGGGAAGTATTAAGTCGTCCTGGGATAAAAAAGGGGCAGATCGTAAAGTTTTTTGAAGGTGAACGCGAACTTATGTCCCTAAAATGTTCCGGTGACGTAGGGTACGCCCGCATCGTTGATGTGTATCCCATGAACTGCACTGTTATTGAGGCGCTACATCGTATTGGACAGCTCCCTACTCCACATTACATTCATACACTCCTTTCCAATCCCGATGACTACCAAACCATCTATGCCAAACCCGAGGGCTCTGCTGCAACTCCAACCGCAGGATTGCACTTCACTCAATCTCTTTTTGACAAATTGGATAAGAAAGGTGTTCAGCGAATTGAGATCACCCTGCATGTTGGGCTTGGAACATTCTTGCCGGTGAAGGTAGACGACATAACCAAACACACCATGCACAAAGAATGGTTCATGCTCACAGCGAAACAGGCAGACCAACTTAATACATATAAGCGAGAGGGTCGACGCATCATCGCCGTTGGAACAACATCCTCTCGAGTATTGGAAAGTTGCTCTGTGTGGAACGAGAAAGAACAACGACATATGCTTCAATCACAAACAGGTGAAACGCAAGCGTTTTTCTACCCACCATATCGATTCAAGTATGTTGATGCGCTCATCACAAACTTCCACCTACCTAAATCCACGCTCTTGATGCTTCTTTCAGCGTTTTGTGCACAAAACCAACCATTCATATCATTTCAAGAGTCGATGGCAGGAAAGGCGTATACAGAGGCAATCAAAGAAGGGTATCGATTCTTTTCATTCGGCGATGCGATGTTTATTGAGTAGATCCAGTATAATACCTCATCATGCTATCCCAGCGCGTAGAAGATCATCTCAAACTGGTGTTACAACACCTCTACATTAATCCTCTGGAAAGATGCAACCTAAAATGCAAGATTTGTTACACAAGAAAAACGAGTCCTATTTTGCCGATGGAAACTATTGTGGCGTTTGTTGATGCGTATCAAAAAGTACAACTACTTACCACCATCACATTTTGCGGTGGTGAGGTGTTCGCACTTGAGTATTTTCCGAGTTTGGTGAATACCATGACTCATCGTGGGATTTTTGTGCAGGTCATCACAAACGGCACCATTGATCAACTTGACAAGATCACTCATCCCAACAATGTAAATCTTATTGTTTCTTTGGACGGGATTGAGTCACACCATGATGCAAATCGCGGTGCCGGAAATTTTCGCAAAAGCATAAGCTTTATGCAAAAAGCGCATCGCCTCGGATTTCATCTTGATGTTTTTTCTATCGTACACAAGAACAATCTTGGATCGCTCGATCAATTTGAGTCTCTCTTGCAAAAAGAACTTGGATTTCTTCCAACCGTTACCTATCATCCGAGAAAGCCGCCCACATATCTCAATGCGCATCCTATTTCAAATATTTTCGGCGAGACTCGAGAATTCGATTTTCTAACAAAACAAGAAATAATAGAACTCATGAAAACGCGCAACGTGTTTCCGCCAAAAGATTTAGGATGTTACCAAATTGCGGTTGCCTCAGACGGAAAGGTGTATGGGTGCTGCGAAGGAACACTCCCCTTAGGAACACTACACAATACACCAAACGAACTTATTGAGGCGCTTCGCGCTCGATTGGATGTGTGGTCACAAACCGATATGACGATTGGATGTTTGGGGTGCAGTCAACATGAGTTCATGTGCGGTATAAAAGAATATCTCGTCGAGCTTGCTAAGATAGATTCTTGATATGAACACACATTCAACACTTCAACCCATGCTCGTTCGCGAAAATATGATTCGCGATATTCGTGCGTTCTTTGGAAAACATCATTTCCATGAGGTTATTGTACCGGTATTTCAAACTGGAGTGCCACTAGAGCCAACAATCTCCCCATTTTCCACAACTTGGTCAATGTTTGATAAGAAGCAAACGCTTTATCTTTCCACCTCTCCAGAACGGTATCTCAAAAAAATGTTGTCACGCGAACTGGGAAATTGCTATGCTATCGGACACACATTTCGCAACCTTGAACATATCGGCCCCTACCATCACCCCGAGTTCCTCATGCTCGAATGGTATCGAGAACAAGCGGATTTTCATCAGATTATGGATGATGTTGAACACCTTATGCATTCCCTTGTGCCTTCTGGATCATTCCACTACCAAGGGCAAACATATTCTCTTCAAAATTCATTTCCTCGTCTCTCTTTGGAGAAACTTTTTCTTGAATACGTTGGGATAAAATTAGCTGAAGTTCTTACTGATAAAAAGATGCAATCGTTTGTAAAAAAACGCGGATATGCTGTACAGAATGCAACTTGGGAACAACTCTTCCACCAGATTATGATCCAAGAACTTGAGCCTCATTTTCCAAAGGAACCATTTTTTCTCCTTGATTTCCCTGCACGCCTTTCTCCATTGTGCAAACGGAATGAAAAAAAATCGTACTTAGCAGATCGATTTGAGTTTTTTATTGCAGGAATCGAGATTGGCAACGGTAATACTGAAGAGACTGATCGCGCACGTATTCTAAATGGATTCCAAGAAGAGCTCCTTTATCGGAGAAAAACAAACCAACTCTCTATACCTATTGATGAAGAATTTCTTCAGAATATTCATGCTTTAACTCATGGGCCTTATGCCGGAATTGGACTAGGAATAGATCGGTTAGCGATGATCATGGCTGATGTTGCGGATATCCATGCATTTGAAGTAGACTACCATCATGCTTAGTTGGCAGCTTCTCATTACCATTAACGTTGTTTTTTACTCGATTTCTACCCTCCTTCAGCGCGTTGTTTTGAAGGAAAATCAAAGTAGACCAATTGCGTTTGCAATATTTTTTCAATGCATGGTCGGACTATTCATCGGGGTTGCTGGATTATTTACAGGTCAAATGCAGATCCCATCCTCAATAATGCAAATGCTTCCCAACCTCCTCCTTATGACCATCATGTATGCCGTTTTTAATATTTTGACCTTCTCCGCGCTCAAATATACCGAGGCCTCGCTCTTTACTATCATTCTCGCCTCACGCGCGTTCTTCACAATTGCTGCATCAACATTTTTTCTCAAAGAATCGTTAACTATGTTCCAAATTGTAGGTACATGCTTTATTATTTTTGGGATTATTGTTGCGAATCTCCATGGCGCAAAACAGATAAAAATTGGTAAGGGAGAAATATTCGCTGGTCTTGCGGCGCTATTTCTTGGGTTAGCAAACACGAATGACAGAATAATCCTCCAATCAATTCCGCTCTATCCGTTCCTCACTATGGCCTTTCTCCTCCCCGCCATCATAACGGCCGCGGTCTTTCCGCGTGAAGTTCCACATATCATAATGTTTTTTAATAAAACGATCATCATAAAAACAATGAGTGTTGCTCTTTTCTATGGTCTTGCTGCAACCACGTTTTTTGCAGGCCTTCAAGCAACGACAAACTCATCACAGTTTGCGACCATTAGCCTTACAAGCACAATTCTCATCGTGATCCTCTCGATGGTATTGTTGAAAGAACGTGATAACCTCTGGAAAAAAATTGCGGGAACTGGATTGAGTTTTCTCGGGCTACTTTTGATGCGGTAGCGTCAAAACTTCTTTGTACTTCGCCATAAAATACTTGAACTGCGAATGTCTCGGGTTTGGAAGCGTATCAAACGTAAACCACTCGACTGCATCCATTTTATGTGGTTCTGCATTTTTAACTTGGACTGGGTCAACCAACACCTTGAAGTCTAACGTAATCCAGTGTGTTTTCTTGTTATCAAATTCTCGATGAACATCGCGATATCCCAAGAACTCGAATGAGAGAATTGTTGTCCCATATTCCTCTTTTACTTCTTTACGCAGGGCATCTTCTACGGTCATTCCAACGTCTAACGCGCCGCCACCAATCTCCCATCTCCCCTGTTCATCCCGACAGTTTTTTCCGCGTTTGTTCATAATAAAATTTCCGCGACCATCGTGACAATAAAAAACAATGGAAATACCGACAAAATCCTCACCCGCCTTACCTGCCATATGTTCGAACTTCCTTCTCAAACTCGTCCCCTTTTTCTTCAAAATTCTTCCACAATGTGTAACTTGGGCTTGCGCATGAAAGTAAACAAATTTTTCCTTTTTCCGTGTGTTTGTATGCAAATGCAACGGCGTCTTTCATGCGTGTTGTTTCGAGGATGGTAAAAGTACGGTTACATTTTTTTTCTAGTATTTCTCGTATTTTTGCGCCGGTTTCTGGGAAAAATACAATGTTACGAATAGTTGAAGCACATATCGCCTCAACCAAACTCGAAAAATTGAGTCCACGATCTGTTCCACCCAAGAAAATCGTGTCAACATCACGGAGTGTTTCTATTGCGGCAATTGTTGGCTCGGGTGCAGTTGCAATGGCATCGTCATAGAACGTCATTCCATTGTAAACTCCAATATTTTGGAGGCGGTGTGGGAGTGGAACAAACTGCTCAATTGCCTTTTTTTGTACATCAACAGGCACATCAAACAGACGAGCAACGGTACATACCATACGAATATTCTGTTCATTATGTTTTCCTTTAAGTGCAACATTGTCTAAAGAAAACGGCAGCGTTGCGATACATGGAATACTTTTTGCTTTTGTTTGGTCGGCGAGTTTTGCAATTTCATTATGGTCGCTGTCGTACACAAACACATCGTCTTTTTTCGCGTGGAGTGCAATCTGTGATTTTGCTCGAAGATATGCCTGCATGCTTCCGTGATAATCCAGATGTTCCGGAAAAATGTTCAAAAATACCGAGATGTTCGGCGAGTACTGGAGATCTTCCAGCATATAGCTCGACATTTCGATAACAAAAATAGTGTTTTCTTTGGGTGGCTTGAGCAACTCCGAAAGAAGCGGGATACCGATATTCCCCGCCAACCGCACGGACAATCCCGCAGTCTTCAATACAGAGAAAAGAAGCGATGTTGTGGTACTTTTTCCTTTACTCCCGGTAATTCCAATCGTTCTGTTGTTTGGAACTAGATCGCGAACATTTGCAAAAAAAATATTTGTCGCGGTTGTGTATGGAACCTTCACCAACCGCCTCGGCAATCCCGCAGTCTTTATGACAAGATCAGCTTCGTACTGTTTCTTCAAATAGTCTTTGTTGTCAGTTTGGTCGGCATGAAAAACCTCAACATTTGGGACATACTTCTGCAAAAAAGATTCTGTTGCTTTTCCTTCCCTCCCATATCCTAAGAGAAGAATGCGACGATATTTTTTTAGATCGGCTATGGTCATACTGCGTCTCCGCTTACTTGCATATACATCTGCATAACGGGATCGTCCGCATACTCACCGTGCTGTCGTGCGAGATCAAACGCGCGTTTTTCCTCCTGTGGCGTACCCACACATTCGAATGGCTTCACACTTTCTACCCCCAAGAGCTGTTTATAAAGCGGAATCAGTGTAGCATCCGCATACATGTTTTTCCCCACAATCCCCACAACTTTTTCTTTGGGAAGATACGCCGCCAATGTGCTGAATACGAATGCGCATTTTGGACATGTGCCGCACCACAATGAACCGTTTGTATTTTTGCTGCCCGTGATCGCAAAATTCCTATTACAACTCGAAAAATAGTGAAAGTATTGTGGATACTGAACAAACCGTTTCACAATCTCAAGCTCGTCGTATGTTCGTAATAAGGAATATGCGCGAATATTCGGTGTTATCCACTGCTCAATATAGGCATCAAGCAACGACTCAAACTCTTCCGATTTACTCCACTGGTGGTTTATCTCATCCCCCAAATACGCAGCGTTTCCATAGTTCGCACTGCGCTCGTTTGAAAGAATGACTGCGGAGTCGCCACGGACTGCTGCAACAAAAAGCGTAATAAAGGTGTAGATCGCTGTCATAGGAACGTGGCCCGTGTATACATGTTTTTCTCTTGAGAGATCAAGCATTTTTTGATCGAGTTTTCGCCGAACAATGATTGGCGTTTTTTCGAGTAACTCTGCGATTTTTTCATGCAATGGAGTTGGGTTTAAAACAAAAATGTCGAACTGCTTGTGATCTTTTTTCAATAGTTCCGCAGACACAATGGAGTCTTTTCCCCCACCCATCGGGAGGAGAACATTCCCTGATGTTTGTAGCGAAACAGGCCGTGGCTTTTTGTTTTCAACAGATGGAAACTGGACCAAATCGCGATAATCAATTGCGTTTGTGTAGAAAAACTCTCCTAACCCTTTGGTATATACCGTGTTCCAAAACTGCGCTTGATCTTGGGAAAGATCGTATTCTTGAATCTGTATTTTTCGAGGACAGTACATCTTCCAATAACTTATTCCGAGGATGAGATGGAGAGACTGAAGAAAAGGTTCGAGTATACTGGGGTCTACAGAGTCTAAAGAGAGAGACGGAAATGTAAGTATCTCCACATATTCCTTGAATTTCTCATCCTCCATCTGAACACCATAGTAGAAAGTACATGTCCGCGTTTCTTGATCAAATGCATACCGAGAAAACACAAAAGTTGAAGCGTGTGGAATCACCATATCCCCCATTTTACTGCGTTTTTACGCGAAAGACGACTATACCGCTATTCGAAGTTTATCCAGAATCCTTTGTAGGTCAGCTGTAAGATTGGAACTAAAACATGTTCTCTCTTTTGATTTTGGATTGATAAAGCAAAGTTTTTCTGCATGAAGAAACTGACGTGGACACCACTCACCATCTACCTTTGACCGCTTCCTGCCCACGTACCGCAGATCGCCCACCAAAGGATGTTTGAGAAATGCCATATGCACGCGAATTTGATGTGTTCGACCCGTTTTTGGATGCAGGCGCACCAAAGAAAAACCTTGGTATGATTTTGTCTTTTTCTGCCCTAAAAATGTTGGGGCGTGTGGGAAAAATTCGAGCACCTCGTAGGCCGTTTCACTCTCTTTTCCTTCTGGATCTACCGCAAAACGCTCATGATCACCAAAACTTCTCCCTAATGGAAGATTAATTACTCCCTCCCGCACACTAAACTTCCCATGAACCAACGCAATGTATGTTTTTTCCGTCTCATGGTCGCGAAACTGTCGCATCAGCTCCAGTAGCGTCTCTGGGTCTTTCGCAAAAACCATGACGCCTGAGGTGTCCTTATCCAAACGGTGGACCATACCTGATCGAGCTTTATATATCTCAATTGCGTCCTCCGCGTAGGTATGCCCCTCTTTTGTCCACTGCCCATACCAAGGCTGTTCCTCCATCCAGTCCTGCATTGTTGGCTCTTGGACCGTCTCAGCGCGATTCACCACAACTCCTGGTGGCTTGTCCACAACCACAACACATGCATCTTCGTATACTATTGGAATGTTCACGTTTTTCCCTTCCGACTCGCCAATTGTACTACAGAGAGAAAAACCGCAAGGAAAATCGCCCAATCCGCGAGGTTATTCCGTAGTCCTACAAAAGGTATAGGAAACCAGTCACGAACTCCACCAAAGTATATTCTATCAATGATGTTGGAAACTGCACCTCCTATGAATAACCCAGTAAAAATGCCCTGCATATTTCGCCACACATACATCAACACACAACTCAGAAAAAAGAATAAAAACATTTGACTCAGAGGAAAAAGATTCAATGAAATGCCGGTGTTGAGCACTGTCTGACCACCCATCATACCCACACCATATTTTGATCCCTGATCCACAACGATCACGCCAAAGACTAAAACAAAAAACCAAATGCGTGAAGAGTAATTATTGAACCAATGTTGTCGCGGTTGGATCAACAAGGAGCCGTTGGATAGGAATTTCTTTGCCGTCATGCGTAAGTCCATATATCCCCTTCTCCATACGGTCAAGCGCACCATTGACGCGCGCAAGCATATCAACCACCTCAGATCCAACGACCTCACTCTCCAAAATCTGTGCTTCCTCACGTGCGTCGGTATCTGGACTTGCGTTGTTGTTCACTCGATCTTCGTTATGAACAGGATTCGCTTCATCAACAACTTTCTGAACCTCAGAAAGTTTTGCGCGGCGTTCTAAAAGTCTCTGCTTCAAAGTCTGGAGAACATCTGCGGGAATATGTTTCATATGTTCTCTAGCCTATCATACCTGCTCTGCTTGGTGCAATGGAGCTTTCTTCTTTGGAAATGAAAACGATCGACCTGAGCGATTGTAGAGCACCACAAATCCCCCAATGATTGATGCGATATACAGCACAACATCAACAGAAAACCCATACGCCACAATCATTCCTTGTTGAACAGCACTCAAACCCAATCCAATCGCGCCAAATCCCATACAGAATATCGCAAAGATGAAACCTGTTTGTGCGGTGCGACGATTTTCTCGATACCAAAGGAAAGTCCTATAGACCCCCTCCAACCGCCATAACAAGAAAAACAACCCGAGATATGCTATTGCGGCATACAGTTGTGTTGGATGGTGTTTATCGAAAACCCCCGGAAACGTAAGTCCTATTGGCAACGTTGTCGCATTGCCAAATCCCGAGCCATTCACAAACATTCCAATGCTTATTACTACTGTAGAAAGCGCAACCGCCATTGCACTAAAATCCGCGATCTCAAAACTATCCCAACGGAGTGTCTTTGTCTGCATAAACATCCCATACGCTCCAGTAAGAAGACCAGAAAACCCTAAATATCCAGGATACGACATGAGTGAAAACCACTTGAGCACATCAAACCCAAACTCATTGAAATGTACGAGGATAAAACCGAGACGTGCGCCAATGAACCCCCAAAATGCGGTGGATAGGAGAACGTCAAACAGAAGGTGTTCATCATAGTACTCTTCTTTTCCTTTTTTCCAAAATATAAAGGCTCCAGCAAAAAATGCGAGGACCAAAAAAGGGCCAAATGCTAGTGTTCGAATGAGGTTCAAAACGTCAATCACAGCGTAAGTATACATCATGGGGGCGGCCCCCTGTGCCATTTTGCGAAGAGTTTGGTATACTGCGCAGGCTATGTTATCTCTTTCACACGCGGCGACTGGAGCATTTTTAGCCGCTAAACTTCAGAATCCATTGCTTTATATTCCCATCATTCTTGCCTCACACTATCTTGAAGACTATATCCTGCATTGGGACGTTGGGACCGGCCTTTCAAATGGTACGAGGAAACGCGAGCATGCGTTTATGTTGGAGGTAATAGATCTCGGCCTCACCGCCGTTTTAGTATTTGCGATGTATCCCACTACTCCGTGGACTATCACACAACATGTCTTTGCCGGACAATGGACTTCCCTCGCTCCCTACATTGGAGCGTTTTTTGCTTTAGTACCAGATTTTATTGAGGCTCCACGAAACTTTTTTCATTGGAACCCATGGTTCTTAAAACCATTGAATGCGTTTCATCATGCTATTCATCACTCGACACCGAATATGTTGCTTGGACTGACGCCACAACTTATTCTTCTTGCCGGTCTCTGGTTTTTTAGATAATGCGAGTTTTGCTGTAAGCTCCTTTGATCCTCTGGTATAATCGCTTATGTCGCCGAGATGCTGGAATGGTATACAGTCTAGTCTCAAAAACTAGTGGGCTTCGCGCCCATGAGGGTTCGACTCCCTCTCTCGGCACAGATGCCAGCCCAGAAAAGAGATATCTTGAATCAAGATTCTTTAAGAGAAAGACTTTACACCGCCTCAACATTGAAAGATGTCTTGAGTATTTTAGATGTGTTGAAGGAAACAGACGGGAAAGTCTTGATTGAGGAAAGCATTCGAGCGCTTGTTGCGATATACGAAGCGGGTAAAATTACCACACAAGATTTACTTTTTGTGCGTAGAATATTTACGGCACATATAAACCGAGACGATGCCAAGATATGGTGTTCCGACAAAAATAGTGTTCAACAAACCTATGCTATTTTTTTTGAGTACGCAGAACGAGCGTTCTCAAAATAAATTTGTTTTGCTTATTTGATTCCTTACTCATTTTCCGTTACTCTACATGTATGCAATCTCTGCTCCATGCATTGTTCTCTGTCGACAGCATTTGGTCATTTGTCTTTCAGGCGGTGATTTGGTTTGCAATATGTCTTGTGATGATCGTGAGCACCGATGTCGCACGTCCAGAAAGAAATTATAAAAAATTGAAGCAAAATTTGGGTTTATTGTTAATGTTCATCTTCTTATCAGGAGGATTGCTATTTGTGTTGTTTGGAAGAACTCCGGTACCAATGGTAAGAAGTTGATCATTTAAGTAAAAAGAAGTAATAATTTATATTACTATGTCAAGTTTTAGTCTTGATAAATTGAAAAAATACCTCCCCGCTAGAGATTCTAGCCACGCTCACACTATTGCTGATAGTATTTTAAGGACGGATAGAACTGTTCGCGATGAAGAACGTCAATTACTTTACAAATACCTAATGACTCAAATACTATTTCCTGACGCACAAGAAAAATTAGAGGAAGATAAAAGAGTGTGGGCACTTGCTTGTGCAATATTGAGATATTTCGAAAATCATAATCCCCATTATCGGCCACCAAATCCTTCATCTATGATGGATGGGGTTGGAGGGACAAATCCACGAATATATGATGGGGATGACGATTGGATGAATCTTAACAATTAAGACCCTATCCTCTCTGTTCCATCCCGTAAAACTTAATGCGATCACCCTTAAAGAACAGGTCTATACTACGTAACGGTCCATTGCGGTGTTTTGCAATGGTAAGCTTTACATGCTCCGGCGCCTCGTCTTCTTCTCGATACAAAAACATCACAACGTCCGAGTCCTGCTCTATCGAACCACTCTCGCGTAAATCCGACAGTTGTGGCTGTTTTGTTCCTCTGTTTTCTACTCCACGGTTGAGCTGCGACAACGCTAAAACGGGAACCTTCAACTCGCGCGCTAAATTCTTTAGGCCCTGCGAAATTTCGGACACTTCCTGCACCCGATTGTCTTTTGTGTACCCCTGCATCAACTGTAAATAATCAACCACAATCAAGTCCAATCCATGTTCTGCCATCAACCGTCTTGCTTTAGTCCGCACCTCCAAGATAGACTGGCCGGGAGTGTCATCAAAATACAGCGGAGCCTCGGCGAGTACACCCATCGCCTCAGAAAGTTTTTCAAAATCATCCTCACTAAGCCGCCCTGTTTTCAATCTCCACGCATCAATGTCGGCCTGTTGCACCAAGAGACGATCCACCATTTCCTCGGTGCTCATCTCCAGCGCAAAATACCCAACCTTCATCCCTTTCACCACCGCGACATGTTGGGCGATAGAAAGAGAAAATGCCGTTTTTCCAATACCGGGACGCGCCGCCAACACAATGAGGTTAGACTTCTGCATACCAGCCAAAGTATTGTCCAAATCCAAAAATCCGGTTGAAACTCCGCGCAATCCATCACTGTTTTTGTGGAGTTCATCAAGTCGATCAAAACTTTCTGACAATGCTTTTTTCAAAGAAACAAATGATCGCCGCATCTGTTTCTGTGATAAGCTGAACACTTGTTTTTCCGTTTTGTCCAAAATCTGGTCTGTACTTAACCCGGGATCAAACGCCATTTCACCCAACTCTCCTGAGAGTGAGATGAGAGAACGTTTAATCGATAAATCGCGTACGATCTTGGCGTATTGAACCACATGGGCAGCTGTAGGAACGCTGGAAGCAAGTTTGGCTAGATATGCAGACCCGCCAATTTCGGTAAACCGCTTCATTTTCTTCAGTTGATTGGTCAACGTCACCACATCAATGGGCTCGCGCTCATCGAAGAGCTTCAGCATTGCCTCATAAATATCAGCATGCGCGGTTTTATAGAAATTGGCTGATTCTAATTTATCCGCAACTTGAACAATCGCTTCTCTATCGAGCAGAATAGCCCCTAAAACGCTTTCTTCTGCTTCAAGATTATGTGGAGGAGTTTTGAGATCTGCCATAATATTTCACTTTTCAACGACGGGACTCGCAGATACCTAGGCTGTTTTTAACACAACGAGTTCTGTTTCTTCCGGCATCGAACCGGCGTTCACGACAAATGCTGTTGTTGGTTCCTTCGTGATACCGTAAATCTTCATAAAATCTTCAACCGTTGCGAGTTGTCCAAACGCTTTTTGATCGTGTTCGGCAGTACGATAATGCATTGGAATAACATAATACGGCTCAAGTTGCTGAATAACATCCACTGCTTGTTTCGGATCGAGGCTATACACTCCTCCCACAGGACAGAGTAATACATCGATCGTACCCATTTCCTCTACCGTTTTTTCATCAAGTACATGTCCCAAATCTCCTAAGTGTGCGACGCTCACATCGTCGATCTGCACCACGTACATCGTGTTGGAACCTCGCTCACCTCCTTGTGTTGCGTCGTGATATGAGGGATGGCCGAACACAGAGATTCCATTTACCTCATATTCACCTGGAGTATCAATAATAAATGGTTTCTCTCGACGCGCTGTCCCCATCGCATGGTCCACTGCATTATGATCTGAATGTTGATGCGAGACCGTTACAACATCTACCGCAATTTTTGGTAACTTAAACGAGCGTGTGGCGTCATCATACGGATCCATGAGCACGGTCCCCTGTTTTCCTTTGAGCTTGAAACACGAGTGACCGAGGTAAGTAATTTCCATGAGACGATTGTAGCGTGGGTTTTCTTCGTATGCAACGGAGGAATGTGATGCCTGGCGAACGAGGAGGTCCGACCTAGTTCCGACCTTTCTGTTGACTCTTTCCGCTGGCCCTCTGGCAAAATATGCGTTTACCCGGTAGAATAGGCATCGCCTATGAAAAAAGAGGTTGGTATTGCAATTATTTTCGGTGTATTCGTTGGACTCGTTCTGACGTTCGGCGTGTATGTTGCAAATACCGCACTTCAGAAAAAATCACAAAAAGAAACCACGACAACCGCAACACCTTCCCCTAGTGTTCAAGAAACAACGTCTTCTACTATTGTTCTATTTAATCCAGACGATGGCGCTCTTGTTGAAAAAGAACTTCTTCTTGTCTCGGGGCTTACATCCGCAAACGCCACTGTTGTTGTATTCGTGAACAACGATGAATACGTCACTACTGCAGATCAAAAAGGAAACTTCACTGTGGAGGTAAAACTTACTGGTGGAAGCAATGTGATTACCACGATCGTTACAGAGCTATCTGGAAAACAAAATGAGGATACGCGCGTCGTTGTGTTTAGCACAGCAAATCTCGACGATGCTCCGCTTACTTCTCTACCACCCACACCTTCGGCATCACCAAAAAGTTCAGTAAAACCAAAGGAATCACCATAAACGGAGCAATCATGAAGTCATCATATTTCTTTCTTTCATTCATCATTGTGTGTCTCGTATGGTTGTTTTCCTTCTCTTCACTCATACAAGCAGCCACGGCGACAATCTCAGCAAATACCACAGCAACACGTTCAGCGGTGGATCGTGTGAAGGAAATATTAGAAGAAACAGAGCAGATCCAAAACCAACGGAAACGTCGAGCGCTTGTAGGAATGGTAGAGCGTGTAACAACAGAATCGTTATCTTTAAAAACATTAAAAGGAGAACAGATTATTAAGCTTTTGCCAGAAAAAACGACTATTCTCTCTACTCCTAAACCGCAGCCAATGCAGGTGCAGGACATTGAGATCGGCGGATATGCTATTGTGATGGGTTATGTAAATAGCGATGATGTTATAGAAGCACGGCGTATTCTTGTATCCTCAACAATTCTTTTCCCGCCAAAGAAGAAAATTGTTCTTGGTACTGTACAAAATATCTCTTCCTCTACTCTTACTCTATTGACCCGTATGCAAAAAGAAGAAAAAATCTCTCTTTCAAAAAAAACAGTCTATGAAGATAAGCAGGGTGAATCGCTTAAAAGGACTGAGGTTCGGGAGGACGATGAGGTACTTGTTATCTTCAGAAACGCTGATGATGCAAGTGCCTCTGCAACTGTCGTTACTGTACTTCAATAACGTGTTCTTTCTCAGTAATCCAGATGTATTTGCGCATTGTTGACACCCTGTGATATAGTATCTCCCACAAGTAAACTGTATAAAGCGCTAACTGGAGTCACGATCCAGGAGCTGCTCGCCAAAATGCGAGACGGAAGCTTCACCGTAAAACCAAGCAGTCGATGTCGCTCAAGCGGAGTCGGCCCAAGAGCTTCTCAGAAAAATGCTGAGAAGAACAAAGGATGGGACCGCGGGAGGTCCTTTTTTATTGCGCAAATGTTTTGCGCAGGATGCCTCTCGTTCCTTACAGATCACAGTTGCTGTGGTGTGTAGCGAACGGGAGGTTTTTTGTTAGAAAAATAAAAGAGGAAAAAAGAAAGGAATATATGAACATCCAACTTACAGGAAAAGATTTAACGATTGATCTTGTAAAAAAAGTCGCCAGAGATAGAGAGAAAATTTCTCTTTCTCAGAAAGCTCGCAAAAATATAGAAAAAGGCCGAGGTATTTTACAAGCTTACGTTGATCGTGGAGAAAAGATTTATGGGGTAACAACCGGGTTTGGAGATTTCTCTAAGGTTTTCATATCCTCAAATGACGCCGCGCAACTTCAAGTGAATCTTATTCGCAGTCACAATGCAGGTGTTGGCAATCCAGTTCCAGAGGATGTAGTTCGAGCGACTATGCTTGCTCGTACAAATTACTTGGCTAGTGGAATGTCTGGCTGTCGACCAATAATTGTTGAAACACTCGTTGAAGCCTTAAACAAAAACCTCTATCCTTTTATTCCAAGAAAAGGTTCTGTTGGTGCGAGTGGAGATCTTGCTCCTTTGGCTGCAATGGCTGCTTGTCTTATGGGTGAAGGATTTGCCATTGTTGATGGGAAAAAAGTGCCTTCATTGCAAGTTCTGCAAGAAAAGAGAATTAAACCAATCAAACTTTCATTCAAAGAGGGACTCTCCCTTATTAATGGCGATACGCTCATGGTAGGATACGCCACCCTACTGGTATATGACGCAATTCAACTTGCAAAACTCTCAGATATTGCTATCAGCATGACAATCGAGAGTATTGTTGGCGTTATGGAGGCTTTCGACGAACGCCTGCAACTCTCTCGAGGTTTTTTTGGTCAAGTTGCTTCTGCCAGAAATATTCGAGCGCTCACTGCTGGAAGCAAAATACTCTCTGGAGAAAAAAGACGGGTTCAAGATAGCTATGTTATTCGATGTGGTCCGGTTATTTTGGGTGCATCACGCGAAGCAATTTCGTTTGTTCGGCGTCAAACGGAGATCGAACTTAATGGATCGTGCGACAACCCACTTGTTTTCTTAAAAGATGACGCTGTTTTAGCTGGTGGAAACTTCCACGGCCAGCCACTCGCTCTTCCGCTCGATTTTCTCAAGATTGCGGTATCGGAATTTGCAAGCTCCTCTGAACGTCGAATGGAACGCATGATTAATAAAACATACTCGGGAATGCCTCCATTTCTTATTGAAAATGGTGGATTGAATTCCGGTTTTATGGTCCCGCAATATACCGCTGCTGGACTCATTAACTTAAATAAGGGGCTTTCGTGGCCGAATAGTGTTGATTCAACGCCTCTTTGTGCGGGTCAAGAAGATCACGTTTCCATGGGAACAAATTCTGCACTTACAGCATATGAAGTTGTTCAAAATACACAGTATGTCTTGGCAATTGAGTTGCTGATTGCTGCGCAAGCATTAGAGTTTTCCGAGAAATCTCCAAGCTTAGTCATACAAAAACTGAAACGGTTCATTCGAACAAAGATTCCAAAGGTTACACAAGACGTTGCTATGAGTCCACTCATCGAGCAAATGAAGAACTGGATTGCAGACGAATCGTTTGTTCGTATGACAGAAAAAAATGTTGGAGTATTGGCATGAAAAAATATAAAGTTTTTTGCTATCAGTGTGGAAAAGAATACCAAGATCAATGGTGGTTATGTCCTGCGTGCGGGGGAAGTTTAGAGGTTGCGTATGCACAAACATTGGATACACCTCAATTCCCCACTAATATATTTATTGAAAGTTTAGGTGAGGGAAATACTCCACTTATTCGTCTTTCAATACTTTCAAAAAAATATTTCTGTGACTTATGGGCAAAATGTGAAATGCAAAATCCAACGGGGTCTTTTAAGGATCGTGGATCGGTTATTGAGATAGCAAAAGCGTTGGAACTTGGTATGTCAGGTATTGTATGTGCTTCGACTGGAAACATGGCAGCTAGTCTTGCTGCCTATGCTACGCGAATTGGATTACGATGTATTGTCGTTATCCCAGTAAAAACACCAATTTCAAAACTCCAACAAGCAGTTATTTGCGGAGCAGAACTTATAAAAGTTCAGGGAGCGTATGATGAATGCGTCAAGGTTGCAAAAAAAATTGCTCAACAAAAAAAATATTTTCTTTGTGGCGACTATCTTCTACGAAGAGAGGGTCAAAAAACACTTGGATGGGAGCTCGCAAATTCTTGTTTTGACGCGTTTATTATCCCCGTCGGAAATGGAAATATAGGTCTTGCCGTAGCAAAAGGGATTTCGGAATTTATTAGGGAAAAAAATCTACCTCAATTTGTTGGTGTTCAATCAACACAAGTCAATCCTCTTGAAAAAGCTTGGGTGACACGCACAGAAATCTTTCCTGTAAAAAATAGAAATACTATTGCTTCAGCGTGCAATGTGGGAAATCCGCTTGATGGTGCGTTTACACTCGATGTTGTGAAAAAGACACGTGGTTGTTTTGTTGCAGCAACAGATAAGGAAATTCTTACTTCACAAGATTTTCTTGCAAAAAATGAGGGTCTCTATGTTGAAGCAACCGCCGCGTCAACTTTGGCTGGATTTATAAAAATACGGAAGCAATTTAGAAATAAAAAAGTCGTACTTATTCTGACTGGTTCGGGACTCAAGGAAAGGAAATAAGACATATGGAAAGGATTATCGTAGCAAAAGGGCGTGGAAGTGAGAACTGGCAAAAGGAATTATCGAACGATCCCATAGATCGTATATGGAGATTATTAGCAAGCCTTTGGTGGAAACCAGAAAAACGAGATAATTCACCGGAGAATATTGAATTCGTCATTACATCTATTGATGACATTATTCAAGGGTTTTCAGAAAAAACTTTATCAAATAGAAGTGAAATGTCTATTGCAGAAGCATTGCGAAACGGTTCAAAAGTTGACATCTGTTTTGAGTTTTGTAAAACAGGAGAGAGGTGTGGGAATGTATTTATTAGTACAGGATATGAAACTCTTTGCTTAAAATGTTCGGGTGAACGGAGTAATAATAAATGGACATCAGAATGAAAGACATATTCTTATCAGACAGTGAACGAGGAATCGACCGAACAAAAATAGCGGCAAATGATTGTGGTCGTTTACAAAACGCGCCCATTCGTGGAAAGATTCCTCGTTGGTGGCTAGAAGAAGGTACTACAGAACAAATAAAGGAATGGAAAAGACAACTTGAAGCTGGTGAAGCAACTCTAGAGTAATAGGAAAAAATTCGATACAATAGCCAAAGGAGATTTTATGTCCAACACCATACCACAAACACTCAAAGGCTTCCGTGATTTCCTGCCAGAACAAGCAAGAAAACGGCAGTGGCTTCGTGACAAAATTATTGAGGTATTTGAGCTTTGGGGATTCGACCCACTTGAAACTCCCACGCTCGAACCGCTGGAGCTTTTTGCTGGTCAAATTGGCGAGGATGAAAAACTCTTTTTCAAGTTCAAGGATTCTGGTGACCGTGACGTCGCGTTGCGATATGATCAGACCGTCCCCACCTGCCGAGTGGTTGCGCAGTACTATCAACAACTCACGATGCCGTTCAAGCGGTATCAAATTCAACCCGCTTTCCGCGCGGAAAAACCGCAAAAAGGTCGGTACCGCGAGTTTGTGCAGTGCGACGCCGATATCTTTGGTGTGGACTCCCCTCTCGCTGACGCGGAGGTTATCGCACTTGGTTTGGATATCTATCGTCGTCTTGGATTTCCAAAGGCAAAGGTCCTAATCAATGACCGACAACTCCTCAAAGACCTTCCGTACGAGGCAATTGTCGCAATCGATAAGCTCAAAAAAATCGGCAAAGACGGCGTGATTGAGGAAATGAAAGCAAAAGGAATCGAGGAAAAGACGGCACGCGGCTATCTCGACACCGTGCTTACGTTGAAGCCAAATGAAACTATTCAAATCATCTTGAATTACCTCAAAAACCAAGGATTCGAGTCTGATTGGTACGAGTTTGATCCCACCATTGCGCGCTCATTTTCATACTCATCAGGTCCAATTTGGGAAATTGAGATCCCGGGATTAACTGGTTCGGTTTTGGGAGGTGAACGATTCGATAATCTTGTAGAAAAAATCGCTGGTTTTCGCGTTGCGGGAACGGGATTTGGACTCGGATTTGATCGTACCTTAGAGGCTGCGGAAGCGTTCAATCTCATTCCCCTTTCTGCGACAAGCGCACAAGTGTTAGTGACAATTTATTCTCCAGAATATGTGAGTGAAAGCGTAGAAACCACCTTATTTTTGAGGAAAAACGGCGTGCGGACTGAGATATATCCAGATGACACGGAAAAACTTGCGAAACAACTGAAGTATGCGAGTAAAAAAGAAATTCCATATGTCATTATTCTCGGTTCTGACGAAAAAGCACAAAATGTGGTTCAACTCAAAAATATGAAGACTAGCGAACAGAAAAAAATGACAATTGAACAGGTAGTAAAGTTATTTGTGTAACTTTTTTGTCAACATTTTTTTCAAGATTCACGTGTACGCTTATTTTCCTCAGATCCCCTTCCTTTCCTCAATTCTTTTCCGTACACTATACCCACAATGAATCGTCTGCCCGCAAAAACAGTTATTTTTGGAGTAACGGCCGCACTCATTAATGTATTGTGTTGGGGCGCCGCACCCGCAATTATTAAATTTGGTCTTGAAACTGTATCGCCGACCGTTTTCCTCTACTATCGATTCGTTCTTGTTATTGCACTCACAACTCCTTTTATGTATGCGTTTCGCAAACACATTGCTTCGTCGGTAAAAACTCCTCAGCATCTTGTTACATTGCTTTTAATCGGCATCCTCACAAACCCATTAAATCTTGGCATTCTTTTTCTCGGTCTTCATTACACAACGTCTGCGTCTGCGGCTATACTCGCGAGCGTCTCCCCTCTTTTTATCATGGCAGCCAGTGCACTTTTTTTAAAAGAGCGTATTACAAAGTTCGAGCTGCTTGGTGCTGCAATTGCAACACTAGGAACCTGCATTATCATCCTTGATACGCCAACACAATCAGGAGCAGCGAACCCTCTCCTTGGCAATCTCCTTATCTTTACCTACAACATCGTCTGGACCGCAGGAGCGCTGTTGATGAAAAAATACGCAACAACATATCATCCGTTCTTATTTGGATACACGGGATGGTTTACCGGCATGATTCTCTTCGGCCTCATCGTCATGATCACTGAACCATATTTTTTCTTCCGCCCACTCATGCTTACACAACTTCCACAGGCTTTCTTCTCCATTCTCTACATGGCTGTTTTCGGCTCTATTATCGGATTTACCTCATATCAAGTTGCACAGAAACATCTTTCTGCTTCGAAGGTAAGTATTTTTACCTACCTTCAACCCATCGTTGTTCTTCCCCTCTCTGTCTTTTGGTTAAAGGAAAAATTTGGTGTTCAGTTCATTCTTGGGGCGATGATCTTGGCTATCGGCGTATGCATTGCTGAGATGCATCAGCGATCGAGATTGCGGACACTTCATCATAAACCACACAAAAAGGCGGCATAAGTAACGCCGCCCTTCTGTTTTAAACTTCTTGGTATTATTTCGCCGATTTCACCGAAATTTTCTTCGGCTGTGTTTTTGGTGATTTCACAAATGTGATATGCATCACGCCATTCTTGATCTCAGCCTCCGGCTCCACACTTAGATCTATCTCTCCAGGGACAGCAACTTGGTATGAAAATGAACTCGATGCTCTCCTGAAGTACTTTTTCCCTTCTTTTTCTTCCTTCACGCCTTCCGCAACGATCCTCAATACGCCCTTTTCAAACAAAACGTCAATGTCCTTAGAATAGACTCCTGGAACCGCCGCCTCAACATAAACGTGTTTGTCATCCTCAGCAAGTGATAATCCATTGGGAACATTGCCCACCAAACCAAAGGCGTCATCATCAAAAAACGAGGACAAACCAAGGCCAGGAAGAGACATAAGAGATCGCGGAATAAAATATGACATAGCACCTCCTTTATATCTACTAATGTTTTACCATGACGCGTTCACGGTATTGGCACTACATTATCACGAGTGCCAAATCAATGTCAAGCAGTCAGTTAAGGAGAGTGCTAAGATTGTGCTATTGTATAGCCGTGGGAGTTGAGGACAGATATTATATCCAGAATATCCACCGCTCCGCCCAACTCGCCATATCTTTGATCCTGTGGATCATCCATATTTACAAATTCGATAGTATGATCGTATGTGTTTTCATGTTTATATGGCTTGATTGCGTCATCTAGCTTTATTGCGGTTATCCTAAATTTTTTTCCATCTTTTACCACAATTCTACCAACCAAAGCATTCGCTCTTCCTTCTCCCTCTTTTAGGGGTCCAATCACTAGTTCCCCCCCCAGTCGTTCTCCTTTTTTCCTACTCATACAACCTCCATCCGGACAGATATACAGTACGTATTGAACTACCATTTGCCAAATTATATCACCTACGATACAATGGCCCCCTATGAAATCCAATGTTCATCCCAAGTGGAACCATGCAACGACTGTTACCTGCGGATGTGGAAACACCTTCCAAACAGGTTCCGTAAAGGACTCCATTCAAGTAGATGTCTGCTCAGTTTGTCACCCGTTTTACACTGGGGAAAATCGATTCGTTGATACTCAAGGTCGAGTTGACCGTTTTATCACCAAGCGCGCTGCCGCACAGCAAAACAGCCAAAAGTCAAAGAAAAAGGCCGATGACAAGAAAAAACAAGACTCTCTTTCTTTCCGAGATATGCTCGAGGCAGAAAAGAAAAAACTTCCCGTCTCCAACTAGAATACTTTGCGAAGACACGCCTTCCTGGACTACAATACGGATATGAATCCATTTCAGCAACAACTTGATGAAATCCAACAAAAAATCGAAGAATACACTCGACTTCTTCAGGACCCAGAGTTATGTATTTTGGCACAAGAAGAACTTCGTAATCTTGAGGATCAGAGAAAAACACTCGAGGACGCTTTCCGGGCTATGCAGACTGCAAAGGACCGGAATACACAAAACAACCTCTCTTTCTCCAACTGCACCATTGAAATCCGCCCAGGAACCGGTGGTGACGAAGCGAAAATTTGGTGCATTGATTTGATCCGCATGTACTCACGATATGCTGCCACACGGGGATGGAAAATCGAGGAACTTGACGAAGGCGTCGTTAAGTTTATCGCAAAAGATGCTTATGAAACACTTAAGTATGAGGGTGGAGTACATCGCGTTCAGCGCGTCCCCGCCACCGAGGCCCAGGGTCGTATCCACACCTCCACCGCGTCCGTCGCGGTCCTACCGGAAATTCCGCAGGCTGTCGTCGATATTAAAGAAGACGATTTGGAATGGCAGTTCACACGCGCTGGTGGTCATGGTGGTCAGAACGTCAACAAAGTAGCAAGTGCAGTGCGCCTCACCCATCGGCCAACCGGCATTGTAGTCGAGTCCCGTCGTGAGCGTTACCAAGCGCGTAACCGCGAACTTGCGCTAGAAATTTTACGCGCAAAACTTTGGGAAATCGAGGAAGCGAAACGCGAACAATCTCTTGAAGGATCGCGTTCGGTAATTGGTCGCGCGATGCGCGCAGAGAAAATCCGCACCTACAACTACCCACAGAACCGCGTCACTGATCATCGTATCCACAAATCGTGGTACGCATTAGAAACCAATATGGAAGGCGGACTGCAAGATGTGTTTGACGCAATGAAAGACGAGAAAAATTGGAGTGAACCAGACCACCTGAGTGAAGATGAGGATTGACCTATTTCGCATTCAATTTGGCGAGTTCGTTAGCAAACGTTTCCTGATGTTCCGATGCCACTCGAAAAACCATGAGAGAAAAATTTCTATTCCTTTACCTCTTTTAACTTCACTTGAATAATCTTTGTTTCCTTCTCTCTCCACACCTCAATAGCCACGGTGTCACCAATCTTCTTTTGCGCGACTAAACTCGCGAGTCCCCCCTTGAACTCCTTCAGCATCTTCCCATCAAACTTTGTAATCATATCTCCCACCTGAACCCCTGCATCTTCCGCGGAACTTCCAGGAACAACATCGACAACATATGCCCCTTCCGGCACATCGTTTAAAAGTGCCGTTTCTCGAGGAATCATTCGATATCGGACACCAAAAAAAGGACGGTTGAACTGCCCCGTGCTGTTAAAGGTTGTTAATGTCTCCTTCAACACATTAATCGGGATGGCAAAACCAATACTTTGCGCCATCTGGGCGGTCGCGACATTTACCCCAATGACTTCACCGGCGTTGTTGATAAGGGGGCCTCCGGAGTTTCCTGGGTTAATTGCGGCATCGGTTTGAATAACATTATCGAGGCGTTCCGCAAAACCGGACATACCATCACCCGCATCAATACCCCTCCCCAATCCAGAAATTACCCCCGTTGTGACGGTTTGTCGGAACTGTCCCAATGCCGTACCAATTGCAACCACCGACTGTCCAACTTTTAAGTTTGTTGAGTCGCCAAGTTTGAGTGGTTCGAGAGGTGCATCTACCTTGAGAATAGCCAAGTCATTGGATGGGTCTCTGTATATCTTCTGCACGTCGTACTCTTTATCGTCTTTTGTAATAACCTTGTACTTGACATTGCCATCTCCGACAACGTGTTTGTTTGTTGCAATAAGACCATCTTTATCAACGACAAAACCGGTTCCGATGTCTCGTTTTGTCGTTTGCTGACGTGGTAAATTTGGACTTGAACCTCCAAAATACCCAAAAGGATCGAGGAAAAACATATCACCCCCAACTTCCTGCTTCACCACTGAAATTGTCACAACAGAGCCAGCAGCCTTCTCAACAATACGTGTAACATCCGATTCAACACCTTTGTTTCCATCAAACGGTTGCGAAAAAGAGGTTTGTTCATTTCTTGGAAAAAATCGATCCAATGGTCGAATAATAAAGAGACGATCAGCTATCGCGCCACCAAGCGCAGAGGCACTGATCACCACAAAAACCCCAAGAAAAAGCATGATAGAAATAACTTTTTTCATGTTTCCTCCTTTTACAACATCTCGGCAGCTTTTTGGACCGCCTCGTCTATATCTGGAGTATTTTGATCATCAACGATTTCAACATCCGGAGAAAGGCCTTTTTCATGGATCCAACTCCCAGATGGCAGTAGCCATTTTGCGATGGTAATATGCAGACCCGCTCCATCCGGAAGATCGTTTTGCGCGTCTTGAACGGTTCCTTTGCCAAACGTGTTTTCACCTACTAACTTTGCTCCACGACGATCTCGAAGTGCCCCTGCAACAATTTCTGATGCCGACGCACTTCCTTTATTTGCCAATACCACAACTGGTACTTCTGTCAGTCTCCCCCTGCGCGACACGGTATATGTTTGTTTTTCTACTCGGCCTTGCTGTGTGACTATTGGACCATTTGGAATGAATTCACTTGCAATATCGATAGCCCCCTGAAGGTAACCTCCCGGATTGTTACGAACGTCAACAATGGCACCGGAAACTTTTTTCTTTTGCGTGAGAATGTCGTCTACTATTTTTTTCCATTCATTATCGGTTCGCTCACCAAACCGAGAAAGAATGATGTGCGCGATGTGTTTTCCATTCTTCTCAACATATTTGAGCTCGACAGATGGAACGATAATGGTGTCCCGCATGAGCTCTTTTTCCTCTGGTTTCCCGCCTTCACGCAAAAACGTAAGTTTGACATAGGTTCCCTTGGGGCCACGAATAAGATTTACTGCCTCCGGTAGCGAAATGCCCGTTGTTTCTTTATCGACATTCTTTTTCTCATCTTTGATGCGCAATATAAAATCACCAGCCTGAACCCCCGCTTTCTCAGCGGAATGCCCTTTGAGCGGGGCAATAACCGCTAACGTTTGGTTCTTATACCCCAACTGAATTCCAACCCCATCAAATGCCCCCTGTAAATCCTCTACGCTGCGCTTATGCTCTTCAGGAGGTAAATACATGGTGTATGGATCTCCCAGCGCACTCGTCATTCCTTGTATGGCTCCGTACACCATCTTTTTTGCATCGAGTTTTTCTGGATCAACGTAGAATGATTCGAGTCTGTTCCACACCTCCCAAAATTGTGAAAAATCAACCGATGACTCTGATGATGGAACCTTTGTGTTTACCAATCGTTGCGATTGAGGGATCGCGGATACAACACGCGACAACACCGGAATCGTTTGACCACTACCAAAACGATATCCTACAACACCACCTAAAAGAATAAGCAAGATACCGACAACAAAAGACTGTACTGTCTGCAGCTTCATATGCCGTAAGTGTACTACAGGTTAGAGTGTCGTGACAAACGGGAGTAGTCCGATGTGACGCGCGCGCTTAATCTGCTTTGCGAGCTCGCGATGCTGCTTTGCGGAAAGCCCACTCCGCTCTCTGCTCAAGATGTCTCCGCGTTCCGTCATGAACCGCTTCAGTGTTTCAGCATCTTTATAATCGAAGACAAACTTATCTCCTTTATTCGCGACCGGTCGCATCTGGAATGTCATTCTTTGTCGTATCATATGTGTTACCTTTCACTATGTATTAAAATGGGATGTCGTCACTAATATCTTCAGCAACAACAGGTTCCACTGAAGGAACTGATTCATCATCACCCTTCTTTGTTTTTTTCGATTTTGATTTTGATACAGGTTGTTGTGCTGGTGCTTGCGTTGCTCCAGAATCATCTGTTGGATATGCATATCCTCCAGCATCGCTCTCTCCACTTACAGTTCTTCCTGCAGAATCGAGGAGAATCATGTTCTCCATCACAATCTCTGTGGTTTGGCGCTTTTGACCGTCTTGTGTTGTCCATTCGCGTGTTTGCAAACGACCTTCCGCAAAAATCTTGCGGCCTTTTTTCAAAAGTTGGCCACAAATCTCGGCAAGTTTGGACCAGGCAACCAAACGGTGAAACTCAGTTTCCTCATTTCGTTCTCCGCCATCCTGCGTTGTCCAACTGCGGTTTGTCGCCAAACCAATGGTACAGACCGCGGTTCCTTGCGGGGTGTATCGCAACTCCGGATCTCTAGTGAGATTTCCAATGAGTAATACTTTATTTAATGAACGACTAGACATATGGTTCTCCTTTAATCCTGTTCCGTAACGATACACATATGGCGGATTACCCCAGGTGTATGTTTCACAAGCTGCTCCAGTTCTTGTGCTTTTGAGGCGTCGAGCGAGATGTAGTATATGACAAATACCGCATCCTCATGTTTCTTGATCTTGTAGGCCAAGAATTTTCGGCCAAGTTCGTCTTTTTTTGAAATTGTCCCACCTGCTGTGGTGATATAGCCGGACACTGCGTCCTGAGCTTTTTTTAATTCTTCGGAGGTTAACTCCGGAGAGAAAAGCACCGAAAATTCGTATGCTCTCTTCATATATTCCTTTCTAGCTCATAGGTATTGGGTCACATCGCACGCGATGGATGAGCTACGTGTCGGTATTGTACCAGACACATCCATCACGGGCAAGAAACAGAACACTCTCATCATAGCGCGAGATTCTTACAATAACCTTACAAAAGGTTAACTGCTTTTTCTTGAGGAAATCTTATGAACCAATGGCAAATTCTACGACATCACCATCGCGCATCACATAGTCGCGACCTTCTTGTCGCATCTTTCCAGTTTCGCGCACACCTTTCCATCCACCGCAGGAAACAAAATCGTCAAAGTTAGCGATATTTGCCTTGATAAACTTTTTCATAAAATCTGTGTGAATCTCTCCAGAAGCCTCTACTGCCGTTGCGCCGATTTTTGTTGTCCAGGCACGAACTTCTTTTTCTCCTGCAGTTAAAAATGATTGTAGACCAAGTGTGACGTATGCAGCACGGATGAGACGTTCCAATCCACTTTCTTTCAATCCTAATTCCTCGAGAAATGCTACCTGATCTTCTTCCGATAACGTCGCTATTTCGCTCTCGATTTGGGCTGAAATAACAACACATTGCGTTGCTGGAACATGCAAAGACGCTGCGTATTCTTTTTGAAGGTCGTGTTCTCGCTTTACATCATCTTCACTGACGTTGAACACAAAAAGGACTGGTTTTATTGTCAAAAGACCGAGTTCTTTGCCAATCTGTTTTTCTTCATCGGTTTGTACAGCACCCCTGGCCGAAATTCCTGTATTTAATGCTTCTGACAATTTTTTAGTAACTTGCCATCTTTGTTGTATCGCTTTATCTGCGACTCCTTTTGGCTCTTTTTGCTTTTCCAATGTAGCTAAATCGGCCAACTGCAACTCAGTTTCAATCGTTTGAAGATCACTTTTTGGATCTACAGCACCAGCACGAATAATATTGCCGTCTTCAAATGCTCTCAATACGTGAACAATAAGTGAAACTTCACGGATATGCGAGAGAAATTTGTTGCCAAGTCCCTCCCCCTTTGAGGCACCGGCGACAAGGCCGGCGATATCAACAAACTCTACCGTTGCGGAAACAAGGGGTGGTTGAACTCCAGATTCTTTTTGGATCACATCTGCGAGTTGATTTAGCCGTTTGTCCGGTACCGGCACAATTCCAATATTTGGCTCAATCGTGGCAAATGGATAGTTCGCCGCAAGTGCCGCCTGCTTTTTTAGGAGCGCGTTAAAAAGAGTGGACTTCCCAACATTTGGGAGACCGACAATTCCAGCAGAGAGTTGTGACATATAGGCCTCATTTTAACATCCAGAAGAAAAATGTGTGGTATAAATAACAGTATGTTGAAATTATTAAACGAGACGGTGAGTACACTTTTAAGATTAAGCAGTCTAAAAAAAGAGAAAGCCTCTGATGGTAACCCCAATTTAGAGATTGCCAAAAAATCTTCGGCGTATCAAAGATTAAAAGAAAAATTCGGGCAAGTAGAACAGATTTCCATCAGAAAAGATCTTACTATTGGTGATCTTTATGATATCCTCGCGTTGTACAGAATAGCACAGGGTATTTCTCTTCAGTCGAACCCACCCAATGAGTTATATGAAAAATTAATCTCAGCTAAACTCATACCTTCCATGGAAAAAGAAAATCTTAATAGATTTTCGCACCAGTTTCCCTCAGACGAAGAACGTATGCTACCATTTTTTTCCACCATCATTGACATACAGCAAGTGTCAGAAGCTCTTGCTCAACTCTTTGGTACAGAAGGGATTGAACTATCCCATTTGCCCGGAGGGATCACTATAAATCCTTCTCAAAAAGCTAATGATGTACAAACATTTCAAGTTTCCGTTTTGGAACGACAACAGAATTATCCTGATCAAATAAAAACATGTGCTGATCTTCGTACTATTTTTGCTGAACTGGGATTGCCTGTCAACCAATAGATTTCTAAACGCTTACTACTTCCTATCATCATCAAAAAACTCATAGTATGTTAATACACCGATCGCTCCAAAGATCATCCAGAAAAATAACTCCTCAAATGGGAATCGCAAAGAAAAAATCTCTACCCAACCGATAAAGTGTGTACCGGGAAACCACCATTGATTCAATTGTAGTGCGGTGATTTCATAGACAAGTGACAACATAAAAAAGTATGCAGAAACCTTGAGGAACTTTGCAAGAAGAGATGTGAATTTCGCCAAAAATAACAAGGCAGGAAGAACAAAAAGCAATGTTCCCAACCAGAGATATGCGTACTCAACTTTTAGGAGGTCTGGGTACTTCAGATAGAGCATGAAAAATACTCCCAGGAAACACGTCGCTCCTCCGCCTAACCATCGGAACCATTGATTGTGTTTTTGGATATTTCCTCGATCTGCCATGTGCTCGTAGTACATGACGACAAAATACACATAGCTAAAACTCCATACAAACTGTTCAATCGGAGTTGTTCCTAATGCGATGAGACGGGGAAAGGTTGACTGAATAGCCCAAGCCCCATCTACAACAGCCAAATAATCAATGATAAATGTAAATGGGACTGCAAGGACTGTGGTAAATATCATCGATTTCTTCACATGAATTGGATTGCGAAATGACAAATAGACGGCGGGGACACAGAAGAACATGAGCATAGAAAAAAGAAAGTTCGCACGGAATATCAATGAGAGTACAGCAGCAAGAAACGGAAAAAGGATGAGCACTACAATATCCACTCTGTGGAGATTTTTGTAATTGGTGAATTTTTTCAATTGTTTATGTCTCATCGTACATATAATGTAACAAAAAATGTACTACACAACACCTTCGCGTATGACCGATAAGACCTCATCCCTTTTTTGCTCCATCTGTTCGAGTGTTGACGCCTCAAGATTAAGACGGACAAGTGGTTCTGTGTTGGATGCTCGCACGTTGAAGTGCCAGTCACCCATCTCCATTGTTATGCCGTCAATCTCGATAACCCGTTGTGCTTGAGGACTATAAATTGCTCGGATTTTTTCAAATACTTTTTGCGCATCTGCACCTTTTGTATTGATTTCGCCAGAGATAAAGTATTTCTTTTCTAGCGCAGATAATATCTCGTCTAAACGTTTTGATGAACTTGATAAATAATCCATCATATAGAGCATAGGGGCTATTCCTGAATCACAATAGTAAAATGATTCGAAATAATAATGCCCTGTTACCTCGCCTCCAAACACCGCTTTTTCATCACTCATGCGTTTTTTTATGTAGGCATGGCCAACACGATTGTATAATGGCTTCCCACCAGCCTGTGTGATGAGGTCTGGGACGGCGTGAGAGGCTCGGATGTCGTATACGATAGGACTGCTCGGCTTTTTCTTGAGGAAATACTCAGAGAGAATTGCTGTGAGAAAATCGCCCGAGACAAATCGACCAGTTTTGTCTATACAGAAGAACCGATCTCCATCCGGATCAAACATAAATCCCAAATCAGCTTCTTCTGCTACTACGCGTTTAATAATCTCTGTGCGATTCTCTTCTTGAAGCGGGTCTCCACCGTGATTGGGAAAATTTCCGTCTGGATCAAAATACATCGGGACTAGTGCAACTTGTGGGATTTTTTTGAATAACTCGATTAAGGTTGGTCCCACCATGCCATTTGCGGTATCACAAATAATTTTCATTGGTTTAAGTGATGATGTGTCAACGAGACTCATCATGTATTGAATAAACTCGGACAGCGTATCCCATTTCTCTATGATTCCCTGTGTTAAAGATACTGTCGGAAATGCATCTGATTCGACGATCTCTCGAATATCTTGAATGCCTTCTTCGCCAGAAAGAAGGTATGGAATACTGCGCACCATCTTAAATCCGTTATATTCCTTTGGATTATGGCTCGCAGTGACCATGATGCCGGGAAGGTTTTTTGTGACACATGCAAAATAGTACATGTCTGTTGAAACCATGCCCACATCAACAACATGCACTCCAACACTCGTGAGACCTCGTATGAGCGACGCGTGAAGACTTGGGCTTGAAATTCTTGCATCTCTTCCAACAATAACCGAGGTTGGCTGGAGGACTTTTGCAAATGCTTTTCCAACCGCCTCCCCCGTCTCATCAAACAGTTGTTTTCCGTATACTCCACGGATATCGTAGGACTTGAAGATGGTTGGATCAACTTGCATATCCCTCCTTTTATTAAGAGATATTGATCGTACAATGCTGTGAGAAAGGGGTCAAGTTTTTTTCTTTACGATATATCCAGCTTCGTTGTCTGTTACAACCCAACCATTGTCTTCGATTTTTTTTCGCAACAGATCTGCGATTGTAAAATCTTTTGTTTGTTTTGCTTGCCACCGTTGTGTCGCCAATTTTGCAATATCCTGTGGCACAGGAACTTTTTTTTCGTTGCCATTGCTTTGAGATACGGCCCCCGCAATTCCCAGACCCAATACCTCATCAAACTCACAGAGAAGGTCGTATTTATCTTTCGATGGAATATTACTTTTCGTCATTTCCCACAGAACTGCAACCGCCTCCGGCGTGTGGAGGTCATGTTCTATTGCAGTGAAAAATCGGGATCGATATTCCTCGATTTTTTCCAGTTTCTCCCCTGAAAGCTCCGTTCTTCCCTCCTCTTTCTTCCATCCGCTCGCCATCTGGACCAATCGATCCCCTGCTGTTTGAGACGCCGCCAACGTATCCCAAGTAAAATTGAGTTCATCACGATAATGTGCGCTCAAGTACAGTAATCGTAAAGCCATTGGTGAAAACCCCTTCTGTATGACATCGTCAATCGTGTAAAAGTTATTGAGCGATTTGCTCATTTTTTCACCATCAACTCGAAGAAAATTGTGGTGTACCCAGTATTTCACAAACGGCTTTTTTCCCGTGGCCGCCTCGCTTTGCGCGATTTCATTGGTGTGGTGAACCGGAATATGGTCAATGCCTCCCGTGTGCACATCAAATTGATCTCCAAGATACTTCATGCTCATTGCAGAACACTCGATGTGCCATCCGGGAAATCCTTTTCCCCAAGGCGAATCCCATTCCATTTGTCTTTTTTCATTTTTTGATGAAAATTTCCATAACGCAAAATCTGTTGGGTGTTTTTTGCCATGGACCATCTCTACACGTGCTCCTGCTTTGAGTTTTTCAATATCCAGTTTCGCCAGCTGTCCGTACTCCGGAAATTTTGACGTGTCAAAGTAGAGACCATCATCAAGAATGTAAGTAAATCCACGCTTCTCTAATGTTTGAATAAGCATGATTTGTTCTGCAATGTGATCTGTCGCGCGACATGAAATGTCCGGTCTACTCACACCGACTGCATCAAGTCCTTTCCAAAAAAATGATTCAAACTCTTTCGCTATATCCCATACAGACTTTCCGTATTTCCGCGCCCCTTTCTCCATCTTGTCTTCGCCTTCGTCGGCATCGGAAACGAGGTGGCCAACATCGGTGATATTCATGACATGTGTCACGGTCAATCCCGAATGTCTCAGAACACGGATGAGGACATCGTCCATGATGTATTTGCGTAGGTGACCAAGGTGAGCGTAATCGTAAACCGTGGGACCGCATGCGTACAAACCAATGTTGTTTCCAGCATGAAGTGGGACAACTTCCTCAACTGACCGCGTAAATGTGTTGTAGATTTTCATATCACTGACGTGTAGTGTATCAGATTACCCCGCGCCAACCGAGGCTGCTTTTTCTGCATTCGCCGCGTCTTTTGCCATCTGCACCTGGAGGTTTTCTCTTTTTTGTTTTTCCAGTTGTTTGATCTCGAATTTCTTTTGCTCCTCGTGCTGCTGTTTTTCAACTTCTTTCTGCTGGCGTTCTTGCGCCATGTTTTGATCGTAATGCGCTTGTTGATTCGCCATAAATTCTTGATGTGCACGAATTTTTTGTTGGCGAGTTACTTCGTCTTCCTGCATCCTTTGCTGAAGCATGGCTTGTTGTGCGGGATCGGCATTTCCAGACTCTTGTTTTTCAAGTTGATCCGGCGGTTTTTCCTGAGAAGAACTTCCGGGACCTCCGCCAGATGGTTTCCCTCCCAAAATTTCTTCAAGAATATCCAAAGGAGTTTTTGCAACAGCCTTCGCGGTATCAGAAACAACGCCCCCAACGGCATCACCAACATCTGAAGCTATTTGTTTAACATCATCACCAAGACCCATAAATCAAGCATATCAGAAAACCAAAAGGAAGTCCCGATCTTTCTATTCGCCCTCTGGAAAATTATTTTCTCTTCTTCCTCTCCGCCTTTTCTCTCCCAAGTTTCTCCTCAATTTTTCTATAGACTCGAAAAAATACCTGAAATAAATTGTCACCCACTTCCTTGAAGGCATAACGTGCTCCTTTCAACTGTGCTACAACCTCTATCTGTGCCTCACTTGAGTTCCTGCCACCACGTTTCACCCGATCAATAACGACCTGGAGTTGCTCTACTCCGAGTGAAGAAAATTTTTGCAAGCCCATCAGTTTTTTCTCAATAAATTGCCGTACTTTGTCTGTAATTGCGGCTGTTTTTGATGAAAACATGATGCGCATATCTCCTCCTTTGGGTATAAAAAAAGCCGTCCTGGTTATGCAGGATTCGGCTTACACATGAACAAACGCGGTTTTCGTTTGCACACAGTCACAGTATAACGCGCTACGATAAAAATCCAATGGGAAGTTCCGACCTAGGTCCGACCTCTCTTCGTCCTACACCCCATCCTACATCTTTCGTCTACCCTCCATTGCCCGCGCAATAGTGATTCCATCGGCATACTCAATATCAGCACCTATTGGTAAACCATGTCCTATACGTGTGATTGCTACGTCTGGATGACCTTCAGCAAGTAACTGCTGTATGTACATTGCTGTAGCCTCTCCTTCCATGGTTGGGTTCGTTGCAAGAATAACCTCATCAATGTTGTGAACTCGCTTTACAATATCGTGGAGAAAAAGTTGATCCGGTCCAATATTGTTGAGCGGAGAGATTGCCCCGTGTAACACGTGATAGAGGCCGTCATATTTTCCGGATCGTTCAATCGCCAAAACATCCAGGGGCTGTTCAACGATACAAAGCAAAGATTTATCTCGAGTTGAATCGGAGCAGATCTCGCATGGATCTTCCTCACCAACATTATGACATCGCGAACACACTTTTGTGTTTTTCTTCATCGCAACAAGAGAGTCAGCAAATTTTTGGATTTCTGATTCAGGGACATGGAGGAGATAAAACGTAAGACGCTGTGCTGATTTTGGCCCTACTCCCGGTAAACGTTCAAATTGAGTAATTAATTGTTGGATAGATCGAGGCAACTTCATATCAAGGAGTATACACGACTTCCCATCTCTGTGTTACAGAAATACCGTATTACAGAATTTCTACCACTTTCTGCTTATTTTTTTCACCACGAATAACAAATACTCGTGACTTAGGGACGTGAAAATATTCTGCAATCATCGCGATTACTTCCGTGTTTGCTTTCCCCTCACTTGCGGCAGAGAGAGTCCAAATATGAAAAACATTATTCCTCTGTTGAATTTCTTTCTTCTGTGCACCAGCACGCACATGGACGACATACTGCATATTCATGAACACCGCCAGCATCTGTACAAACGTTTTGCGAAAAAGGTTATTGTTGTCCGCCGCCGCCAAATAATCCACCGAGGCCACCACTCATGGACTGGAGTTTCTTTGCGGCCAATTCTTGTGACTTCTTAATTGCTTCATTCAAGGCAGAGACCGCCTCATCACTCGTGATTCCCTGAACACTGAAATGTTTTATCTTTTGTGATCCCGTTATAACTACGCGAACATCACCATGTTCAACAACAATCTCCTCCGCTTCCAACTGCTGTTGCATCTGAATAGCTTGCTGTCGAAGTTTATTTAAATCACCAATTTTTCCGAAAAGATTGGACATGTTGCTCCTTTTAGTTCAATACTTGCGTTGAGTATAGCATAATGTGCAAAAATTATGACAGCAAGGCTTCGGACGCAGATTGTATGAGATCTTCATCTTTTGCCTTCTGCGTTTTTGGTTTGTTTTCTTTTTTCCCAAGCACATACGAAACTCGAAGAACTGGAAGACTGAATGCCTGTTTTATAACGTCCTCTATCACCCTGCGATGTTTCTCGAGTTCAAGTTGTTCTTTGTGAAAGGAATAGAACACCTCAATTGTTACTACCTTCCCTTGAATGTTTTGTGGCCGTGTCGCGCGAAGTAATGCCTCCACCGTTGCATTTGTCGATTTGATCTTAGCCAAGATATCTTGCCACCGTATGAGTATTTCTTCGCCGGTTATGACAAGTCCATCAGTTTGCTCTGTCTCATGATGATCATCCTGCACCAACGAGACCCTTGTGTCAGATTGTGTGCTTTTTGTTTGCTCTTCTGTGACGTGCGTCTGGGAGTTTTTTTGAGGAGTTCGTTCTGATTCAGGTTTGCGTTCTACCTGTTGTATTTCACCAAAACACCATGAAAAACACGCCAGTTCAAAAGGGAGTGAGGGGAACGGTTGAAGAGGATCGAGTGGAACCGCTAGATGTGAGAGGAGAGATTGGATCTGTGCAGCTTTTCCCTTCTGCGTTTCTTGCACAATTTCGGCGACAAGACTCTCATGCAACATCTGGAGTGTCATTTTTTGTGCGTACGTAGGATCAATGTTTTTTTCTTCGATATGTTGAAAAATATGTGCAACACGTTCTGCATCGCGAGAAAAAAGCGCATCACACAACGCACGAAGTTCAACCTTCACGCCATCATCTGAAAATGATGCAGCATCTTCATTTGTAATCGATGTTTTTCCTTGAGCGAGATGCTCGAACATTTTCACCGCATCTCGAAACGATCCATCTGCTTTTTGTGCGATTTTAGTAAGTAAGGAAGAATTGATGGTGATAGTTTCTTTTTTCGCAATTGCCTGGAGCGCATGCTCGATATCTTCAAGTGAAGCCTTCTTGAATTGAATCACGATACATCGGGAAATAATGGTTTCTGGTACCTTATGAAACTCCGTTGTGGCAAGGATAAAAATGACATGCTTCGGCGGCTCCTCAAGCACTTTGAGTAGCGCATTGAAGGCTTCCGTGGTCAACATGTGAACCTCATCGATGATGTAGACATTTACCAGTCCGTCTGACGGTGCAAGATTTATCCGCTCACGAAGCATGCGGATATCGTCAATTCCACGATTACTCGCAGCATCCATCTCAACAACGCACATACTTGAACCGCGCGTTATACGTTCACATGAAGGACATGCACCGCATGGCTCGACAAATGGTTTTTTTGATGATGACTTGATGTGATCTGCATTTTTTTCACAGTTCACCATCTTTGCAATGATACGAGCACTACTCGTTTTTCCGGTACCCTTGGGACCGGTGAGCAAATATGCGTGGCTATATGTTCCACCTTGACGTATCCGATCTAATGCCTCCCTCACAGAGGGAAGATGAAGCTCATGAATTGTTTGTGGACGATAGACGCGGTACCAAGACATTATGAGGCAATGATATCATGAACTACTCATGGTGAAATCCAAGAAGATGAAGCAGTCCGTGTTCGACAAGAAAGCAGATCTGATCATCAACCATACGACCGAGTTTTCTTGCTTCGTTTACCGCCTCAGGAAAACAGACAACAACATCCCCCAGTTGTCTTGGTATTTCAGGTTGCCCTTTCGGCGCATCAAGAAAATCTTTATCTGGCTGTTCAGGATCCATTTGAGGAAAAGAGAGTACATCTGTCACTCCTTGGTGCTTCATGAGATTCTCATTTAACTCGATCATTTTCCGTGATCCCACAAGCGACACGGAAACCTCTGCATCTTCTACTCCTTTTTCGGATAGGACGCGTAAAACACAGGCTCGCACCATTGTGCGGTTTACCGGATATCTCGATCCAACGGAAATGAAAATAGTAACCATGTGAGACTACTTTTTCTTCGATTTTTTAAATGATTTCTTTGATGATTTTTGACGTTCCATACGTTCACGGTATTTGCGTCGCTCGATTTCTTTATTGTGATCTTTGCGAAGTAATGCCGGTTTTTTATAGAACTCTTTTTCCTTCACCAATGTCAAAATATTATCGATCATCATGCGTTTTTTAAAGCGCTTAATGACACTGTCTGTTGATTCATCTCGTTTTGCACGTACGATAGATGGCATGAATACTCACCCCCTCTCACAAAAACAGATTACTCTGTGTATCTCTTCAAAAGAATATTGGTGTATTGTACATCGAGGAGTGCCAGAGGGCAATGCGCTAACTCTCTCTGATTTTTTTCGCTATCTCCTCGAGTTTTTTGTCGTCGGCGCGTTCGCCGTTATGTGAAGATAAATACCCCTCGTATCGGGTAAAAAACTTCTTTGTTACTCTCTCTGGAGGCATCTCCCTCCACAACTCTACTCCTTTTGTTCCGTGCATCGGAAAGAGTTTTGCGTGCAGGTGATTCACACCAAATCCTTCAAGAAACATTCCTGTACGCCCTACGTCTTCAAATGCTGCATTGATCTTTTTTGCGACCGTTTTGCAGGCCAAAACAAGTCCTGTTATTAACGTATCATCTTGGGAAAAAGCATCGCTCGGATAATGGTTCTTTGTTGCAACCACGGTAAACCCCTTTGTGTTGGGGAAAATGGTGAGAAAGGCTATGTGAAGATCATCCTCCCAAACTTTATGGCATGGAATCTTCCCCTCCACAAACTGACAAAAGAGACAATCATCCTTCTGCATATATGCTCCTTTCAACATGCCCTCACAATCTCCATCACTTCTTGCAAAGAAAGTGGAGTTGGAGTTTGGTTCGCGTGACTTGAGTTATTAATGATCATGTGTCGACCATTATGAAAAAACCAAGAACCCTTTTTGTCGCGTGCGACAATTTTCTCGTACAATGGTGTTAAATCTAGTTCTTTTCGCGGGGCCGCCTTAATATTCACTCCACCACGACGAGGATCTTTTTGGACAACGAGCATATATCCTTTGAGTTGACCGTACCGAACCGCTGCCTGGTTCGAGGTTTCAAGTCCCACAGACTTCCCCCATCGCGACTCAAACTCAATTCCTTTTTTAAGTTCCTGCATCGCCTTATGTCGTTCTTTAAGAGAGCTATAGATCGCATCTAAACATCGAAATCCGAACACAATTTGTGCGTCGTCATCATGAAGACCGGCTAACTCTGATCCATGAAGAATTCCACGCAATGCAAAAAGGTGACGAACAGAATCAGCATCCTCAAAAAAATAGTCCTCAAAGTGATCATCAACTAAACAATACTCAACGATCTGTTGGAGCGCCCAATCCTTTTTGTTTTCAGGATTTACTACACAAACGTGATCGAACACAAGACTTGCGGCAGACATACGTTGCAAAGCTTTGTCGGGTTGGTGGTGATCAAACTGGCCAAATCCAGTATCGGTATACGTAATCTCATCCGGTGGAAAACTGTGTTTTGCCATTTCTTCTTGAGACAACGTTCCACCTGCATCAACAAAAGCAATCTTTGCATCCGCGTAGTGTTCGGGATCAAACCTTTTTAAGATCCACACCGAGGCGATTGCGTCGATGTCTGGTGCGCGATGAGTAACGAGGAGTTTCATTCTTTATGTTCTTCCATTCAAAAGATGATCGAATAATTTGATATCGGTCATATATTCATTTGCTTGACGTGCAAAATCCGGAAATGCAACATTAATACGTTGAACTATGATATCTCCTATTGCCTTCATGTGATCTCGAGTAATTGTCTCACGTGATTCTTGCATACTTACAACAACCGCAAGTTTCCAAAGGAACTCACGAATATATCTCGATTGTGTTTCGTTTGCTTTTTCTTCACCAATTAATTCTAATCCACTCTCAACTAGAGTGTTAAATCGAGGATGTGATTCTCGAAATTTTTTTAATTTTTCTTGTTTTGTGAGATCAAGTTCAATAAATTCCGATGATGGATACGATTCTTGTGGCCTTCTGGAAAGAAACATATTATTCCTCTCCTTTTTTCACCATCTTCACCATCTCCTCCATCCCAACTATGGGACTCTCTCCACCGGCACGCGCCTTCACCTCAACCCTGTCTCCTGTCTTCTCAGACACTACCACGCGTAAGGGCAACCCAATCAAATCAGCATCGGTAAACTTCTCACCAGCACGAAGATCTCGATCATCCCAAAGCACTTCTACCCCTGCTTTTTGCAAAAGATCGTACACGCGTTGCGCTTGTTCTTCTGCTTGAATATTTACGAGATGAACCTGATATGGTGCAACTTCTTTTGGCCACACCAACCCTTTATCATCCGCCAAAACCTCAACCATCGTGCCCATCACACGCGAAGGACCAATGCCATAGCATCCCATCACTGGATTATGCTTTTTCCCCTCAGCATCGGCGTAGGTTACATCAAAAGCTTGAGAAAATCGCGTACCTAGTTTGAAAATATTTCCAACCTCAATTGATCGCTTTTCAATCAATGATTCCTTTTTTACCCCTAACTCTGATAATACTTCATCGGTATACACTTCTTTGTTGATTGCGACTTTTTTCTCCTCGGAAACATACACGGTATCTTCGCCCACATCAGAAATGACCTGAAATTCGTGTGAGAATTTTGAGAATACGCCGCCGGATGCAAAAGTGAGATAGATCACGTTTCCCAATCCAACTCTCGTAAAAACGCGTCGATAGGCCTCGGTTGCCTCCAGATAAAAACGATCCAAGTCAACTTGATCGATATGGAACGAGTACATGTCCTTCATTAAAAATTCGCGTCCACGCATGATCCCGCTTTTTGCGCGCGCTTCATTCCGGAATTTTGTTTGAATCTGGTATGGCGCAAATGGAAGATCTCGATAAGACGAGATAAACTGCTTTGCCAAAGGCGTCACAACCTCTTCATGCGACCATCCCAATGCAAACTCCTTGCCGTCATAAAGTGCGGTTTTAAAAGGAACATCCAAGTCCCACCGCTTCGTTTTTTCCCACAGTTCCTTCTGCACCAACGCAGGCATGAGAATTTCTTGTCCGCCAATGGCATTCATCTCTTCTCGAATAACAGTGTTGATGTTATTGATTACGCGTAGTCCCAAAGGCAAAAACGTATAAACACCCGCTGAAAGTTGATCGATGTATCCAGCTTTTTGCAACAGCGTTTGATTTTTCGACTCATATTGTTTCTGATCTCGTTTGGTTTGTCCAAAATATTTCGAATATTTCATATTTGTTTCCTTTTTGTGTTTCTTCAATTTTTAGTACAATTTTCCTCCGAGTTGTGCTCCCTGCTTGCTTGGTGTAATCAGTATACATCCCCCTTCGCCATCCGGCACCCCGAGCGTCAGTGCTTCGCTCATGAACGGCCTAATTTGCTTTGGCGGAAAGTTCACCACACACAGCACTTGCTTTCCCAAGAGTTCTGCTTTCGTATAGTACTTCACGATTTGTGCGCTACTCCACCGCAAACCAATTTCTGGTCCAAGATTGATGTGAAGTTTATATGCGGGATTTTTTGCTTCCGGAAAATCGAGTACTTCCTCTATAACACCGACACAAATTTCGAGTTTTGCGAAATCGCCATAGGTGATCGTTGTCATGCTTCCTCCTTTTTTATACAAAAAACCGCCCATGCATAACTCAGAACATTTGCTCTGAATCATGCACAGGCGGTCATCCTTGCGATCTTTCGCGGATGAACGCGGTACCACTGCGCTTTGATCTCTTTGCTCTATATCGGGAGCCCCCGAACGGGTTCCGCTGTTACGCTGTGCCCGTCACCGACCTTTTCAGGAGTAAGGACCGGATTTCCTTACCTTTCGGTTGAGATAGAGTATAGCATACGGGGCAACTATCATTCTCCAGGCTTACTTTCAAGGCTTGTCTTCATCTTTTTTGGTTCTATACATAACTTTTGGTTCCGCAACTCCGCGAATTTCGCGAATTGCCCGTGAATGCGATTCTAACTTTATTTCTGTATAATCTCGATGCTCTCTGAGACTTCTTTGCGTAATGAACCCATTTTCTTTCACACGAATAATTTCCTTTTCAATCGGTTGTATCCTTTCTTCCATCTTTATTGTATATAACTCAAATTCTTCTCTTAGATCTTTTTTGCTCACAAAGTTTTCGTTCATCCAGGGAATCATGACATGCTCCCAATGATCTCTCAAAATATCCTCTGTTGTAGACCGAATAAGCCTCTCAATACTCTGAAGATCTTCTCGGGTAAGCGACATACACCCTCCTTTGGCCTGTTTGGCCATACATATGAGTAGAAATGATTCGCTTCACGGAGAAATGGACGCTATGTGTAGATTGGAAGAGCGGCGAATATATGTTCGTTATACAAAATCTAAGAAAAAACTTCAACTGGAAATAAATCAAGCAGATCGAATCAGAACAGCCAAAATCACATCATCTTGTGAATCGCCTCGGCAAACACCGGGACCACAGATAATACACGAAGTTTTGGAAACATTTTTTCTCCTACCGCTACCGTGTCCCCAACCACCACCTCATCAACAGCGCTCTCTTGCAAAAGAGTACTGGCCGATCCCGCCAATAGCGCATGCGTTGAATAAAACACCACTTTTTTTGCACCATGCTCTTTTAGCAATCGAGCAATCTCAACAACAGTAGAACCAGTGTTGATTACATCATCGACAACAAGACAGATCTTCTTTTTGACCTCACCCACCATGAATTTTGCTTGAACTTTTCCCGTATGCAAATCTCGCGCTTTATCAATGTTTGCAAGTGACACGCCAAGACGCTCCGCGAACACGTGTGCACGCTTGAGGCCACCAAAATCCGGCGACACAACAATACTCTCTTCTTTCCTAAAACGATTTTTTACATCGTCAACAAAAAGATCCCATGAACTTAGTACTGTTGTTGGAACCGAAAAAAATCCTGCGACACTGTTGCTGTGAAGATCCATCACCATAACCCTATCAATCCTGGAACCAGAAACAATATCTGCAATAACACGTGCGGCGATGGGCTCTCCCTGTCGAAACACCTTGTCTTGCAATGAGTATCCCATCCACGGAATAACGGCGGTAATGGTTTTTGCCCCCGCTCGTTCAGCGGCATCTGCGAGGAGTGAAAACTCAAGAACATGCATGTCTACCGGAGTTGAAAAGGATTGAACCAAGATAGCATCCTCGTTTATGACGGAAGACTGTATCCATACTCGTCTTTCACCATTAGGAAAAGATCCTAACTCAATATTTCCAAAAGAAACAGAAAGCTGTGTTGCGAGCTGACGACCAAACATGGGATGTGAGGAACCGGACAGAACGATCATTACTTTTTCGCAACCGCGGCGAGCACTTTACTCAACTGACTTTTCAACCGAGCTGCCTTATTTTTGTGGAAGATGTGACGTTTTACTCCACGATCAATTGCGGAAAACGCTTTGGAAAGATTCTCTAATGAGGGCGTCAATCGCATGAGATCTATCGTTGTTTTTGCGTGTGACTTTACCGGCCTGTTGATAAGTGTTTTGCGCTTTGTTTGCCGCAATGCTTTTTTTGCTGAAGAAAGAATTGGCATAGTTGGGATATTGTATCAGAGGAAAACTGTGGGCTCAAGGAGGAATTTTGGTGGCTTGTTGGAGATCTTAATCTGGTCCCGCAAAAAGTCCCAATCTAGTCCCGATCTCTTCTTTACGGCCGAATCCACGCAACAACATCTTTAATACTGATCAGGACAATGAGGATCAAAAGTGCGAGCATACCAAAGGCGTTGGTGTACTGCTCGTATTTTGCTCTCCTTACTTTTCCGATAAATACCTCGAGGAAAATGAAGAATCCCCTCCCGCCGTCAAGCGCAGGAATGGGAAGGAGGTTCATCACTCCTAAGTTGATCGACAAGAGACCAGCGAAGTTGAGCCACGCCATAGGCCCCTGCTCAAACAGTTTTTCTTTTTCTGCCATGTGTACGATACCAATCGGTCCACTAATGTCTTTTGGTATCGTCCGTTTCTCCGCAACTTGGATTACCATTCCACGTAAAGACTGCAAGATTTGATGTGAGAATGCGTATGAGTCCTGCATACCCTTCCACACACCCTTACCCATCATCACGTACCATGGATATCGCTTCCATTCAACATCGATGAGCGAAACACCTAAAGACCCTTGGTCTTGAGGTGTTTCCGCTTCTGTCCGAATATACGGTACTACTGTGATGACTTGGTTGTCGCGCTCCAGGTCAAGCGAGATGATTTTCCCTCGATGCAACTGAATCTCTGTGATAAACAGTTCTGAAGATGTGATGTCTTTCTCGTTCACGCGGAGAATAGTGTCGTCTTTTTGCAGTCGAACGAGCGCGGCTGGCGAATCTGCAATAACTCGATCAATTCGAGGATGGTTCAGTTGCTCTGGAATACCGAGGATCATGTACAGTGCCGCAAACGCGAAAATGCCAAAAAGAATATTCACGACTGCTCCCGCCGCAACAACACACAGGCGCTGGATTTTCGATTTTTCTCGAAAAAGTTTTTCCTTTTCTACAAAAGGCTCCTCGCTTCCCTCAACTGTTTCACCATCATCACCGGCAAGACGTACAAACCCGCCGAATGGAAGCCAGTTCAACGAGAAAAGCGTTCCTTTGCGAGAAAAGAGTTTCTTGAGTCGAGGAGGATATCCAATCCCAAACTCTTCAACATGTATTCCGACAATTTTTGCCACAATATAATGCCCCCATTCGTGAATGAGGACGAGAAAAGACAGAATGATAATAAAGAAAAAAATAGTCATACCGGACTACATCTGCATCAACTCTTCTTCTTTTTCTTTCGACAATGTCTCGAGTTTTTCTATATACACATCAGTGTTTTCCTGAAGTTTTTTGAGAGCGTTTTCTATGTCGTCCTCGGATATTCCGGGCTTTCCCTTTTGATCTTCAATGATTTTTTTGTGTTTTTGCCGAACATCGCGAATCATTTGTTTTCCACCTTCGAGTTTTTGATACACAAGTTTCACCATGTCTTTTCTTCGATCTTCGGTCAGCGCGGGAATAATGATACGAATTTGATCGCCATCAACAACGGGACTCAGATTTAGCCCGGCACTTGCGATTCCCTTTTCTACCGCGGAAAGCAGTGATTTATCCCACGGCGCAACGATGATCATTGTTGTATCCGGGGCAGAGATCATAGCAAGCTCCATAAGCCGCATGCGCGTTCCGTATGCCTCAACCATTACATTTTCTACAAAAGATGGCTTTGCGCGACCAGTACGGATCGTCGCCATATCGTCACGAATAACTTGAAGCACTTTATCGCCGTCTTTTGCAAATGCAACTGAATCAAACATTGTTGTTCTCCTTCACCTGATATAGTACCATACCGTCATGCCATTCTGGACAATGCTATTTCGCTCCTTTATCGATCTCACGTGTTACCGTGACCGTATTACTGAACCCCTGCGTGCCTTAATTCGATACATGGTTCAGTTTTACCTACTCCTTCTCGTTGTGACGAGTACGCTTGGATTTTTTGGAGGAAAAATATTTGCGGATACGATTGTCTCACAGATTTCTCAGGATACGCAGTTCACTCTTTCGCCAGAATATATTTCCGCAACAAATATTGAACTGCCACTTACATTAACACTGCCTTTTTTTCTGCGTGCAACCATACAAGCAGATACATTGGAGTTCGTTCTTCCCAACCAACATTCTCTTCGCGTTCCGATCAAAGATCTCATGAACGATGAAACATATACCTTTACGGGCAACGACGTAAAAGAATCGCTTCCATCTCTGCTCCCCACAGCACTTATGATGACCGCGATGATGTTTGTCGGCGTCCTTTTTATAGGAAGAATTGTGTCGCTATTCTTTCATGCAATATTCTTTTCTTGGATCGTGCAGTTATTTGGGAGACGCGTTCATTTTTGGAAACTGGTACAACTCGGTATGCATATCACTGTGACGGCAGAAGTTGTGACAGTTCTTTCTCTATTCATCTATAGAAGCACCGCATTCCCCATGTTTGAGGTCGCATTTACTCTTTTGATGGTGCTTGTGCTGCGGTCTCTCCAACAGCCATCCGAACAAAACGGGTAACAACCACATTTTCGCCAACGGTTCCCGCGACAGTTTTTACGAGGTCTTTGATTGTGGTTTTTGCATCACGAATGTAGGGTTGTTCAAGAAGTTCTGCTACTGTTGCCGGCTTCATGGAAGCAACCTGCATCGCCACTTCTTTGCCGAGGTTTATAAACGCATCGGTCCGCGCAACAAAGTCTGTTTCACAGTTTAACTCTACTAGTGCGACGACTTGGCTTCCTTGGTGAACGTAGCTCGCAATCACTCCTTGTTTTGCTTCACGGTCAGCTTTTTTTTCTGCACGCATGATGCCTTTTGCTTTGATCCACGCTTCTGCCTTTGCCATATCACCTTTGGACTCTTCTAGGGCTTTTTTGGCATCCATCACACCCGCACTGGTTTTTTCACGAAGCTGTTTGATCAAGTCCATCGAGATTACTTTTGGCATGCCATCCTCCCCTCCTTGTACGCATTCGCGACCGCGTGTACGAGCAACTTAATACTGCGAACTGCGTCGTCGTTTGCGGGGATTGGGTACTTCACTTTTGTTGGATCACAGTTTGAGTCAACAATCCCAACAACCGGAACGTCCTTCATCACTGCTTCTTTGACAACCCCATCTTCCTTGCCTATGTCAACGATAAAGAGCGCATCCGGAGCTGCGTTTAATGATTCAATTCCACCAAAAAATCGTTCCAAGCGTGCGATGTCTTTATCGATCAACACCCGCTCTTTTTTGGTGAAGATGTCGAGTTTTCCTTCCTCGCGGTCTTTCTTCAGTTTCTTCATTTTATCGAGTGATCGCTTGATCTGTTCCCAGTTAGTGAGCGTTCCACCGAGCCATCGCACCACGATGTATGGAGCTCCCGCGGCAATGGCTTCTTCGCGCACAATATCCTGTGCTTGGCGCTTTGTTCCAACGAACACAACATTTTTCCCCTCTTTTGCGAGGGCATAAACCGCTTGGCACGCTTCCTCGAGTTTTGCAGCGGTTTTGAAGAGGTCAAAAATATGCACCCCATTCTTTTCCGTATAAATATACGGTTTTATTTTTGGCGACCACCGTTGCGCCTGGTGCCCAAAATGACAGCCCGCCTCGAGCATGTCCTTGACGTCTACTGAAAATGAAACAGTTTTGGCTTGTGTGTCTGCCATAGTGTTCTCCTTATTCCTCCTTCGCGGCGAGGTTCAATTCAGGAGAACGCCACGAAGTGTGTATTTGTATTGAGGGGATTATAGCACAAAAAATGTGGTATGATCCGTGGTAAATAAAATTATCCTGCTCAGAGGAGTGTTTATGGGAGACCTTAGAGAAATTGGAAATATTGTTTTGAAAGTTGATAAAGCAGTAACAATGGGTAAAACTCGGAAAGTATTGCCTAAAGTGTCACATCTCAAGATTGATGGTATGGCTATTACTAATACACAGAATACAGAACTCCGTGTTTTAGGTGAAGAGTTTGAGGATATTAATGAATATTTAAGGAAACATGAGGAAGAAATTATAAACATTCTTTCAGAATCCGGACTTATTGTTCAAGAGATTAGTGCTGAGGCAGCTGAAGCTCAAAAAAAATAAGAAGTTCTTTATTCTCAATGTGAGAATATTAATTGCTTTTTATAAATCAAGAAGATTTTCCAAGAGACACACTCTGGTCATGGGGCCTACTCCGCCGGGAACAGGAGAGAGGTAGCTCGCAATTTGATCTAGGTTTGTTGGGTCAATTTCCGGCTTGGGTGAACCGGCGTCAATAATAATAACACCAAGCTTGAAGTCGTTGGCATTGAGAAGATTGGGTTGCCCTGTGGCGGAGATAACAACCTCCCCCTCCTTTACCAGTCCTCGGTTCTCCGCAAGTTCTTTGCGACCTACAAGGTGAACCACTGCACATTCTTTCCGTAGCTCCTCAGCAACAGGAAGGCCCACAATATCACTTCTCCCCACCACAACCACTGTCATTGTTTTCGCATCTTTATGCAGAACACGACACGCATCGTGGAAAATCTCCAGAATTGCTCGAGCAGTTGCCGGCATAACTCTACTCTGCGGAGTGAGGCCATCAACATCTTTTTCTGGCGGTATTGCGGAAACTACTGTTGTCCACCATGTATCACTTGGCATAAGCGACTTGGCTGGTTTTTGCACAATGATTCCGTTTACCGTGGTATTCGCACCTGCACCACGAATAATTTCAATCAAATCCTGAATTGGTGTGTTGATTGGTACTACTCGAACTTCATACCCAATCCCAACGCTCTCCGCATCTTTTTTCTTCAGATTCGCATAGATCATACTCGGTTTATCTTCTTGACATACCAATGAAAATATCTTTAATTGAGGAAGTTTTGTAAGCTGTTCTTTGAGTGCTTTCATGCGGAGAGCAGCACCCGAAGAACCATCGAAGATAATCATAGGAGACTCTTCACAATTTCAACGTTTTTTGCATCTGGGCCGTTGCCGTCAAAACCTGGAACTTCAAGAATAAGCGGAAGACGAGACAATAGCGGTTTCTGTAAAAATTTCTGTAAAATTCCTCGACCAATCATTCCTTCTCCAATATTTTCATGCCGATCTCGTCCACTTGCAAATGGATCGCGCGAATCATTCAAGTGAATAACTTTTAAGGCGTTTAATAATTGATATCGTTGCATTTCTGCATCAATCGTGAGCAAATCGTACCCCGCCGCAAAACCATGACAGGTGTCAAAACACCACCCTAACCGACCGTCTTTTACATATGTTGGCAGGGCATCAAAAATACGCCGAATATCCTCGAGTTTTGAACATAACTTCCCTTCTTGACCCGCCGAGTTTTCAATCAAAAAAGTGCTTGTTTTTGGCGTTGCATCCAAAATTGTTTTGAGTCGACCAACTAAGTCGTCAAACACCGCATCAAACCCTTTGCCCAAATGGCTCCCCAAATGCACCACCACCCCACTACCGTGGATTTGCGCGCTATAGTGAAGATCATAGATAAGGCTTTTTATCGAATTTTGGATGAGATCATCGCGATCACCAGTGAGGTTTACCAAGTACAACGCGTGAAGAATAACTGGGCCAAAGTCGTGATCTTTACAATAGGAAATGAGGGCGTCTGCTTTTTCTTGGTCAAGCGGTTTGCGCGCCCATCCTCGAGGAGATCCAGAGAAAATCTGCAACGCGTTGCCACCCATTGCCACCATAGACTTCGCCGCAGACACAAGTCCTTTGCCGACGGAAAGATGTGCGCCAATGCGTCTCTGTTGCATATGGTCAAGTGTAGCACAGCGTATGGTATACTCAGCAGCCTCCCAGAAAATATGCTCAATACTATAGAAAATGTTGTTGAATTAGGAGGTAGGATCATCGCCTCCAAAGAAGAGTTAGAGAAGAAACTCAAGAACGGTCTTATTATCGTTGTATCAACCATTCCAGATGAGATGGGTGTTGGCGGTGCTGGCGCAACGACGTTTCGAACAAAACTAGCCGAGATTTGCAACATACTTTTTGTTGAACATGCTGGAGCCGCTTTACGAAAATTCGCATATGAGTACTTTTTGGAATCTGGAACTCCTGAACAAAAAGAGAGAATGAAAAGTTTAGATCCCCGTGGTGACTTTAATGATTTTCCAGATGATCTCTTGGCTATTTATACGGAAAAATTCCGAGGACCAGAACAAGATAAACACGTAGATAAGGGTGTTATCGATAGGGTCATACAAAAATTGAGGTTAAATAAAATCGTCGAAAATCCCACCATTGTCTGTGTTGACGCAAAGATAGGTCCACTCATTTTGGAAAAATTATGGGAATTGCCGGAAGAGGAAAAGCCTGCGATTCTTTTTGTTGGTGTTCATGCAGATACTCAAGAAACAATCTTACGACAGCTTCAACGAGAAAATGCCAAGAGAAAGGAGATGATAAGAAAAGAAAATGAGAAAAGAAAGACTGAGAGTTTGTCTCCATTAGAATTCGTTCCCATGACTCAGGATGAATTATTGGCAATACGTAGTAATCGACTTATTGAAGAGGCAAAACGATATTTAGATGCTTACGGTATTGAGTATTCAAAAGAGTCCATGACGAAAGCAGTTCATCTCCTTATTAATTCCACCACTGCCTCTCCAGAAAAACAAGTTGAAGAACTACTCACATATCTTCGGATGCATCATCCTGAGTTGGCGCTGCCGTTACTCAATCAACTTAATGTTGGTTTGTTAAAAATTCAGCAACTTCTTTTTTTACAGCTAGACATAGCTCGTCGGCTCGCATTTGCTGCTTAAAGTTCTTTATAAACTCGGCACGCTTAGTTTTCTCTTTAGGGAGTTTGTGTGTTTTCACTCGACCAATAACACGAGCAATCCAGTCCGCCACCTTTTCCATATCCTTCTCTTGTAATCCGATTGTTGTTATCGCGGGCGTACCTAATCGAACACCAGAGGGATAGAAAGGAGAGTTTGGTTCGTTGGGAACTGTGTTTTTGTTCGCGTACATACCTGCGCAGGCCATCGCATAGGCCACTTGCGTCCCACCGCCAAACTCGGAGAAATCCATAATCATGAGGTGATTCTCTGTTCCCCCACCCACCAGTTTCACACCGTGCGCGGTCAGTGCGCTCGCTAACGCTCGCGCATTCTTCACCACCCGCTTACCATATTCTCGAAATTCCGGCGTTGCTGCCTCACCCAACACCACCGCAATCCCAGCGGTTACGTTGTCGTGTGGCCCACCTTGCAAACCGGGGAATACGGCTTTGTCGATTTTCTCGGCCAACTCCGAATCTTTCAATAATCCCTTTTCCGTCACCATAATCATAGCTCCACGTGGACCGCGCAGTGTCTTATGTGTTGTTGTCATAACCACATGTGCGAACGGAACTGGATTGGGATGCGCCTCAGCAACAACCAGACCCGCAACGTGTGAGATATCCGCCAACACATACGCCCCAACTTCTTCCGCTATCGCATAGAACTCTTTGAATGGCAGAATGAACGGATACGCCGTTGTTCCAATAATCATCAATTTTGGCTTGTGCTCATGCGCCAACCTCCGAATTTCATCAAGATTGATCCGAGCATCCTGTGTTAAACCATACTGTACGGTATTGAAAAACACTCCGCCAAACGTAACCCCAGGATGACCGTGCGTAAGGTGCCCCCCACTCGTTAACTTCATCCCGAGCAACGTATCTCCTGGACGCAAAATGGCCATCTGTACTGCGCTATTTGCCGGGCTCCCACTGTAGGGTTGAACATTGACGTGCGGCACTCCGAAAAGTTTTTTTGCGCGATTAACTGCGATATCCTCGATCTCATCAATCACATCATTTCCCTCATAGTACCGCCGACCTGAATATCCCTCAGAATATTTGTTCATGAGCGGCGAACCAACCGCACGAATCACATTTTTTGATGCAAAGTTTTCGGAAGGAATAAGTTGGAGACCTTCACGCTGGCGCGCAGACTCCTTCTCTATCAAGTGAAAAATAGGATCGATCATGTTTTGCATTGTACACTATGCAAACTGCGTTTCCACCTCGTTTGCGACGTACGTTCCAATATCACTGCCAGTAACCGCTTTTCTCAAGTTTCCCGCCTTAAACAGCTCAAAAACCATGACCGGCATGTTGTTTTCCATACACATCGCCATCGCACTCGAATCCATCACCGCAATGTTCTCATTTTTCAAGATATCCATGAACTTGATGGTCTTGTACCGTTTTGCATCGGTGTGTTTTACGGGGTCTTTATCATAGACACCGTCGACCTTTGTTGCCTTCATCACAACATCGCAATGGAGTTCGAGCGCATGGAGCGACGCACCAGTGTCCGTGGTAACATATGGAACCCCCGTGCCAGCCGCTAAGATGACTACACGCCCTTTCTCGAGGTGACGTAGGGCTTTACGTCGAATGAATGGTTCTGCAACTGCGGGCATGGTGAGCGCAGATTGTACGCGTGTTGGTACCCCGACTTTTTCTAACGCATCCTGTAATCCAAGCGCATTCATGACCGTCGCAAGCATACCCATGTAATCGGCGGTTGCTCGATCAATTCCATTCTTTTCTCCAGCAACTCCACGGAAAATATTTCCACCGCCAATCACAATGACCAACTGTGATCCAAGGTCGTATACATCTTTAATTTGACGCGCAACATCAAGTGCTGCTACAGGTGAGATGCCATACTCCCGGTCACCCATCAATGACTCCCCTCCTACTTTCAGTAGAATTCGCTTAAACCGCATCGTCATAGATACTCCTTATGCCTGGACTAGACGTGTATGTACTGTTTTCCAAATTTTTTCTGCAATGTCATCGATACTTTTCTCTGCATTGACGACAACCCACCGCTTGTGGTCATTTTTCTTTGCAAGAGTGAGATAGGCTTCGCGTACTTTTTGATGAAAATCTTTTGTTTCCATATCTAGCCGATCCATTTTGTCTGTTTGCGCGCGGCGGCCTAACCCAACCTCCACGGAAACATCAAGTAAAAAGGTGATATCCGGATATGTTTCCCGTGTTGAAATGTTATTCAGCTGCTCAATGACTTCTACTCCAAATCCACGAACCATCCCCTGGTAGACAACTGAAGAATCGCGTGTTCGATCCATCAACACGACTTTTTGTGCCTCTAAACTCGGAAGAACAAGCTCTCTGTACAGTTGCGCGCGTGCCGCCTGAAATAAAAGCACTTCTGTGGTGTACGCAATGCCAATGTTTTTTGATGAAAGTACAACGTCACGAATCTGCTCAGAAATAACGGTTCCTCCAGGCTCGCGGACAACAACAACGTCAAATCCTTTTGCGACAAGTTTATCCCGAAGGCGCTTAATCTGAACAGTTTTCCCTGCTCCTTCACCACCTTCAAATGAAATGAGGTATCCCTTTTTCATGCTGGATAGTATTGTGCCGTCCATCGGGAAGAAATGCAAGTCGATCATTCCACAGAAAAACAGCGTTATATTCTCACGGGCATTTGTTTTTTATTCGTTTCATCCAGAGGAAGAAGTTCTGTTCTTAGCCAATCCAATGTTTGATAAAGTTGTGCTCCCATAATGTAACAAACAAGTCTCATTTTGTCGTAAGGCGAAAGCGACCTATAGGGTTCATATTCATTCGTAACGTATTGCTGAGTTACGGCACCACCTCCGGCTTGAACATCAATGTTTATCACCGCCAAGTCGGGAGCATTATAAATTTCATATGTAAGTTTCTCTACGATTGATGAGGCATGATCGCCCGCTAGAACACCGGTCATTGCAGGAACCGCAGCCAATCCAGCTAAATGACTTATGATTGCGTGGGGAGCATAATTTTCCTGTATGAAGGCTTGACAAAATTGTGCTACTCGTTCTGCGTAATCGTCTTCATTTTTATCTGGAAAACCTTCCATGTTTATTGGTTTTCCCAGTGTAACTTCCTCACCATTTGGCTTTTTAACATGCTCTGCGGTGTCACCACTTAAACATACTGCCGCAACTCTTTTCAACGCTTCCGGAGCATGCTCAAGAAAATGTTTTAACCCATTCGTCGCTTTATTCATTGCCTCGACCGCCGGCATCTCATTTTTCTTCGTCTCCCCACTCGTTGGCTGCACCCAAATCTGTACGCCATATATGGTACCGAGATATATGGGTTCACCCATTGCGAGTGACCCATCTCCGTTTGTTACGTATTGCGCGAACCATTTGTACAGTGGAACTTCACGTGTTTGTGGAAAAAGATCGCTAAAATCATCGACCCCTTTATATTGAGCATTGCTTAAAAATTCTATAAGCGATGCGAGCATCATTGCTTTCCGCGTACTACTTGAGCAGAAAATGAGTGCTTTAGGTGGTTTTTTGTCGCCCCAAAACTCATCTTTTGCGCCGGCTTCTTCAGTCAGTTGGAGTAGTGCCTCATCATTTCCCTCAATTCCCACGTAATACTTCAAATATGTGGCAAGCGCTCCCCGCCCATCTAAACTTGGATCTATTTCTAATGGTTTTTTTGACATAGGAGTAATGCGTATCTGTGCTTTATGTATCAAACTTTATCGTTCATTTTTTTTCGTATCAACCCCCACTTTCTGTATCAAAACACTACATCTAGTGTTTCTTTGTCGAGCGAAACACTAAATCTAGAAAATTCCTGAAGTTTTTGCGGGAATAGATTGAATAATCAAAGTAACTTATGCGGGATCCTGGGTATACTCAAGACCTTTACGAATCGACTCCTCTGCCTTCTGCAGTTCAAGTCCTACATACATCATGTGACCCGGTTCGAGCATATAGTTCCAGTCGGTAATCTGCCATGCAACTTCCTGTGCGGTTCTTCCCTCAAAAATCTTAATTGCAGGACCACCGTCCGGCTCAAACAATGTTGCACGGATCAATTTTCCATGTTTTTTGGGCATGGTTGGCAGTGTTTTTGCAACTGCGTATGGAATTGACTGCGTTTCATACCGTTGTGAAAACATCGGCCACACATACGCCTCCTCCTCCCGAATCACCTCCACGATCACGTTGCCCCGCTTGTCGAATCCAAAATGGACGGCTGGAGAATATCCCAACTCAGACTCGTAATGCTCCATCAGTAAGTTGTCCACTAATCCAAAATCGTCTGCGTACATATGTGCGGAGTGTGTAATCATGGTGAGCGGCCCCATCTCCATTCCTGCAGAGTCGGCGATATCTTTCTGAAGCTTGCGCAATGCGAATGTGTTGCGAGGCCATCCATGTACCATATCCTGTGAACGGAAATGTGCAGTAAAGAAAAATTTATTATCTTGTACCGAGCCAAGCACCATCACTAAACACGGGGTATCCCCTTTGTTCACCTCGTTCCAATCGCGCTTGGGATCCATGGTGGTCGCCACCATCTTCTTACTGTCCGGCCGATTTTTTAATAAATCCTTCATTGCAGCGATCTGATCCACACCCAAGTCCACCCGCATCCGTTTCCCATAGTTATACGCAACTCCCGGAATTTGGCGGCTGGTCAAAATCTCTGCGTAATACGCCTCCAGTTCCACCCGAGTAAACGGTAGATATTCCGGAAAATAAATGTCGTCGGGATTTTCATCCGTGATCACCGCAGTTAAGTTCAAAATTTCTTTGAGTGAGTTGTCTTTGCTGTACCGCGTGTGTTTTGGTCGGCCATATTTCTGAATTTCATTGAGTAGTTTCAGCCATGTTTTTGCTACCTTTGGCGCGGAAACACGGAAGCCTGTTTGTTCGGATGGCATCGTTCGCACCGTCACTTCCGACTGCGGAAACGTCCGTGTTTTTGCTGAGAAAGGTTCCATTGGGGTTGCGCTGAGTTCTCGAACCTTCTCTACAAAATCTGTTGCTTTCCTCCCGCGCATATCCACCACATCCACAACCTTGCGAAATTCTTCAACCACATCGTTTGACAACTCTTTTTCAATCTCTCCGCGTGCCGCAACAATTTTTCTTGTCTCTCCCTCGACCCCTTTCATCTTCAGCATCAACAACGAGTGGCCGGAAAGCGACATCTCCGCACCCCATATCACAATCACGCGAATGTGGGGATTCGCAAAAATATTGCGAATCATTGCATTGATTCCCTGCGCGCTATACAGATTTCCAATCGTGTTGTAGTCCACATTTTTGAGTAGCGTTTCTACAACTTGCCGTTCTGTCCACAAACAGCACACCGCAACGTGATGTCGCGGGTTTTTCACTTTAAGAATATCTTTATAAAAAAGAGGCCAATGAGAGAGATCAATCGAGGTATTTTTGTTCGATGTCTTCACTTGGTTGAGTGATTTCTTTGCTTTTGGCATAGGAACGAGCATACCCGAACACTACATAATGATCAAGTGGATCGTTACTCAAAATCTTTCCAGATGCGCGACGGCGTTGGAGGTTCCTGATCCTGATATTTGTTCACCAACTTGGAGTAGTCCATCTCGACCGGAGAGCTCATCTGCAAGAATGCAAGCTGCGCCACACGCATATCTGCATAGATTTGAATCGGCATATTACTAATGTTGCTCATCTCAAACGTGAGATATCCAGAAAATCCCGGCTGCACAAAACTCGCGGTTGCGTGAACGATAAGACCGATACGACCTAATGAGGAGCGACCTTCCAACAACCCAATAAGATCTGGCGGGAGCGTCACAATTTCCTTTGTAGATCCGAGAATAAACTCACGCGGATGAATCACAATCGATCCATCCTTTTTTGCTTTTACGAGTTCCGTCACATCAAATTCTTTTTTTACATCAATGTGTGTATGCGCATTGTTGCGGAATACGCGAAAGTTTTCATGCAATCGAAGATCGATCGCCGCAGGGCGAATTTGTGCGGGATCCAGCGGCTCAATAATAATTTTCTTCTGTTCAATGTACTTGCGAATATCTTTATCTGAAAGAACCATAGCGATTATCCTATCATGTTGTTCCTGGTTTTTTCCAACTCGCAAAATTGCAGGCTGGATACCGAGAACATCCAAAGAAATTGCGTCCACGTTTTGTTCGTTTTATCACAACGTCACCCTCTCCACAGTCCGGACATTTCATACCGTCCACTTTTTCAACAAGTTTGGCGGTATATTTGCAGTCCGGAAATCGTGCGCAACTGATAAACCGACCAAATCTTCCCGATCGAATCACAAGTTTTCCTTCTTTGCAGTCCGGACACATCTCACCTGTTTCTTCAACCGGAACTTTCGCACGATCCGCGTCTTTTGTTACCGCAGCGACGGTTTTCTCAAATGGCTCAAAGAATGATTTGATGACGTTTTTCCATTTTTTCTCACCCCGTGCTATGGAGTCAAGGTCATCCTCCATCTCAGCAGTGAATTGATAATCCAGTTCTTTCGGAAAATATTTCACAAGGAAATCGGAGACCGTTTCCCCTATGGGAGTTGCCATGAACGCTTTTTCCTTGCGTTCGACATATCCGCGATCCAAAATAACACTGATGATACTTGCGTAGGTACTCGGTCTTCCGATACCCAATTTTTCTAGTGTTTTAATAAGTGACGCGTCATTGTATCGCGCGGGAGGTTGAGTAAATTTTTGATTCGATTCAACTGTATTTAACTGAAGATTCTCTCCTTCAATAATCGCAGGAAGTATGATGTCCCCTTGATTTGGAAAGAGTTTCATCCACCCGTCAAACCGCAACACCGATCCCGCAGTCTTTAATGTATACCCATCTTTTTCTACCTGTGCAGTCACGACAAGTGATGTTTGGTCGTATGTTGCGGACTCCATTTGACTTGCTATGAATCTGCGCCAAATGAGATCATACAGTTTTGCACGTCTTGGATTGCCATCACTCGTATCCTCTAAAGATCGGAGGCCTGCGTTGGTCACACGAATCGCTTCATGTGCTTCTTGTGCGTTTTTGCTTGAGGTTTTGAAAAGGCGGGGAGTTTGCGGGAGATATGATTGGCCATATGTTAAAACAATCAGTGAACGAGCGGCATCAATGGCCTGTGAAGAAAGCGCAACAGAGTCTGTACGGTGGTAGGTGATGTACCCCTCTTCATATAATTCTTGCGCAACACTCATGGTTTGTTTTGCGCTCCATCCCAATCGATTTGCCGCAGACTGTTGGAGCGTTGAGGTGGTAAATGGCGGCAAACTTACGCGTGTCCGTTCTGTTTTTTGTACGGATTTCACTGCGTATGTGGCGTGACGAAGCGCTTGAACCGCTACATCAACATCTTGCTGAGTTTTTGGCTCAAATACGTCACTATTTTTCTCAAAAAGACGAACGATGAGGTCTTCTTGTTTTGGTGTGTACAGATGCGCGTCAATTTCCCAATATGCTTCTGGAATAAAAACATTAATTTCTTTTTCACGCTCCACAATGAGGCGTAGCGCAACGGACTGTACACGTCCAGCAGAGAGACCGCGACGCACTTTTTTCCACAACACCGGTGAGAGGTAATATCCCACTAAACGATCAAGTACCCGCCGAGCCTGCTGTGCATCAACAAGTTCCGCACGAACAACCCCTGGGTGTGCGAGAGCATCAAGTACCGCATCCTGAGTTATTTCATGAAACGTTGCTCTATCAAAATGTACTGTCGTATCGCTTTTCTTCTTTTTTGCGGTCGCCGTCTTTTCATTTAACAGATATGCAAGATGCCACGCAATTGCTTCTCCTTCGCGATCGGGATCTGTTGCGAGAATGACTTTCTCCGCAGACTGCGCAAGCTTTTTCAGTTTTGTTACCGTTGTTTTTTTCCCATCGACAATCTCATATTCCGGTTCAAAATCATGATCGATATCAACACCCAATTTCGCTTTTGGAAGGTCGCGCACATGCCCCATGCTTGCCTCCACAATAAAGTCCTTTCCCAAAAATTGAGAAAGTTTTCGTGCTTTGGTTGGAGACTCAACAAGGACTAATTGCATAGGCCTTAGTGTATCACGTGAGCTGAAACCGCCCAAACTTCTGTTGTATTTTCCCTTGAATTTCCAGATGTGTAATCTCTTCTTGCATACGAGAAAGCGACATCGTTATGTTTGATTGGAGTTCAGGAAGCGTTGCGGGGCCGTGGTGCGAAAGATACGATTCTATCTCACTCGTTTGCTGTTTCTGCACTGGTGCCATTGTTTCAATATTCAATGCATCGAGAACATCTTGCGCTGATGTAATAAGCGTTGCGCCTTCATTTACGACACGCTTTATTCCTTCTGTCATCGGACTGGTTGCGGGACCAGAAACCGCAAATACCGGTCGCCCATACTCCGCGGCCGCGTATGCAGTCAACTGCGTCCCCGATTGTTCACCCGCCTCAATGAGTACAACGGCCAAGCTCATCCCCGCAATGATTCTATTTCTATCTCTAAAGTGATATTTTCTTACAATGGTTCCTTGCGAATATTCCGAGTATAGCGCTCCGCCAGACTGCACAATATCTTCCGCAAGGTGGCGATGTTCAAGCGGCGCAATGACGTCCAGCCCGCAAGGCAAAACAGCAATTGTTTTTCCACCATACTTAAGTGCCGATCGATGCGCTTCACCATCAATCCCCAGTGCGAGACCGGAAATAATTGTGCAGCCCACAATTACGAGGTCACGCACAATAGTATTTGTCATAAACTTTCCATACGAGGTCATGGTGCGTGTTCCCACAACGGCAACTGGAGATGACTGCGCGGAAAGATGATGTCCGCGAACATGTAATACTTTCGGCCGATCAGACAATGGCAATAATAATTGCGGATAGTTTGGATCGCGCGGTGATATCTGTTGAATTGATGTATACGGATGGAGGATGAGTCCCATCTCGCAAGTGTACACACCGATTCTTACAATAACCTTACAAAAAGAGAAGTGCTCAATACCTCATGGTGCCTCAGCATAGCCTAATGATTTTCTCGCCCAGTTTAACTCATCTTCTTTAAAAACGGCACGCAAAAGTTTATCAAGTTCTAATCCGGATCGGACATACTCATCTACATACATTTTTGCTTGAGATGGCGTATTTTTATTTGCAATAAGCGTGATGTATGCGTTGTACTTCACAACAGCATCTTTATCACTTTGATCTGGCGGTTTCATTGAAAATTCTGCTTCTGACATATTTCTGTTTTACTTCCCCTCAAACCATCGTGTCAAGAGTTTTTTTGCGATTGGAGCGGCGTCGCTTGATCCTTCCACAAATTTTTTCTCCTCGTCACCCTCAATAAGTACGGTCATTACGATGGTTGGTCGGTCTGCTGGAGCTATGACGGTGAACCATCCATGCGTTTTTCTTCTTCCCTTGGCGTCTGCAGGTCCAAACTCAGCTGTACCTGTTTTGCATGCGGTGATTGCAGGTTTTCCATCAAAAAAAGGAAAGGCTGTTCCTCCGGAGGCGCACGCTGCCTTCATTCCATCCAGGACAATGCGAAGGTGTTCTTCAGAAATTCCAATCTCTTCACATCGGATTTTCGTATCCTGTTTTATGTGCGGTTCACACCAAACGCCCTTGTTTGCAATCGCAGCAGTCATTTGATTGAGCTGAAGTGGAGTTACAAGAACATCTCCCTGTCCAATCCCCATGTGATAGGTGTCACCCAAGTACCACTGTTCGCCAATAACTCTTTGTTTCCATTCGGGATCAGGAACGACTCCATCAACCTCCCCGGACAACTCAATGTTTGTCGATTTCCCAAAGTGAAATGTTCGCGCAAACGATGCTAATACTTCCGGTCCTATCCATTCCGCAGCTTTATAAAAAAAGATGTCGTTGCTACGCTGCAGGGCGCGGACAATCCCAATCTCCCCCTCCGTCTTCCCATGTTGGGTAAATAGCCAGTTACGAAAGGTAAACTCTCCTATATCGATTTTTCCTTCATCTTTCACTGTAGTATCTTTGGTGATAACTCCACGTTTTAGTCCGGCAAGTGCGGTAATAATCTTAAATGTCGATCCGGGAGGATACAGTCCACCAATCGACCTATTGAGAAATGGAGCGTTTTTGTCCAGTAATGCCGCAGCGATAGCGTGTGGATCATACGACGGACTACTTACCAATGCATATACTTCCCCCGTACTTGGGTTTGAAGCGATAACACTTCCTTTCCGTCCACCCAATAATTCATATGCATACGCGGAAAATGACGCATCAATGGTGAGATGGATATCCGTTCCCGGAATAGGGTTTTCTTTGAGTACAGATCGCAAAAGTTTTCCTGTCGCATGCATTTCAAACACCTCTTTGCCTGTTGTACCAACCAATGCATCCTGCAATACCTTTTCAAGTCCCGCCTTCCCAACGCTTTCTCCTATATATAACCTAGAGTTCTTCTTTATCTCATCTACCGTAACCTCGCCGATGTATCCCAAAACCGAGCTTAGTGCGGGACCAAAAGAATACCGTCGTTGCTGATCGATAAAAATGTTCTTTTCGTCACGCGCGAGAAGTGTGATGGCTTCTTCCGAAGTAATTTCAACAAACATAGGATAGGCAGCGTTCTCTGTTTCCACTGTTGTTTTTTTGTACAACGGAACATTACGGACAAGCATAACGCCGTGCCGGTCATAAAATATTCCACGCGGTGCGGGTATATATCGTGTAAATAATCGATTGCGGTCCGCTTGTTCTCGATATTCCTTCCCGGAAATGATCTGTAATTGAATGACACGAACGAAACCGAGCACCGTGGATATGACGATCAACAGAATGAGCCAATATGTTCGAGAATATTGCATGGTATTTATTGCACCATAATATCTCTATTTCCGGCGTACGACGTCCACATTTTCATTGCGATCCAACCCGTGCAATACACGAAAAATGACATGAGGAGATGACCGCGCAACGGGACAAAAACATATGATGAGAACATACCCAACAGAAGATATACGACCACCCGCCATCTACTCCAAACACGAACACCAACCCATACAAAGAAAATCGTTCCATACACCAACGCAGATTGCCCGAATGCACGGAAAAAAAGAAGGTCATTGATATATGCTGTAAACAAAAATACGACAAAGAATATCCAAGAAGTGTGTTTGTTTTGCGATAACACCCAAATACACGACACAAAAAATGCTCCGTACAGTCCGACAATAGACTCAAGAAAAAATCCACACAGCACCGTAAAGTTTATGACAATCCAATCCGTGTATTTCATCGATCTTCCTCTCCAATCGGCAGTACTGCCACCGGAAGTCCCTGTTCGGCGTGGATAAACACTTCTATTTCTACAGACTGCGATGTTTCTCCCTGCGTACGAATGATTTTTGTTACTTTTCCAATCGGTATATTTGGAAGGATTCCCGTTTCATCACCCCCTGTAACAACTGTTTGTCCATTTTCAATCGGTGTGTTTATATCAATATGGTCTACACGCAATCCTTGCTTTCCCAAAGAAAGAACACCGAACGTTCGTGTTCCGCTTAAACGAACTTGTAGTTTTCTTGTAAAATGTTCTATCACTTCTATCTGGGAGAATTGCATACCCGACTGGATAACAATCCCCAACGCATTTCCCTCTGCAAGGACTAGCGATCCTGGACGTACACCTTGAAGCGTCCCGAGTGGAATAACAACTCGATCACTTACAATGAGCTGTGTTGGAATGTATCGATCATCAATGTTTTTTGTTTTTTTGTATGCCTCCCACTCTTGCATATCCGTCTTCCATTGTTCTTTTTCGGCAACAAGTTTTGCATACTGATGTTGAAGTGTTGTGTACTCATCACGCTGTGCCTGCATATCTCGGAGTATTTGCCAAGGTCTTTCCTCAAGTTGGCGAACCAATGACTGTGTAACCATAAGTGAGGTTATTCCCCGTTCCATCTTTTCTCGAACCGCTTGAAGTATCCCAAATTTTTCTGCCAAAAGTGTGATTGCCGCGCACATCATGATGATGAAAAAACCACGCATACTATCTCCACCGTACACCACGTACGATTCCTGTTTTCTTCAGTAAAAGAGGATTTGCAAGAACATCCGCACATCCGCGTACTACAGCCAAATGTGGTTCGTGCGTCACCCACACCGGCATGGTTGTTGCTTCAGCAATGCACTGTTCCAACCCACGGAGTTGTGAACTGCCACCGGCCAGTACGATGCCGTGTTTCATAATATCCGACACAAGTTCCGGCGGTGTTTCCTCCAGCGTTTCTGTCACTGCACTGATAATCTGCTGGACAATAGGCATGAGTGCTTCCCGAAGCTCCACACTGTTCACTCTGACTGATTTCGGCAGCCCTGATTCCACATCCCGGCCACGAATAACATACTGACTTGCATGTTTTTTATCTGTTTTTTCTTCAAACGGCGATGCACTCCCTATCGCAATCTTTGTCTGTTCTGCGGTAGACTCACCAATGAGCAGTCCATATCGCATTCGCGCAAACGAGATTACCGCTTCGTCAAACTCATCACCTGCCGTACGTAGTGAACGGTTGATCACAATCCCCCCAAGTGAGATGATCGCAATCTCTGTTGTTCCCCCACCAATGTCCACGATCATCCGACCCTCTGGATCCTCAACCTTCAATCCTGCACCGATTGCAGCGGCCATAGGTTCCTCAATCAAATACGCTTGTGTCGCACCGGAACTCAAGGCTGCCGACTGTACTGCGCGACGTTCAACATCTGTCACACCGGATGGAATACCGATAACAACACGAGGTCTTCTTAAAAAAGAAAATGATGACTCGCCAACCACACGATGAATGTAGTGATCTAACATCGCCTCAGCCGCATCAAAGTCGGCAATCACCCCGTCGCGGAGCGGGCGCACTGCTTCAATATGCTTTGGTGTTTTCCCCACCATACGTTTTGCTTCCATACCAATCGCCATAATCTCCTTGGTGATGGTGTTCCGAGCAACAACAGAGGGTTCCTGAATCACAATACCTTTTCCTCGAACATGTATCACGGTATTTGCGGTTCCCAAATCAATACCAATATCCTGAGAAAACACAGAAAATAACAAGTGTGTCTCAAAAAAACCGGAGAGTAAACTGCTCTTTTGCATGTGGTACTATGGTACCATGATTCGGAAGTTCACCGTCTTTTTTTTCCACGCACTTTTTCTCACTGTTCCGCTTTTTTTTACCTCAATTAATGATGAGTTGTTCGAGTTTAACAAGATCGTTCTGACGTACGCGTATACGACGATTATCGTGGGATTATGGGTAACGCGCATGATCGTTGAAAAAAAAGTGCTATGGAAAAAAACACCATTTGATATCCCTCTTGCGTTGTTTTTTATCTCACAACTCCTCTCAACTATCACCTCGATCCACCCTCATACCTCAATTTTTGGATACTATTCTCGATTCAATGGCGGGCTATTGTCCGTCATGAGTTACATTGCCCTGTACTATGCCTTCGTGAATACCGTTGAGAAAAAGGAGGTTGGTTCGTTCATAAAAACGCTTTTGTACGCAGGCATGCTTTCAGCGTTCTACGCGTTCATTGAACACTTTGGTCATTCTCCAAGTTGCTTCTTCATCACGGGAAAGTTCGATGTTGGGTGTTGGATTCAGGATGTGCAGACGCGTGTGTTCGGGACATTTGGACAGCCAAACTGGCTCGCGGCGTACCTCATTATGCTCATCCCGCTCGCGGTTTCAGAAACGATTCGCGCGTTTGAGATAAAAAAATCGTGGTACGCTTGGTTTCTTTTTGGCGTCGTAGGCCTTTTCTTCTCTACGCTTCTTTTCACACAGTCCAGATCTGGATTATTGGGCCTTGCGATGGGCAGCTTTGTATATGGAGTGCTCTTGATAAAACAGTGGTTCACTGACATTCAAACACGGTCATCTTTTCGACCGCTTCTTTTTCTTGGTCTCTGCTGTGCTTTTCTCGTTTTTCTTTTTGGATCACCACTTACTCCTTCAGCAAAACAAATGCTTCAAAAGTTTCGTGCAAAACCGGCAACTGCAACGCCTTCGGCTCCTTCTCAACAACCCGCCGGAACGCAGTTGGAGGTTGGAGGAACAGAGTCCGGCGCTATTCGCGCTATTGTATGGAAGGGGGCGCTTGCGGTGTGGAAACGATATCCATTGCTTGGGTCTGGTGTTGAAACGTTTGCATACAGCTATTACAAAGACAGACCCATTGAGCACAACCTCGTGTCTGAGTGGGATTTTCTGTATAACAAGGCACACAACGAGTTTTTGAACTATTTAGCTACAACGGGAGCGGTGGGGTTAGGTACCTATCTTCTTTTGATTGGATGGGTCTATTGGTGGACGCTTCGTCACTCCGCCGATTCCCCATATTCCATAGCTGCATGGCTTGCGGGATACACCGCTCTTCACATCTCAAACTTCTTTGGTTTCTCTACCGTTGTGGTATCAACATTGTTTTTTCTCGTTCCAGCATTTGTCTCTGTAGAGTTCTCCATTTCTGATGCTCTGTCATCATTACCCCCATGGGAACGAAAGAAAAAGATACGGGCAAAACAAGAGCCTGTTTCCCTCTATCAGTGGAGTGTTGTTGGTCTTGTGAGCATTGGTGTGCTGTGGACGCTTCTTATTGTTGTGAACATGTGGCGAGCTGACTACGCGTTTGCGCAGGGAAAACAACTCCGCACGGCCAAACAAGGAGAGCAAGCGATAGAAAAATTGAAGGAGGCGATTAATCTTGGACCAAACGAGGCAGTATTTCACGAGGAACTCTCGCTTACCGCTTCTGAACTTTCCGCAGCCGCATATGCACAACAACAGGCAACGCCTGCTGCGGACTTAGGAGAGTTGGCGATTCGTGAATCGGATAAAATGTTGGAATTGAACTCGCGTCATTTGAATTTTTATAAGTCCCGCGCACGTATGCTCATCACACTCTCTCAAATTGCGCCAGAGTTGATGGGTGAGGCTTTACGTGTTCTGGATCGGGCACAAGCACTTGCCCCTACCGACGCAAAACTCACATATAATAGGGCGTTGCTGACCGAGCAAGGCGGGAAAAAAGACGAGGCTATTACGTTGATGAAACAAGCCATTGATATGAAGCCCAACTACGAAGTTGCAAAGGAACAACTAAAGAGAATTGAGGGAAGGTAAAATCGCCATGAAAAAACCCATTCTTACTGTCCCCAACCCCATGTTACGTACAAAAAGTGTTGATCTGGACCTCAAAAAAGACTTGCCTCTCATTCAGTCATACATCAAGGATCTTGAAGAAACACTCGGAAAAAAGGCCAACCCCAAAGGCGTGGGCCTTTCCGCACCGCAAATCGGGAAAAATCTGCGGATGTTTTCGTCCTTCCTCCCCCCCTCCAGCAACGCCAAGGATCAGGATCGTCCAACAGAGGAAGAAAAAGACGAGGCCGTACTTGCAACCTACCTCAATCCCGTCATCGTAAACACTTCTAAAGACAAAACATTCGGACCCAATCCGGAAGATCCTATCTTGGAAGGCTGCCTATCTATCCCACAACTCTACGGCCCCGTTCCTCGATTCTCATGGGTTACATTGCACTTTTGGACACCAAAACTTGAGGAAAAAGAAGTTGTGTTTCATGGTTTTTTTGCTCGAGTTATTCAACACGAGTTCGACCACCTTGAGGGAATCTTGTTCGTTGATTATATTCGCGAACTCAACCTCCCTCTCTTTGAACAGCAAAACAAGAAAATGATCGAGATCGATCCTACTATTATTAACGCGCTAGGTTAACGATATGCAGATACTTCTTGCTGGAACACCCTCCACTACCGTCGCCGTTGCACGCACACTTGTTTCAGCAAACCATACTATTATAGGTGTCCTCTGCCCCTTCCCGAAGCCTATTGGGCGTAAGCAGATTGTGACACCGTGTGCGCTGGAAATGTGGGCTCGGAATTTTTCTGTTCCGATTTTTCATGTTGATTCGAGTGTGTTGGCAGATCACAAGAACTTGGCCGAGGTGCCGAAGGCCGATGTTTTCATTGTCGCTGATTTTGGTTTCCTCATTCCACCTTGGCTTCTCTCGTATTGCCAGCATGGTGCACTTAACCTCCACCCCTCCTTGTTGCCGAGGTGGCGCGGCGCGACTCCGGTACCGTTTACGCTCTTGTTTGGCGACCGCGAAACCGGCATCAGTATTATCCAGATGAATGAAAAGTTTGATATGGGCGCCGTCGTCGCACAACGGAAGGTTGAAATTCTTGAGGATGATACGACACCAACGCTTTTGGATCGATGTTTTAGCGTTGGAGCACAGCTGCTTCTCGAGGTTTTGCTCGAATATGTTGGGGGAGCGTTGAAGCCTATTCCCCAACCCATATCCTCGCCAACTCCCATGACACGAAAGTTCACAAAGGAAGACGGATGTGTGCCATATGAGGCCTTGGTAGCCGCGAGACAAGGATTATCATTCGATTCCTCGCCGATCAAGATTTTAGCCGAGTACGGCCTTCCCCAAATCCCGGTTGGGATATACCAGATGTGCCGCGGGTTGGCCCCGTGGCCTGGTGTGTGGGCTACCCTACCGAATGGCAAGCGGCTAAAGGTGTTGTCAAGTACCTTTGATGGAAAACGATGCACTCCCAATCTCGTTCAACTCGAGGGAAAAACGGCGGAAAAATACATGGGTTTTGATAGGCTATAATTGACGTATTGCCTCACGTAATAATGTAACGGAACTCCATATTCGTTGCCTCATCATTTTTGTAACGATGCGTATGCATAAGTTTTGTTTGAAGTGCATGGATATTTCTTTGAAGATCCATAGGATTTAATCCTTCATAAACATGACGAAGTGTCTGCTGTTGATTTGGCTTGAGCATATCAGACTCTCGAAGTCTTTGGTATGGGGTTCGTGCTTGATCATAGGTCTTCATCACTTTTGATCCTACACGTACTTTCTTCAGCAGTTTCTGTGAGGGTTGAAAGAAGTTCACATACACCTCCACACACTTTAAAAGCTCTTGAATGATCTTAAGTTGTTCCTCTGTTTCATATCTGCCATATCCAACAAAGTTGCGTAGGACGGTGTAGTTTTTTTGCTCCACGTAGCAGTTTTCATTCTTTCTTCCTGCTCTGATTCTGGTAAATGTAATATGATTGTTTTCACAAAACCTCAGCATAATATCGTTGATGAACTCACTCCCATTGTCTGAATCAATTCCAAGGATGGGGAAAGGGAGTCGTGTTTGGATTCTTTGTACTGCTTCATGGATTCCAAACTGTCCTTTTCCCATCACTGCTTCAAGCCCAATCCACTGGAGACAGACGTCTGTAAAGTTGAGTCCATATACATAGTGTCCTTGAGGATTTTCACCACAAAATGCGACTCCATCAATCTCAAAGAATCCTGGTTTCTTGTCTTCCCAATCCGCAAAAGTTCTGATCTGAATCTGATTTTTTAACAAGGTTCCTGGCTTCGTCGTTGATCTTCCTTTCAACGCATAGCGCTTCTTTGTTGCAGCAAGCATACGATCAATCGTGGAGCGGCTCATGGTGAGTAGCTTTCTTCGTATGGGGGCAGTGAGTTTGAGTTCTTTGTTCTTTTCAAGGATGGGAATGAGCTCGGGGAGAAAAGGGTGGAGCCTCTTCCCACAAATCCATCCTGCTGCCAACCAACATGTCCGTAAAGGAAGAAAGACTGCGTAATCATACTGATGTGTACGCACTTGCGTTCTTTTCTTTTTCCTTCCATCACACGTGGGGTGTATTTGACCCAATACACGTCGTGCGTAACTTCTGTTGTATCCACAACTTTCAACAAACTCATCAAGTATGATCGTTTTCTCTGTCTTAGATGCGCGATGATATCGCATGCGTATGGTTGTTGTGAGTGATGCTTTTTCTCTCATAGTTAACATATGTACCCCTTATGTTTTTGGAGTACATTTTCCTATGAGGCAACGAATCGTGTTCCGTTACATTTCTGATGAGGCAATGCGATTGGTTGATTTTAATGTTATAGGGTATATAATAGTCACTTAAGATGCCAAAACAACAATCTCTCGAGTCCATGTATGCTGAGAGGCAGGCTAACAATCGTTTCCATAGAAATGACGGCATTCCTCGTCAGGAATTATTACAACAAGTTCCTCAAACATTTGTTCTTACTTGTTCCAAGGCTAGTGGAAATGAAGTGTGTGCAGTTCGTTTTGCTTCTACAAAAACATTCAAAGAATTTCAATCTTCTTTCTCTGGAAAAGGGTTTAATTTTGGACCAATATATGATCGGCTTGTTGCGCAAGGATTAGTAAAGTCAAATTGTTCAAAACAAATAGCAGACGCAAACCCTCGTTTGATTACACAAAATCCTGGGGCTGAAAAATTTTGGGGATGGGGTGATGGATTTACTCTTGAGATTATTGAAAACACATTTATTACTGTCCCCAAAGAGTGTGTTGCGCAAGGAAATACGAGCAATGCGCAAACTGTTGATAAAACAGTTGCTCCCACTCCCGCTAAATTAGATACCGTTGCGACACAGCCTTCACATGTGGATCCTATTGTCGTTACTGCAAAAACAAATGAAGTATCGATTCCAGATTATATTACCGCTGGTATTATAGGGGGAGCTGCGATAGTTGGTGTTGCCGGAGCGATTGCAAAAAATAGTCTGGACAGACGGGCTCGTCGTCAAAAAGAATTTCAAGAAATAACTCAACAACAACTTAAGAGACAGGCAGAGACATCTGCGCGATTAAATGCTGAAGCCGTTGAAAGAGAAAGGGTTGCTGAAGAAAAAAGAAAGAAACAAGAAAAGAGGGATGAAGAGTTAAGAAAAAAAAAATAAAGACTGGGAAAAGAGTTTCTGGTAACGTTGTAGAACATATTCTCCGTCAAGATCCTATAATAGATAAAGCTTTTGAAGATTTAAAGGCTGTTGGACTCGACCCTAAAAAAGTTTCAAGGAAAGTTTTGTTCGAGGCGTTAAACAATGCTAGTGCTCGTCAATCTAAGGAAAATAAAGAAGAAGCGCTTATATTGGCAGAACGGAGTGGATTTATAACGGAAGAGGAACTTCTTAATCGTCTCAGTGAAAAAGGCAAGGCATTGTTCGAGACGATAAAAAATATTATTCCTCACGAAAAACCAATGTCTTCCTCTAAAAAAGGCGGGAGTTCTACATCCGTGGCTGACGGATCCGTTTCTTCAGACCCTATAGATGGTAAAGTTTTAACAGACCTTTTCAAAGGTGATTCTAATCAATAGAAAGATTTCGCAGTTTTTCTTTAGACTTGTAGCGAAATAAGATTCGTCATTCCTCTTACCCATAGACCACATCATCTCGTAAAGTTGTAGAGTGCAGCAAGGGTCACGAATGGTGTATGTGCAGAAGCAATGGTGTTTCTGTAGGTGTGCGCATGGATATTGAAGTGTTTCAACGAGGCAAACACATGTTCCACTCGGACACGGATCTGTGCAATGGTTCTGTTGGTCTTCTTTTGTCTGGACGTCAACGCTTTCCCTTTTGGTTTGCGCGTGGGATAAACCAAGGCAATAGTGGAATTAATCCGCTCTCCTCCTTGGTAGCCATTGTCACTCATGCCGAAAGCTCCGGGTGGGGCACGGAGGAGCATGCCATCATCTTCGGCAAGTTTCTTGTCATGCCGTTTCCCCTCCACAGTCTTGGACACGGCAAGGATCTTCATGGTTCTGGGGTTGACGAGAATCTGGTTCTTGACCGTATGCATCTTTTTCTTCCCAGAATAGTAGAACTGTTGGATGTCTGTGTTTTCGGGACGCTGAATCCGTCGTTCGGTCGCATCGACAAGAAACTCTTGCAAGTCGGGACACACGGTCAAGAGCTGTCCCATATGGGTGACCTTGCGTATGGGGAGCACAAGCGCGTGGTGGAGGGCCTGCTGAAGGATGGGCTTCATAAACTCCACCCATCGCCAGACATTCATCTTGTCCAATCCAAAGAGCACTTGGGCAAGCCGAAACGTGGGATACACCTTATAGTACAAGAGAATAAGCAAGACCAAGGATGCATCTGTTCCAAAGACACGTTTCCGTCCACCTCCAGCAGTACGCCATCTTCCTGGATGGATCGCTCGTGTTTTAAACACACAAAACAAGATGGGATGGACTGTGGCAACCACACGGTCAAACTGCTCTTTGGAAATCCCCAGCACAGCTGGAAAACATTCTGGATGTTTGAGAAGATACTGGTACATAGGCAGGACTCCTTGATACGGGTACTGCCTATGATTGTATCCAGAAGCATGCTTATTTCGCTACAAGTCTTTTGGTTACTTCGTCTCTGCCTTCACCGTTCTTATGCACGTTGTACACAACTTCACTTTGCGTTTCGCACCATCAATAAGAATATGGGCGTTATGAAGATTCGGTTTACGCAAATGACGCACGCGATTCTTCGCGTGTGACACAAGGTGTCCGATATCTGGTCCTTTGAAGCAAACTGCACAGTGTGACATAGGGATGTATGGTATCACAGCGGTCAAAACCAGGCAAGCGGGAAATCTACACTCAAAAACTACACGCAATGCTACAATACCCTCATGCTCGGCCTCCTCTTCTCCAACCCCTTCCTTTTTGCCCTTGAGGCAGTGTCGCTCATTGCCGCCCTCACTATCCATGAGTATGCTCACGCATGGATGGCGGACCGCCTCGGCGACCCAACCCCCCGCGCTCAAGGCCGCCTGAGCCTCGATCCCCGCCGCCACCTCGATCCCCTCGGCACAGTTCTCCTTCTTTTTATCGGCTTTGGCTGGGGAAAACCAGTGGAGTTTGATCCATATAATCTCCAACATCCACGCCGCGACTCTGCCCTCATCGCACTCGCCGGCCCCGCAAGCAACATCATCATCGCCGTTCTTCTCTCGTTCGCACTCCACCTACTCCCCCTCCCGGGGATCCTCGCTGCTCTTCTTGTCTTTACCATCCACATCAGCCTCGTCCTCGCTATATTTAATCTCATCCCCATTCACCCGCTTGACGGCGGAAAAATCCTGATTGGCTTTTTGCCCAAAGAAATCGCAATGGAGTGGGATGATATGCTTCATAAATACGGCATGATTATTCTTCTTTTCCTCATCTTCCCGTTCGGGAATAGTCAATCACCTGTCAGCTATCTTGTCTCACCCATCGTTGAGGGATTATTAAAGTTACTCATATGAACCGGCCTCCGCTTCAACACAAAACTTCTTGGCAACCGGTAAGCTCGTGGTACAACAAGGCGGTCGGAGAAAGTGGACACTATTTCCACCAGCACGTCGTTATTCCAACAACCCTGCGATTACTCGATCTTCACCCACACGACTCGCTCTTAGACTTGGCGTGCGGTCAAGGTGTTTTGGAGCGTCACATTCCAAAAGATATCGAGTATGTTGGCGTAGATGTTGCTCCATCGCTTGTAAAATTCGCGCAGGAGCATGCGGAACCAGGACATCGATTCATTACTGGAGATATCACCCAACCACTTCCTATACAAAAACGCGACTTTACACACGCAGTAGTACTTTTAGCACTCCAAAATATCGAACATCCTCACCTTGCCCTCACTCAAGCCACCGATCATCTCCGCCAAAACGGCAAACTCTTGCTCATCATCAATCATCCGTGTTTTCGCATTCCGCGTCAGTCAAGTTGGGGTATTGATGAGCGAAACAAAACACAATACCGCCGAGTAGACCGATATCTTTCTCCACTGAGCATCCCCATTGCTGCAACCCCCAGCAAAGGTCAACGATCCGCGGTTACCTGGTCGTATCACCTCCCCATTTCCGCATATGCTGAACTTTTGCGAAAAGCCGGTTTTGTGATCGAGATCATTGAGGAACTCGGATCAGACAAGGTAAGTGTTGGAACCGCAGCCAAAATGGAAAACAGAAGCTGCGCGGAGTTCCCCATGTTTATGGCGATTGTGGCGAGAAAGATAGGACCGCCGCACCCCGAGCATCTGTATAATGCATCGGCAATGCCTGTGTCCAGATAAAATCAAAAAGTTGTTTCTGCATTGCTGCAAGTTGGTCGTTGTAGATTTCAACACAAAAAATCTGATCGTTTTTGTACGTGTACGTTGCGTAAACATCGTTATAGATAAGAACCTCAAACATGATCTTCAATTTTTTTGGGTCAATGTATCGATATTCAGAATAGTGTTCAATCATTTCCTTCACATCCGTAAATCCAGGGAAAGATGTTTTATTTGTCAAATCCTTTGTGTGGATACCATGTTCTACAAGTTCGTTCCGGATGTGTTCAGAAAAATTCATAGGGAGAAAATCGGAAAGATGTTCCATTTCAAAGACACGAAGTTCCCCTTTTGCTCGAGTGATGTTATAACTTACCTGCTTCAATCCTTCTATACCTTCATAGTAGAGCACCTTTGATCTCTCACGCTCTTGATGAGAAAGTGTTTGGAGTTGGGTGAGGAGATCCGGAAATGATGCTTTCAGTTCATGCAACTCCCCTTCTTTTTCAGCAATAATTCGCTGAAAACGAGTTGGTTGGACCGCACCAAACTGCATGCCACGGTCATCCACACGAAACTCCACAAATTCCTTCTTTTTCAAAATATCGAGAATTCTGTATACCTTTGTTCTCCCCATATGCAACTCTCTACTCATGCGCAGCGCCGTTGAAAATCCTTTATGTAAAAGAAAGAGGTATGCTCTGCCCTCATGAGAGGACAACCCGTAGTTCATTACCTGAGATAATAATATGTCTGTTTGATCGGACATCACGTTGTATCTTACTGTATTGCTGCGTATGATGCAACACATATGAATCAAAAAAACCTTGTTGCTCGCAGTTCGTTATGCGTTATTGCCTCCGCAATATTTTTTTCAACATATGGAGTGTGGTCAAAAATCATGATGGGTTATTTTGGAGAGTTCAGCCAAGCGTGGACACGCGCACTTTTATTGCTCATTATTCTCGTTCCGATTGGAATAATGCGAAAAAGTTTTCAAACTATACGAAAACAAGACATTCCCTGGTTTCTTATTATCTCGCTTTCTGGAGGTTTGAATCAAGCACCATACTTCTACGGTTTTGAACATCTGTCAGTTGGGACTGCAACACTCTTGTTCTATCTTATGTTGACCATTGGGACGTTTATCATTGGTGCGTTATTTTTTCATGAAAAATTTACATCAGAAAAATACATATCACTTGGGCTATCTGTTGTTGGACTCGGTATTCTCTACAAATTCTCTCTGTCTCCTTCTCAAATCCTCCCTGCAATTAGCACGATGGCGGCGGGGTTCATGGGGGCGTCTGGCGTTGTTTTTTCAAAAAAACTCTCATCGCGATACTCAGAAACACAAATTCTTACTTCTCTTTTCATTGTCATGCTTCTCAGTAATGGGATATTGAGTATACTATTCAAAGAACAGGTGCCATTACTCACTTTTACCGCCCCGTGGTTTGCGCAGTTCGGGTATACTGGTGCTTTGGTCATCGCAAACTCATTTGCCATTCTTGGATTTAAGTACCTCGAACCAAGCGTTGGTGGAATCCTTGGGTTACTCGAGGTCGTGTTTGCCGCCGTGCTTGGCGTTGTGCTCTTTCAAGAGAATGTAACACCGCAATTATTTTTGGGAAGTATATGCATCATTTTTGCCGCGGCGTATGTTGATCTTTCCTCTTTTATAAAACATACGTTTGACAGAGAATACCCTCCCGACTACACTCATATCTAGAGTGAAAAAAGTATTCGATATTATCACGTGGTCTGTTCTCTCTTTTCTTCTTATTCCCAGTGGCTTGGTTTTGGCCTCGTGGAACAGCGTTCCGGGAGAACCACTTTATGCAGTGAAACTCGGGTTAGAAAGATCCTTACTCGCTGTTGTACCATCGTCCGCACTCCAAAGTTCTCTTCAGGTGAAATATACGGAACGTCGTTTTGACGAAGCATCGCAGACTTTAGATACAACTTTTGCAACAGAAGCGCTCACGAATTTTGATCAACAACTTGTTGCAACCACACTGACGATCAGCCAAGTGAAAAATGCTCAGGATCAATCACAGTTGGCAGATTCATACATTCAAACACTCACGAAGGTGAGCGCAAAACTCGAAGAAAGAAAACAGACTATCGCACTTTCAACGCCAACGGCTCCTGGAGCACAAACCGTGCAAACTCCGCAAACACTCGAGACAATCCAACCCACACCGCAATCACAACCAGTACAGCAAGTAACCCAACAAACACCAACGCCAGCCGTCATCCAGCAACCTGCCACCGTAGGCACCGAACAACCACAACCTGTTGCAGTACAAATTCCCACAAAAGAGCAAAAATCGACACCTACAACAATACAGACGCAACCACAAGAAACTCTAAAGAAAACACCGGTCCCCTTGCTCATCACCACTCCAACATCACAACCAAAAACTCAAAACTCACCGGTTTTCACTCCAAGTCCCACAAAGGCGCCCGTGATACGTCAAGCTGAGGTTGCCGCGCAAATAGTGGAGACGCAGCACAAGATTATTGAGGAAATAAAGCGTGTTGAAGAAATTAAACGCGAGGCAAATAAACATCGTGAAGAAAAAAACAACGAGGAAAAAAGGGGTGAGAAGAAAAACAGAGAAGAAGAATCAGATAAAAAGAAAGAGAAAGTAAAAGAATAATAAATAGATCAATTTTACGGATATGTTGCGGGGGTGAAAGGAATCGGACCTATGTTCGCGGTTTTGGAGACCGCTGTTCTACCACTAAACTACACCCCCATTTTCACTAAAATTTCTCTAGTATTGTATCGTTTCTTGGGATAAAAGCCAATTCACCATTCTTTCGCATCCTTTTCGTATACCAGAGACAACTGTAATCTGCTACAGTGGTGATATGCCCAACCACCTCCTTGACTCCCAACTCACCACTCTTCTCCAAAGCGACAAAACGTTGTTGGAAAAAACACGTTTTCCCATCGTGACTGTTTCATCTACCTTCCGTGAAGATCTTAAGCAATTTCACGGGATGGATCATGACCCGTTTATGCGCGACATTGTATTTTCCCGCGCACATTTTTCCATGGCATTTGCTGTTGCCGTTCATACATGGATGTCTTCCGGTGCAGATCAAGAATGTCCACTGTCAGAAAAAATCACCGCCCCATGTGATGCCAAAACTGCGTGGCTTGTTGACCCCACAAATTACGTTCGATCAGAAGATTGGTCAAAAATCCAGTCAACCGAGTATATTGGTAGAAAACTCGCGCGCAACGCATTTCTCAAATGGGTGAAGGACCAAATCGATACCTTTGCGCGTAATCGCCTTCCCATCACCACCGCCATCACTCCTCCGCTTCTCCATCTTTTTGAACATGTGGAGAAACCGATTATTTCCATGCATTACGAGGCCGGAAATATCTTGGGTGGAATTGGAAAACGCGTTGTGCAGGTCGTCACTGATCCTCATGTCCGCGACCAATACCTCACCCTTTCTCATCTCAAAAATATGAGGTACTGCGTCATGGACGAGAAAACAAAACAAGATTTTCTTGAAAAAGCCGCGATATTTGGAAAAGATGTTGATCCGAATCGAATCATTGTCACCGGACCTCCCATAGATCCGCGCGTTGTTGCGGCTCGCCAAAAGAAAAATGCGTTTTCGCTCAAAAAACGGCCTCTTCGCTTGTGTATTACAACCGGAGGACTCGGCACCAACAAAGAGGAAATTCGTGAGATGCTCTCTTTGCTTTTTGATTTACTAAGAAAACGCCCCGCGCACATTCAAGTACTTTGCTACGGAGGAACAAACCACGACTTCACTACTATGATTCAAGATGTCGCACGTGATGAACGCGTTGCAATTTCTCCTCTAGAGGATGACTCGGCCCCGTTCCGTCTTATCCACGGAAAACACATTGTTGGATTAAATGAACAACTCATCACCTACGGATTCGCTTGGGCAGATGGATTCATTTCTAAACCTTCTGGTGATATGGCGTACGATGCTGCGGCGGCCGGATGCTTCCTTCTCTTTCTTGCTCCTTGGGGTGAGTGGGAGCGGAATATTCAAGAGGTGTTTGAGCAACGCGGGATTGGACGGCGCGCACAAGTGCAGCACATCAAAGAACAGATAGAACTTTTAGCCTCTCCGCTGACCCAACATCATGAAAGTTGGTTTGCAAAAGCACAACAAAATGCATTGGATCTTCCGCCTTTATTTCTCAATGGAGCAAAGAAAATACTCACTGTCGCCAAAGAGTGGAAATAGAAAAGACACCCGAAAAAAGAGAGAAACTACTTCAATTTACTTGATTCTTTGTGTTCTGTTGGCTTCCTGCATGTTTTGCAGTATTTGCGCAACTTGAGTTTTTCTGGCGTGTTAATTTTATTCCGCTGTGTAATATAGTTAAACATACCGCACACTGAGCATTTCAAACCAAATGCTTGTCGTGGACCTTTTTTACCTTTTGCCATACATTCCTTCCATTGTTACTGAAATACTGAGCCATCTCAGGGATTCGGACCCTGGACCTGCTGTTTACAAAACAGCTGCTCTACCACTGAGCTAAGATGGCGAAATTATAGCACACCAGATTCGTATTGTATCAGAGGAAACCGCGGGATCAAAGATGGATTTATCTCTTCGTTTTCCCAAATCTTCTCAGACAGGATTGAACAATTCCCCAGATATAGTCCTCAAACGACATTCCCACCGCGTGATGTGCAATAGGGATTGCCGACTCATCGTCATCCCCTAACCCAGGGTTACAGTTTGCCTCCAATACAAAGACCCTATCCCTCCGCACACGTATATCAGCACGCATATAGTCACGATAATCGAGTTCTGCAAAAATTTTTGTACACACATCCTCTATTCCTTTTCTTAATTGTTTCGACATGTTCTTTGGTAAACCAATGTCCGACATTTGATAGTCAGGATGCTTCTCATCCCACCGGCTCTCAAAGGTCAAATATGAATCTTTGCCCCTATATTTAAACAGTATTTCTACGGGAGGTAACACAACGGGTTTTCCATCCTTTTCTATCACTGCTACCTGAAACTCGCGACCCTCAATAAATTCTTCGGCAAAAACCGGCTCATCAAACCGTCGCATTTGTTCACGAACTTGTTTCTGCAATGCGCGAGCAGAATCAACAACCATGTCCCGTGATAAACCAATACTGCAATGCTGCAAACTTGGTTTTATGATAATAGGATATTTAAAATCTTTTCGAATTGGTTCGTTGCCACGTATAAATGTTTGCCATCGCGGTGTTGGGATCTTTGCGCGATCAAATGCTCGCTTCATTAATACTTTGTCGGAAATCAAATGAAAATTGTGCGTTGTCGCTCCTGTAAATGGGATGCCAGATTGTTCAATGAGTAAACATGCAAACAATGCATACGGCAAATCCTTTCCCGTCCACTCGATGAGATTAAAAATGCAATCTGCTTGAATGTTTCGAATAATTTTTTCGATATGCTGCGCGTCAACGGGAACGAAAAATGGCCGTGTTTTTTTCTTTTTCAATGCATTGAAAATTTCAATCGCTGAATCTTTTGTGGTGTCATCCGTTATTGAAAACGATGTTTTTGCATAATTGTGCGTTGTTTTGCTATAAACGATCGCAATATTCAACATATAAAATATTTCCATTTTCCAGATCAAAATTTTTCTTTTTTATATATACATATTGACATTTTTTTTATTTCCTATTCTATTAGTATAGAGAAAGAAAAAAAGAAAATGAATAGATCAATGCATTTGAGGATATTTTTCTTCACATAATACTTGCCCATGAACACTTCACATTCGTTACAAATCACCGTTATTTACAATCCCGAGGACAAAACACAAGCTGAAGAAATTGCTGTGACCGATGAGGGAATTGAACAAACTGCGGAAACAATTGCCGACTCACTTCGTCTGTGTGGCTATGAAACACAGACATACGCCGTTTCTGAAAAGAATCTCTACTATTTGAAGCATAAGAAAACAGATGCTTTTTTTAATGTCTGTGAGGGCGCAGACATCCAAATGAAGGTTATTAAGCAACTAGAAAAATACGGCAAGGTTTTTACAGGTCCCGGTCCGCAAGTAATGAAGTTAACCACGAATAAAATTGCATCAAAGAAAGTTTTTGAGAATATAGGAATTTCAACGCCTAAGTGGCAATTTTTTGTCACAGGAAAAGAAAAAATCGATCCCGACCTCCACTTCCCACTCATTGTAAAACCGACAAACGAAGATTGTAGTATCGGAATCACGCAAGGTTCGATTGCGCTAAACGAAGAATCATTGTATGAACAAATTCAGCGCGTGTGCGAAACATATAAACACGGTGCGCTTGTTGAAGAGTTTATTTTGGGTAGAGAACTTCACTGCACCGTTGTTGGAAATGGTGATGAGGCTGTCGCGTTGCCGCTCGCAGAACTTCAGTTTACTGATGGACATACCGACGACCAGTTTATTTTTGATTACGAAGCAAAATGGATAGAAAGTTCGCCGCGAAATAACTATACGTTCATCTCACCCGCTCCAAGTGTTGACGACTCTATTACGCGCATTATCCAAAGCGAAGCAAAGCGCGCGTTTTTGGCCTTGAACATGAAAGACTATGCACGATTCGATATTCGGTACAATATAGAGTCGAAGATGTGGTATTTTTTGGAAGCAAATGCAAATCCTTCTATTCAAAACGCCACAAATGAAGCAACGACCATTTCTGCGAATGCGTCCGGTATGCGATATCATGAGTTCATTCAATCTATTGTGGAATCATGTACACAGCGTCATTTGTGCCAGGTGTAATTGTACAGTAATGTTATATTGAATGAGAAAAATCGTTTAGATTTCTAAAAGTGTTTTAAAGCTTTTGAGTTGCCGCGAAAGATCTACTACGGTAGGATCTGACATATCTGGTATCAACCCCGTTTCTAGTTCAATAAGTCTCAGATTAAAATGAATTACCAGACTTTCAAAAACGACATACGCAAACTCACCCTCACCCCAATCAACTTTGGGGTTTTCTTTTTTCAAATCTGCTACAACTTGTTTTACAAGTTCTTCTTTTAATTCTATTGTATTTTCTACACCCATATATCCTCTTTATTTACTTTGTTGTGCCAGGTGTAGGATTCGAACCTACGGAGACCGAAGCCAACAGATTTACAGTCTGTCCTCGTTGACCGCTTGAGTAACCTGGCAATGTTCTGCATTGTATCATTCTAGAAAAAGATTTGGTAGAATTTGTCGTCTCTGCCAAGTAAAATGAAGTATGCGAAGATGACGTGCCTGGGTAGTTTAGTGGTAAAACAAACCCTTGGTAAGGGTTAGACCGTGAGTCCGATTCTCACTCCAGGCTCCATTACTCTCCAGAGAGAATTTGTTGGGCTTGAACAAGAAAGTCTCGAACCTCTTCTACTGTAGCCTGACCGCCCCCCCCAATAGCACCATCTTTTTGCATACTTGCTAAGTTTTTGATCGAGGTTTTGGATTTCGTTAGAAAAATTACTCGCGTGAAATCCCCATGTCAAAAATATCGCTAATCGACTATTTCTCGTTACGTGTTTCGGTAGAGCGTGATGAAGGAGAATAAAAAGATCTTTATCATTCTTTGCAATCTCTATAATTTTTAGCGTAAATGCTATGCAATCAGCGTCGCTGTTTCTTGCTTGTATATCTTGCATCTCATTGATGTATGGAGAGATATCAACACGTCGAGGCATATCTGGTATTCTACCATGACAAAAATAAACCCCTGTAAACAGCTTGCGCTCTCACAGGGGGATTTAGGCTTTATAGAACCACGGACTCATAAGAAAAGCCCCAAAACGGAAAGCGAGTTGAGGGTGGTTCCCCGGAAATCCAGGGTGGTAGGGGCGCTGCTTATTCCTCGGAATAAACGGACAACCCGAACCGTACAAGTTAAAACTTGTAGAGGAAAAAGCTCCTCAGTTTGCTTTGCCGTTTCAGGGCACCTTCACTATGACAAACGCACAAATTCATGTCAATGGAAAAGAGACGAGAGTTGTTCTATACACCCTTGAGAGACTCCAGTGAGAATCGAGAGGTCTCGCGCCACACAGGATTTTTGCTCATTTATATTTGAGGAACCGAGAACTCAGTGACCCATTCCGCTATCTTTTTTCCGTATTTCTCGTGTTCCATGACAAATTTAAGATGAGCCATAAAGTAATTCTCAGGATCGCCCGTTGTCATCCATTCGCCCTGCGTATGCTCGACTAACACCTGCTGTGTCTTAGCGATCTGTGTAATGGCATCCACCGTCCAAAGCTCACCGTCTTTCCCAACATTTTGTGGATTCAAATACTCAAACACGCTCGGCTTTAAGAGATACCGACCATATGACGCCAACAATGACGGCTGTTTACCCTTTTCCGGTTTCTCGATAATGTTATCGAGTTGATTTGTTGTCCCTTGTTTAAAACTAATGATGCCGTATTTATCCACAACTTCCTCAGACACTTCCTGTGCCATAATGATTCCCGCAACGCTGGGGTTCGCCTCATACATATCCACCATCACCTTGGCATCACCAACTTGACCGAACACCACATCATCACTATAGAGGACGAGAAACGCCTCCTCGGCTTCCACGTATTTTTGCGCCGAGGTTACCGGCGAACCATTGCCATACGGCAAACTGGGATCTTGTACGATCACGGTTATTTTTGGAAAGTTCAAAACCTGCTGAACCGACTCGTATCGCTCTTCCTTGCCTTGCGCCACAAGTTGTTTACGAATACGGTTCACATTGTTATTAAAATAATCTTCATAAATCGGTTTCCCCTCCGGCGTTGCCACGATCACAATCTCCTCAATGCCAGCCTGCTGACATTCCTCAACAACAAACTGTATGATCGGACGATTGCCGAGCGGAAGCATTGCTTTTGGAACAGTTTTTGTGATGGGAAGATACCGGCTTGCAAATCCAGCGTCTGTGATAATTGCCTTTTTGACTCGAGCAGATGCCATAGCAAACCCCTTTCAACCACGAGGGGGCTTGTCACCCCCAGATTGTTGTATGTAGTGGATATGGTAATACGGAGGCGGTTGGGTGTCAAACGACAGAAGGAGAGAGGTCGGACCTAGGTCGGATCTCTCTCCTTTCTCCCCCCTTCCCTTTCCACTTTTTGCCTGCTACAATTCTCGTTCTTGATCTGTTACAATCTCGGGTGTGAATCCGATAACGTTCATTCATCAAGTCCGTGAAGAACTGGCCAAGGTCACTTGGCCGAGCAGAAAAGAAACGCTGAACATGACTCTGATCGTCTTAGGTGTCAGCGTTGCGGTAGGACTGTACGTCGGGGGGTTGGATGCAGTATTCACCAGCCTCTTTGACTACATTATTAAACGATAGACGAAACAAAGGAATCTATGACTGAAGACGCGCAAGTGCAACAGGTTCCGGAAGTACCAGAGGTCCAGACCGTCACCACCTCGACACCGAACCACGCGATCATCACCTTGTCGGAAGACAAGCGTGCCAAGTGGTACGTTGTGCACACCTATTCCGGGCATGAAAATAAGGTCGCGGAAACGCTGAAACAACGCACGCTTAATATGGGCCTCGAGAAATTTATCCTCGAGATGCTCATCCCTACTCAAGAAAAAATTCAGATTAAACGCGGTAAGAAACAGACCGTCAAGGAAAAAATCTTCCCTGGCTACATGCTTGTGAAAATGATCTTGACCGATGAGTCTTGGCTCGCGGTTCGCACCACACAGGGTGTGACTGGATTTGTTGGTGTTGGCAATAAACCAACTCCCCTTCCATTAGAAGAGGTCAAAACAATTCAGAAGTACATGGCACAGGGTGCGCCAACATACAAAGCGAACTTCACTCCTGGTCAAGCAGTCAAAATTGTGGAAGGACCATTCGTGGACTTCCTCGGTTCTATTGATTCTATTGACGAGGAAAAGGGTAAGGTTACGGTGCTCGTTTCTATCTTTGGTCGAGAAACACCGGTCGAGCTCGACTTCTTACAGGTCGTCAAAATTTAATCGTCTATTCAACTCTATAGAGGTACTATGGCAAAAAAAATTAAAACAGTTCTCAAATTAAACCTCCAAGCAGGCGCAGCAAATCCCGCACCTCCCGTTGGTCCTATCCTCGGCCAGCAAGGTATTAATATCATGGAATTTTGTAAGCAATACAACGAGAAAACGAAAGACAAACGTGGCCAAGTGATTCCGGCGGAAATTACGGTTTTCGAGGATCGCTCTTTTACTTTTATCTTAAAACTCCCCCCCGTATCAGCATTGATTAAGCAAGAGCTCAAGTTGCAAAGCGGTGCAAAAACACCAAGTAAGGAAGTGGTGGGAACATTGACACAGGCACAAGTAAGAAAGATTGCAGAAATGAAACTTCCGGATATGAATACCACAAGTGTGGAGTCTGCAATGAACACCATCAAAGGAACCGCTCGAAGTATGGGCGTACAAGTCGCTGGCTAATTCGCATATCAAGGAGTCTTATGGCAAAGAAAGTAACATCAACAGAACCAAAAGAAGTGAAAGAAAAAACAGCAAAAGTGGCCAAAATCGAAAAAGTCGCAAAAAACGCAAAAAAAAAGACGAAAAAAGTCGAGGAAGTTGCGATTGTTGAGACACAGGGAGTCCCGGTTAATCCTCAGACCGGAGAACAAAAAGAGGAAAAAGCAAAAATTATTAAAATTCGCGGTAAAAAATACGTGACCGCCCGATCATTTATCGATCGAACCCGCCAGTATGGCGCAGATGAAGCTGTTGCGCTCGCAAAAAAAACACATTATGCAAAGTTTGCCGGTTCACTTGAGGCCAACCTCGTACTCCGTGGTGAAGGGGTTGATGTCGACATCGCCTTCCCCTATGCAACAGGTCGAACCGTTTCTGTGGCTATTGCAACGGACGGGCTTCTCGCACAAGTTGAAAAAGGCGTGATCACCTTTACCACCTTGGTTGCACATCCTTCTATGATGCCGAAATTATCGAAACTCGCCCGTATTCTTGGTCCAAAAGGACTCATGCCAAACCCAAAGAACGGAACGCTTTCTCCAGATCCAGAGAAGCGCAAAAAAGAATTAGAGAACGGCGCAGTAACGGTGAAGGCAGAGAAAAAGGCCCCACTTGTGCATCTTGTTATTGGAAAGTTGAAACAGCCTGAATCTGAACTTGTTGCCAATCTTAAGGCTCTTATGAAGGCTTACCCTGCCGGCAAACTGGTGAAGTGCACTATTTCTGCAACCATGGGGCCTGGAATCAAGGTGAGGGTGGAATAAAGCTCGCTCCTCACATATTGAAAAATCTGCTCCCACTATCTCTCTATTGATATCAAAAAAGTTTGATGTATCATCTAATATAAATAAAAAGAGGAGCAAATATGGCAGATGAAAAAAAGAGACAGGGGTTAGAAGTATTAGAAAATAAATTAATGGAAGCGAAAATTCCTGATGGAGTGCAAAGGCTTATTCTGGCAGAACTTGCCAAATGGCCCATAGAAGATCGGGGTCGAATATTTGCTACTGTAGAAACATATGTCCACACAGCTCCAGAGGCTCGTGAACAAGTTGTTCGAGATCTCTATGATAACAAGGGGTTGCGGACTTTGCTTGTGGCTAGTGGAGTAAATCAAGAATTTCGTAAACAGGTAATAATGGCCTTCTTAGGAACTGAAACCATCGAACAATCAAAGTAGTTTGTGTAACTCGCAAAGCTAGACTTCTCCATTTTTCGTGCTATACTTATACTGTTCAAGTCCAAAGACAGCGCGCGCCTTTTTCGAGAACGAAAAAGCATAAGACACGCCGAGGAATATACCAGCATCACATGATGCTTCTCTATCACCTCGCTTTGGCGAGGTTTTTGTTTTTTTAATGCGTTATAGATCAACAAATAAAGGAGTCTTATGCCAAGTGCAAAAAATGTATCACAACTCCAAACACTCGAGGAAAAAGCAAAGCGAGCAAAATCGACCATCTTAACCAACTATGCAGGTCTTACCCTCGCACAGCAAACAAAGCTCCGAGCAGAACTCAGGTCAGCTGGTGGTGAGCTCGTCGTTGCAAAAAATACATTGCTGAGCAGAGTATTGAACAAGCCAGAACTCACCTCTCAACTCCATGGCCAAACTGGCGTTGTGTTCTCGTACGATGACGAGGTTGGCGGCATAAAAAAACTCGTTGAATTTGTAAAAAACGCCGAAAAACCGGAAATTAAAGTCGGTTTTATGGGAAAAACCATGCTCACCTTGGCCGAGATTAAGGAACTTGCAAAACTTCCAGGCAAGATGGAGCTCATGAGTATGTTGATTAGCCGACTTCAAGGTCCGGCATATGGTTTAGTGAACACGTTAAGTGCGACGGCAAGAAATTTGGTGTATGCGGTAAAAGCGATCGAAAAAAAGAAAGCTCAGTAAATACAAGAAAAATAATAAGGAGGAACCTATGGCATCAGCCAACGTTCAAACATTAGTCGATGCAGTCGAGAAACTCTCACTGCTTGAAGTATCCGAGCTTGTGAAGGCTTTGGAAGAGAAATTCGGCGTCTCAGCCGCCGCCCCAGTCATGATGGGTGCTATGCCAGGTGCAGCAGCGGCTGCTCCAGCAGAAGAGAAAACTGAGTTCACGGTTGTTATCGCAACTGCCGGCGCAAACAAGATCGGCGTCATCAAGGCTGTTCGTGAAATCAAGCCAGAGCTTGGTTTGGCAGAAGCAAAGGCGTTTGTTGAGTCCGCCCCAAAGGCTCTTCTCGAGAATGTGAAGAAAGAAGTTGCTGAAGAGGCAAAGAAAAAACTCGAAGCAGCTGGCGCAACAGTTGAGTTGAAGTAATTCAACATTTAATTGTCATAGAAGCCCCGGGAAACCGGGGCTTTTTGGTATTGAATTCACTCTTTTTGGAATTGGGTCATTGACATACTTTCATCCACTCTGTTATGTTGAATTATAATCAATTACTAGTAATATCTTGTACGATCCCATGAAAGGAGTACTAAATATATCAGAGTATTTAGAAATACAACATGACAACGCTTACACCACCCCAACCACCAACCGATGTCACTCTTCCAACAGAAAAATCGGCGAATCAAATAACAGTGGCAGTTGCCGAAAAGGCAAAACGGAGCGTAAAAACAGCACCCAAGGTCGATCTTCAGAACCTTCCAGATCTCCTTACCATCAGCGAGGTTAGTGGGCTTCTCCGCGTTTCTCCACTCACAATTAAGCGCTGGGGAAAACGTGGAAAACTTCCGGCAATTCGTATCAATTCCAGAGGTGATAGAAGATACAAAAAACAGGCTGTGTTGTGGATGCTTGGTATGACTGAGTAGTAACATAACGAGACGACATGTTGTTCCGTTCGTAAAAACTATTTCTTTTTTTCTTTGCTTATAAGGTGAACAAATTGCAAAAGTGCCAGCTGCCTCTTCCAACGCCACGGCTGTTGTATAAGTCTCCATAACCATTCAAATCCCAGAGAAGCAATGAGGCGCGAGGGTTGTCGCACAACACCGGCAACTCCGTCAAGCGTTCCACCAACCACCATCGCCACCCGTACGCCACCTCGGTCCAAAAAGGCACGATTGTTCAAAAGCCATTGTTCCTGATGTGGCGCACCGTATGCTATGCAGACAACGTCTGGGCGAAATGTGGAGATATGTGAGAGAACACGATCATGCTCTTCTCGTGACTCGTGTGTAATATCAAAAGCTCCTCCGTCACTTGAAAAAACTGCGTGAGGATATTGTTTTTGTAATCGGTTCATCGCCAAATCCGCAACTCCTTTTTTTCCACCAATCAACAACACACGGTATTTCTGTTGCTCTGCTCGTGCCATAAGGAAAAAAAACATCTCACGACCAGAAATTCTCTCTTTTATGCGTTGTACGGTTGGATGGAGGAATCGACTCGCCCACACAACGCCAATACCATCCGGAAGATTACAATCAGACATCTGCAAAAGATTGAAAAAAGATACATTGCGATGTGCCAACATGAGTTGCTCCGGATTTGGTGTAAAAACAAGTCGAGCGCGGTGTTTCCACGCTGGATCGGTTGCTTCGAGCCATCGAGAAAACAGTGATTCACATGTAGCCAAAGAGTCGGCAAAAAAAGGAACGCCTAAAACCTTGGTTGTTCGAATCATGAAATCTCTACGTTCCATCATAAACTTCCTTTTTCATCGTTCGCGTAATGCGTGTCTATATGTTTCTAGATCATCAAGCATCACACCAATTCCCTTTATGACACACTGTAATGGATCTTCAGCAAGAGAAACAGGAATGCCGATCTCCTTCGATAAAAATGTATCGAGGTGAGACAGCAAAACCGATCCCCCAGTCATCATTAACCCTTTATCGATAATATCACTCGCCAACTCCGGTGGAACTTCCTCCAACACTTTTTTTACCATCTCGAGAATGAGTGCAAGCGGCCGTTGCATCGCCTCCCAAGCATCTTGGCTCGTCAATTGTATTTCCCGAGGTAAACCTTGAACAGTATCACGTCCTTTTACCTGAATTGTTTTCTCTTTCGATGATGGTTCCGTAGGCAGCGCCGACCCCACCGTCACCTTCACCATCTCCGCCGTGGAGTCGCCGATCATGACGCCATATTTTTTGCGCACATACTTCTGGATCGCCTCGTCAAAGGTGTTTCCGCCAACGCGAATGCCTTTACTTGCGACCACTCCGCCAAGGGAAACAACAGCGGCCTCGGCGGCGCCACCGCCAATGTTCAAGATCATGTTGCCACTTGCTTCGCCAATCGGAATTCCTGCGCCAATCATCGCGGCCAGCGGCTCATCAACTAAATATGCGACTCGCGCACCTGCTGATAGTGTTGCATCCAGCACTGCACGCCGCTCCACCTGCGTACTCCCCGCCGGGACGGAGACCATAACTTCTGGTTTGAAAAGAAAACCACGACCCATCACTTTTTGAAGAAAATACCGCAACATTGCCTCGGTTACTGGATAGTCTGCAATCACTCCACTCCTCAGAGGCTTGGATGCCACAATGGTTCCGGGTGTTCTGCCCAACATGTTCTTTGCCACGGTTCCCACCGCAACCACACGCTTATCCCGCAATGCCACCGCAACCACAGACGGCTCGTTGACCACCACACCTCTCCCCTGGACCCATACAAGTGAGTTTACCGTCCCTAGATCAACACCAATGCGACGGGAAAAAGCAATCATCCCTCCATCATACCATCTGGTGAGCTGTGTGCGTAACGAATATCTTCGCCATAACTGCTCCCCCGAAAAACGCGAAATTCTGGTAAAATACGCTCATGTTTTCCCGCATCTTCACGAACAGACTTTTTATCACCATCTGTTCTGCGTCAATTATCCTTGTTGGCACCTATGTTGCCATACAATTCGCAAAGGGGTATCGCCCCACAAAAAATGGGAATATTACTTCTACTGGTCTCCTGTCCGCAAACTCGTTTCCAAACGGTGCGCAGATGTATTTAAACGGAAAACTTGCAACTGCCACAGACACGACGCTGAATCTTGAGCCTGGAAGCTACACCGTTGAGATTAAAAAAGACGGCTATACACCTTGGAAAAAACAACTGACTATTACAAAAGAGCTCGTCACGCAAACAAACGCATTCCTCTTCCCAACAGCCCCAAGTCTCACCCCTATCACCTACACTGGAGCGTCCAATGTTACTCCATCTCCAGACGGCCAAAAAATTGTGTACTACACCGCATCGGCATCTTCGCAAGTGAAGAATGGACTCTATGTTGTTGAGCTTAGCGACAACGTCTTCTCTTTACAAAAAGGAACACGGCAGATTTCACAGGAAGTAAGGGGGTTTGATCTTTCAAAAGCAAAGCTCCTTTGGTCTCCAGACGCATCACAAATTCTCGTTTCATACGACGGGAAAAACGTTATCGTCGATCCGACAAAAATGAATCCCCTCAACGAACTCCCCGATGTGAGTTATAAACTTCCACAAACATTCAGTGAATGGGAAGAGGATTTGTACAAACGTGAACGCGCACGCCTCGCAAAATTCCCGGAAGAGATTCAGCGCATTGCAACAGAGAGCGCGCAGAATGTCTATTTCTCGCCTGATGATGAGCGTGTGTTGTATACCGCAACACAAAGTGCTTTCTTGCCAGATGCAATCGTTCCAGAAGTTCCCGCAGCAAGTACGCAACCACAGGAACGAACACTTGTTCCTGGGGGCATCTACGTGTATGACCACAAAGAGGATCGAAACTTCCGTATTGGGACCGAAAATATCGTATTACTCCCTACTCCAGTTCAAAAAAACACAAAGAAAAAATCGACAGTAAAAACACCCACTCAATTTTCTTATCCACGGGGGAAAATATCTCTCGCCGTAGACCTCTACACATCAAAGGTGAAAACGCTCGTGACATCCCCTCTCGAATTTAAAAAACTTCAAGCAAATATGTACGCCGAAACCATCGAAAATTTCCACAAATATTATTCTGGTGTATACACACACGGTCTTCAGTGGCTTCCCGATTCTAAACATCTTCTTGGCATTCGAGATGATATCGCTTTTGTGAAAGAGTACGATGGGATGAACGAGACAGTATTGTATTCTGGATCTTTGAGCGAGCAATTCGTGTACCCCTGGCCAAACGGATCAAAGTTGATCATCTTGACGCGTATCAATCAGGCCTCAGACAATCCAACGAATTTGTATGCGATTTCGTTGAAATAGTGAAATAGAGAGGAAAAATTATTATGACAGGACAACTTGAAGGCAAATCCCTCAGAGAGCTTAATGCAATCATTGAGGAAGCTAATCTGGAACGATCTAAGCTCATTCAAAAGGAAAAGGATGCTGAAATCATCAACCTACTTGTTGATAGTCTTCATTGAACTATCAAGGGGACACGATGACGCTGAAAGTCCTCGGGGGAGGGAACATTTTCAGATGTGGGTTGAAATAGACAAATCGGGTGTTGGTGACCAAGTTAGCAGACTCCTTCATCCGGAAATGTATGATTATTGAATAAAAGTTCCCTGCATGAGACATACCGTCGAACATCCTCCAACACCTGATGAACAAAAAAATATCATATGCAAGGTGTTCGAGTTTTTCTCTATTGGAACGCCAAAAGATTTTCTTGCTCTTACTGGAGGAATCGCCAATATCAATTGGCTTGTCACAAATAAAGTTGGGGATAAATTTGTTGTAAAATTTTTAGTTGTACAAAAAAAAGAACTTCTCGTAAACGACATTGCAATTCAGGAACAACTCGCGCATGCAGGGATAAAGACTGTTGAATATCTCCGCTCTCACTCGGGAGAATATACCTATGATGCCGATGGTATCACTGTTGTGATTTCGAAAAATATCGAAGGCGTTCATATTGAAAAAATCACACGAGAATTTTGTGAAAATATCGGAAAAATCTTGGCAATATTCCATACATCAGTAAAAAAACTCCCTGTTTCACATCGAGGTTGGCTCAATGCACAAACGGCGAAAGAATATGTTCGTCGTACTGATTCTTCTCTCTTGGCGAAAGCCGCAACACACCTTGTTCAGGAAAACATAGGTATATTCGACATGAGCATAGAAAACGGAATTATTCACGGTGATGTATTTGAGTCGAATGTGCTTGCAAAAAGTCAAACCGATCCTACTATTGTCGCGCTCATGGATTTTGAAGAATCTGAAGAAAACCTGTACATCGTTGACCTCGCAAGAGCAATGATTGGTGTTTGTGTGAATGCGAACACAGCGCGACTAGATCCCGAACTTATTCTTGCTGTGATACAAGGATATGAATCTGTGAGAAAACTCACTTTTATCGAGAAGAAAAATTTGCGCCGAGCAATACAATACACTGCGGGAGCGGGCGCTCTTTGGCTTCACGCACATGGATTTGATGAGTATGCGCAGGCATATATTGAAAGGGTTCGGGATGTGTAAAAGTATTAATCCCACTTTTGAGTTTTCTTCCAGTCCTGATAAAGATATTGAAAAACAAACCTAGATATATCCCCGCTGGTTGAGATTTGGAATCAAATACTTGGTGATTTAGAACATAGAACAATTGTTTTTAGATTTTTTAGATAAAAATAGATTTGGATCACACACTCTATTCAAGTGCCGAAATCTAATGGTGTAGAATATTGGGTTATGATTACTTTTGATATCTTTCGTAACATTGCTCAACATACATACGACAAGTCTATTGTTAGACCTTTGACACGTCATATGTATTGGAATCAAAGAAGATTGAGCCATCTTGCTTGGAAAAGAAGTTTTCCTCGATCTATTCGTATCCCAGAAAGTGATCAACAAGGAAATACCATCATAGGGCGTGGTGGATTAACACCCATGGAATGGGTTGAATTAACATATCTCCAAAGTATTTCAGAAATAAAGAGAGTTCATGGTAGTGAACCATTCGGCCCATACCCTCAACGTTTTCTTGAAGAAGGTAGAGATGGGACTATAAATCACCCCCATAGACCATCTCCCGGTCATGACATATGTGATGCATTGCCCGGATTGTTGCGTCTGGTAGCAGAGAGTCAAAACGGCATTTATGTCGATCCAGCACACGCACGCGGATATGATCCTTTAATCCTCATTACTCCAGACTTTCAATTCATCGCAGTAACAAATAAAGGTCCTGGTTCTATGACGTTGTTATCATTTATATTTCGAGAAGCTTTGGCACATCCTCATTTAATGCGTCGACGTTCAGCGGGAAGATTTGATGAAACTATTCAATGGTACAAGCAACATGCTAAACAGTATGCCGAAGCAATTTCTGGGGCGGTATCAGAAGATCAAATCAATGCATTTGCAGAACACCTCTCCACTGGTTCAAACATACTGGATGTGGGAGCAAATGGAGGGAGAGATGAAAAACAGTTTACTGATCGCGGTTATCATGTAACTGGATTAGACTTAGCATATGAATCACTTGAAATTGCCAAAGATGGAAATCCTGGAAACTTGCAGGTGAATTGCAATATGCTCGCCACACCGTTTCCGAATAATTCCTTTGATGGTGTTTGGACACATGCCTCATTGCACCACTTAAACAGTCTCGGTGATTTCAGAGCAGCTATTGATGAACAAAAACGTGTATTACGTCCGGGTGGGATACTACACATCGCAACACAAGCAAAAATTGATCAATTACGTACAGCAATCGTTGTGGATGAACTCACACGAGAACCAAGACAGTATCTCTACGTTACCAGCAAGGAATTGACTGCAATATTACAGCAAAAAGGTTTTTCTATCATTGATTTGAAAGAACATGGAGAGGTGGATGATCAGCATGGAACGAAACGAAAAGCTGTCCGTTGGTTAGTTGCTTTAGCAAGAAAGAATTGATTTATCAATCTTTTTGTGTCCCCGCCGGGAATCGAACCTGGATTTAAGGTTTAGGAAACCTCCGTTCTGTCCGTTGAACTACGGGGACCTTCGCGTATTATACCGCCATATTACTCACGCTTGGGACTGAATATATCTGTCGTACAAGAACAATGCAGACAATGTCCAATTATCACAAATCTCACCTTTGACGATGAGATTTTCTATTTCTTTTCGAGAAAATTTCCCTTTCTGAATATCTTCCACTTCGCCGTTTTCGCTTGTATGAACACCCGTCACTTCCGATAGTCCTCGAGCAATATACGGCCTATATTTTTGATCAAGGCCACCAGGATCGGGGAAAAATTCGCCCAAGTCGATATATTCCTTTGCAACAAGTCCTAACTCTTCTTTTAGTCCACGTTCCGCTGCGTCCCTCCAAGATTCTCCTATATACTTCCCTTCAACGGGAAACTGCCACACAACTCGTCGTATCGGGTGACGGTATAGTTGAACCAACCAAAGCGATTTATTCTCATTTTCTGGAATAATAAGTGGGCCCTCATCGATTCTACGAGTGTAGGTATACACAATGTTCTTCCCATGTGATACGCAAGTATCCTCGATCAATTGTATCCACGGGGTGTTGTGGATAATACGTGTAGAGCGCACATCCCAGGGGTTTTTACTTGACATATCTTTTGTACTTTATGTTTTTTCCTCAAATCTTGTCGGGGTGCCCGGACTCGAACCGGGGGCCTCATCGTCCCGAACGATGCGCGCTACCAACTGCGCTACACCCCGCTTTGGTGGGGCGCTATCCCCATCTCTATCTCAAGTTATTTCTGGCCACGCTCCTCGTTGGAATACACAAGACAATCAACACCACTCTCGTAACTAAATATCTCGTCCTTGCCAAAAAGCAACTTCAACTCTTTCTCAGCATTCTCTACTGAGTCAGACGCGTGGATCAAGTTATTCGACTGACTCATCGCAAAGTCGCCGCGAATCGAACCCGCCTCAGCCGCTCTACCCTTCGTCACACCAACAAGCTTACGGATAGTGTCGGCGGCATCAAGTCCTTCCCACACCATAGCAACAATCGGTGTCTGCATCATAAATGCTTTTAACCCCGTAAAAAACGGTTTCTCTTTGTGATGTGCGTACCACTCATCCAAAACCTCGTGGCTCAACTTGGTCATCTTCAAAGCGACAAGTTTGAGTCCTTTACGCTCAAAACGAGTAACAATCTCTCCGATTAATCCTCGTTGCAGGCCATCTGGTTTTACTAACACAACTGATCTTTGCATGGTGTACTCCTTTTCTCTCTTTTTTCGATCAATACATCGCTATTGTACCAGAGACTTCATTGGGCTGTTTTTTGCAGTTCACATTTTGTAAGGTTGTTGTAAGATTCGCATGATATTCTGCCAACATGCGTACAAAACACCTTCTCGCAAATTATCTCTATGACCTCAGTAAAATCACCTTTACTTCTTTCGTGGTTGGAGGGATACTGAACTACACGAGAGGCGGAACTGTTTTTGTTGTTATGGGAATAATATGTACTTTTATGGCAGCGATATTTGGATATTACGTCTCTAAAAATGGAAAGGAATAAGTATGTTTATCTCATTTTTCCAAAGATATCTTTTAGAACTTCAAGATAATTTTCTTATACAAGTCTATACTGTTGTCACAATTGTTCTCGGTTCCCTCTTGATTTGTAACTACATTACAGACAAAATCACGGCGTATAAACGCAAACACAAACTCAACAAAAAACGCTTAACCTAAAATAATCTTCTCAAATCTCTCTTGATCCTTAAACGGCCCGATCATCGCAAAGTACAATTTCTTCTCATCCAACAATTTTTGTGCAATCGCATGAACATCTTCTAACGTAACCGCCTCCACTTTATCCAAGACCTCCTGTTGTGTTGTCACTTTCCCCTCAAGAAGCTGCTTGCTCCCGTAGTAATTCGCCAAACTTTCGCTGTCCTCAAAATCCAGCACTGTTTTCCCAATCACATAGTCCTTTGCGCGCCGAATCTCTTTCTCTGTTAAGGCACGCGAACCACGTGTATCTAATAACCCAAACACCTCGTCTTTCACCACCTTCACCGCCTCATCAACACGCGCAGGATCAACTCCAGCGGACGCGCCAAAGTTGCCAGCATCATGGTAGTAATCCAAGTCTGATCGCACGTAGTAACACAACCCCCGCTTTTCTCGAACCTCGGTGAATAATCGCGAGCTCATATTTCCACCAAGCACCACAGACAATACTCCCAAGGCATATTTTTCCGGACTCTTACGCATCAACCCCGGAACCGCCATCACAAAATGCGCCTGCTCTGTTTTTTTATACTCCACACGCACACGAGGACCATTCGACAACACATCACCAAACTGCCGTTTTCCGCCATTTTCGCGGTCCGAGGTGTCGCTTGTTTTACTGAATACGCGTTCAATTTCGGCCAACACATGTTTTGAGGACAGCGCTTCAGCGTCGCCCGCGATTGTTACTACCATGTTCCCCAATCCATACCACTGCTTCATGTACTCGACAAAATGAGTTCTGTTCAAACCATTGACCGTTTCTTTTGTCCCAATAATGTCCCGACCCAAATCGCTCCCCGCATACATGAGCTGCTCAAACACATCGCCAATGTGCCGCGCCGGCGTGTCCGCGTACATGTTCATTTCTTCAATGATCACGCCTTTTTCTCTCTGGAGATCATCCTCAAGTAGCGCAGGAGTGAGTAGCATGTCAGACACTACGTCTAGCGCAAGTCCAATGTGCGCGCTCGCGGACTTGACGTAATATCCCGTGTATTCTTTTGAGGTAAAGGCGTTAAACTCCGCACCAACAGCATCAACCGCTTCTGCGAGAATCTTGGGTGTTGGATATTTCGCAGTCCCCTTAAACACCATGTGCTCCAAAAAATGCGAGATTCCTCCCCATGTTGCTGGCTCGTATCGCGAGCCCGTGTTCACATACGCAAGCACCGTTGCGGATCGAACCCCCTTCATTGGAATCAACAACACCGTAAGGCCGTTGGATAACACGTGCTTGGAGTAATCTTGTTTCATTATGGAATGGATTGTAGCATACGAGAATATGAAGTTTTTGAAACGAGTGATGTCCCTGCTTCCAACCTGCGGCATCGCGTTCATCGCGTTTCTTATTCCAACGAATCTTTTTCTGAAATACGTGTATGACGGTGCGTTTGTCAACGGAACATTGGTTGATTATCTCCTCCCCAAATTTTATCTGTCCGATATTCCAATTATGATCCTGCTGGCTCTCTGGATTCCAAAAATTTCAAGTTCCGCAAAAAAACTCATGTTTTTATTTGTGGCCTTTGCAGGTGTTCATCTACTATTTTTGACCAACAACGTGGAGGCACAGTATTCCATGCTTTCCACCGTGTGGTTTCTCGCCAAACTCGGAGAGATGCTTTGGTTTAGCTTATGGTGTGTCGGACATGCCTCACACCAGTGGTTTCGAAAAGGCATTGTCATTGGATTGTGCCTTGCGATCGGGGTGCAGGTGGCGGTTGGAACATACCAGTATGTTGAACAGCGATCTTTCCTTGGATATCGTTTTCTTGGAGAGCCACTCCTTGAACAGTCACCGATGATCGCGAAAAGTAAAAGCGTTGGAGAAGTTCGTATACTTGCGTACGGAACCACACCACATCCCAACGTCCTCGCCGGATTCACATCTCTTTCTACATTACTCATTTTTTCATTGATCAATCGAGAAAAAATAAAACATAAAAAAATATTGATTTTCTTCTTGGGGACAACACTTGCTCTTGTGTTGTTCATTACACAATCACTCTCGGCTCTTTTTGGGTTGATTTTCGGTGTCATCACGTTGGTCTTCACATCTCACACAAAACAACAATCGCATAAGAAAATGAGCCTACTTGTGGTCTTAGGGGTGAGTATTCTTGTCCTTATGCCTATTGTGTTGTTCGGCATTAGATATATGCAGCAAATAAAAATATACGATGATCAAAACACCTCGGTTTTGCGAAGAACGCAACTTCAAACAATCGCAACACGCGCTTTTCTCCAAAGTCCGCTCACTGGAATTGGACTGAACCAGTTCACGACTCGTGTCGAGGAGTTCGGAATGGTTTCTGCAACCACACGTTTTCTTCAACCGGTCCACAATGTACTACTTCTTTGGCTTGCAGAAACGGGAATTTTAGGGATTCTTTTTTTGATCCTTTTTATATATTTTGGAAACAGATATTACTCACTGAATTTTTCATATATTTCAGTTTTTTTTATTCCATTATCGATCATTTTATCTCTGGATCATTACCTCTTTATGCTCCAACATGGACAACTCTTGTCTGCGATTTTAATAGGGTTTTTGATAATAAAAAAGATTCATCGATAATTTTATTCGAGTAGTGTAGTCCTTCACTACGAGAAGAAAAATATCGATGAATCTCTACATAACCTCGGGAGCCTGCATTCCAAGAAGTGTTAATCCATTTTTCAATACCTGTGCAACCGCTGAAGTGAGAAGAAGTCTGTATCCGGCAAGATCTCCTCCACTGAGAATGGGATGATCTGCATAGTACGCATTAAACGCCTGAGCAAGGTCAAAAAGATACGTACAGACATGATGTGGTGCATACTCTGTTGCGGCGCGTTCAACAACTTCAGGAAACTGCTCCAACAGGTGTTCTACTTGCGTGATCTCAAGATCCTGTAAACGGTCGTATTTCTCGGAGATACTCAGTTCTTTTTCCTTTGCTTTCTTCAAGACGGAAGTTGCGCGTGCATACGTGTATTGAATATACGGTCCGGAATTTCCTTTCAGGTTCAACACATCATCCCATACAAACACGACATCTTTGGACGACTCACGCTTGAGGTCGTTATACTTCAGCGCCCCAATGCCGACTTCCTTGGCAACCTTTGGATTAAACGATGACGCACGCTGGATTGCCTCCTGAAGCACGTCCTCCAGCCATATCGTGTTCCCTTTTCGCGTGCTCATTTTCCCATCTTTGAATCGAAGCATACCGTGGCCTACATGCACCCGTTGCGACTTCTTCACATATCCCAATTTCTCCTCCACCTCGAACAATTGACGGAAATACAAGGTTTGTTCTGCTCCTACCTCGTTCACGATCAAGACATCTTTCCCCCAAGTCTGCACTCTGTACCGATCAGTTGCGAGATCGCGCGTGGAGTATAACGTTGCGCCATCCTTCTTTCGCACCATAAACGGCGGATACTTCTCGTTCTCGAAAAACACGAGGAGTGCCCCCTCACTCTCCTTCGCCAACCCCTTATTCTGAAGTTCCTGCAAAACCTCGCCCATTTTGTCCTCGAAGAAACTTTCGCCCAACATCATGTCGAATGACACATGAAGCAGTTCATAGAGCTTTGCAAACTGCGCCATCGACCAATCTACGCACATCTTCCAAATTCGTTTTGCCTCGGGATCGCCCTGCTCTAGTCGGACAAACCAGGCGCGAGCCTGATCTTCAAGCGTTGGATCCTTCTCTGCTTCCGCGTGAAACTTTACGTAGAGATCAACAAGGTACTTTACCGGATTCTCACTCTTTGCCAACGCATCTTCGTCACCCCAAAGTTTGAGCGCGACAATCTGCTTGCCAAACTGCGTCCCCCAGTCGCCAAGATGGTTGTCACGCAAAACAGAATAGCCGGAAAACGAGAGAAGTCGTGCGATCGCGTCTCCAATAATGGTCGACCGCAAATGACCGATCGTAAAGGGTTTTGCGATGTTTGGTGACGAGAACTCGACAATCGCGGTTCTCCCCTTCCCTATGTGTGATTTCCCATACGATTCGCCTTCTTTTCGTATTGTGGATACTCTGTCTACAAAATACTTTTTTGATAGGAAAAAATTGATAAAACCAGGACCAGCTATTTCAACTTTATCAAGTAATTCATGTTTTTTTTCTAAAATTGAATGAACAATTTTTGTCGCCAATTCATGAGGATTTTGATTTTTTTGCTGTGCCGCGATCATCGCTGCGTTTGTCGCAAAATCACCATGTGCGTGCTGGGTTGGATGTTCAAGAGTAAACGAAACAAGATCGCATTCTTGTTTTGCAAGAGCCTCGTGGAGTATTGCGGTAAGTTGGTCTCGTGCGGATTTCATGCGATTATCATATCACACGCCAGGTTTTCCATACCGTCTTGCCATCCGTCTCCAGTTCGATTTCACCATCGATATCTGTACGAAAGGTTTGGATGTGATATTTCTCGAGTAATTGAAGTACTCTCCTTGAGGGGTGGCCGTACCCGTTTCTTTTTCCGACTCCAAGAAGTGCGATATGCGGACGTAACTTCTCGAGGAAATCTTCGGATGTTGAGTTGTTTGATCCATGATGGCCGATTTTTAGTACCGTCACAGGAAGCAGTTTTCCAGAGGAAATGAGCTCTTTTTCCTGCGGAATCTCAAGGTCTCCAGTAAACAAGGCGCTAAAACCCCCAAATTCCAGCCGTAATGTCAGCGAGTTGGCGTTTGTACTCTCTTTTTTTGCTGATCTCTTACTTGAATTTTTATCCTGTACATCATACTTTTCTTCGTTTTTCTCATATGTCCATATTGTGGTCCATGTAAGTGGTCCCCCGAGAAAAACCTCATCTTTTTTTGGATGAAAAACTGGGATTTTTTGCTTCGAATACGTCTCAGCAAGCGTTTTATACGTTTGTGTCTCGCTGTTCTGTCCATTTGTTATGATTTGATCTATTTTGTATGTGTTCATCACATGAATAAGCCCGCCAATATGGTCTTTATCGGGATGTGTTGCGACAATGACCTCGAGTGTTCTGTCAAAGAATGGCATGTTTCTCGATAAGCACTCGAGGACTTTCTCTGATGATCCTCCGTCAATGAGCACCTCGTACATCTTGTATCGCAAAAGATAGGCATCTCCTTGTCCAACATCACACGCAATGACATGAAGAGTTGGTGAAATCACTGTTTCAACGGCAAACCAGGCCAATAGCACGAATGTTACCCATATAAAAAGATATTTTTTGTTCATATTTCAACTCTTTTTATCTTCATTCAAACATAGCACTCACCTGCGCTATATGCTAATCAAGAGTACTCGAGAGAAAAATCGATATTTTTTTGCGATGATTATAGAGATCAGAACGATATGAAAGAGGACAAACCAGATCATCGCGATTATTTCTGCATAAGATGCAAAACTCCACTCAGTATACGGGATTCGAGCAAATATCTCAATTCCCCGCATAAATATGTCGAGTATATACCACAAGATTACATTGATAAGTCGAGCTATTTCTGGTGAGATATATGAAACAAGAAATGATGCTATTCCAGTTAAAGTCATTGGAGGCAGCATCCAGAGGAGAAACGCGTTTGCAATAATGCCGATGACGTTAATTTTATGGAAATACCAGAGGAAAATTGAGCCAGACTCCATAAAAATACTTATCCCATAGAGAAAAGGTAAAAACCACGCGTATTTCCATCGAATTACTCGAGGAAAAAGAGGTGGGATGCCGTAAATACCAAAAAGCGCACATGTAGAAAGTTGGAACGACATGTCGTGTATCAGGAGAGGTTGACAGAGTAAAACGATCATTGTCGCCTGGAAAAAGAACCACAATGTCATGTTTTCTTTGCCAAGAAACCGTGCAGTCAACCGAAAAATAACGAGAAGATATGAGCGAATAACCAGAGGTGAGATGCCCAAAAGCAGGATGAAACATGACTCACCAAAAAGAAAAAGGAGAAAATATGCCGTTGTATGCCTCCACCTCGAGAAAAAGAACTGAAAAATATAGTCAAAAAGGAGCAGATTGTATCCAGAAACGGTCATGATATGAATCAAGCCCGATTGAATGAGATTCTCATGTGTGGTAAAACTTGTATCTAGAGAATAGCCCAACAGCACCCCGAGAAATACGCGGGCATGGATAAAAGGCAAAGAATATACGAAATAATTGATCAGTTTCTCTCGAGTTTTTCCGATATTCCACACTATTTTTTGAATTGAATATTTACCCGAATCTCTACCTCTTAGAATAAAATGATGAGAGCTTACTATCAATCTTTTTTTATATGACAATCGATCTGGCACACGACTATATATAGTGCCAGGTTCTGCACGAATAAATACTAGATCTCCCATCTCTATCTGGTTTTCCTCTGGTAGGATATACCGAATATGACCCGTATCGAAGACGTAAGAATACCGAATATATTGTGGTGCACTATAGATAAGGAGTGTTTTTTCAGAAAACGACGTCTTGTTCTCTCGTTGTTCTATTCCATATTCATGCAAATATCGCAATATTATTAATAGTATTAAAGATAGCGTAAGAATATAAAATCGAATCATATTGGTTGATTTTTACCACAAAAAATGTTTTCACAATTCTTCCTCAGTGGAAAATGTAATGCGTGATTTCGATGTTTCTAGTACTGATTTCGGCAATTCCGATCGTTTAGCAAAATCGTCAAAAGAAAGATAAGGCCTGTGTTCGATGACTGTTTTTGCTCTCGTCTCACCCACCTCTAATACTTGCTGGAGTTCCATGAGTGTCGCGGTATTTACAGGTACCTTGCGCGCTCTGCATATCTGCGCAAGTATCTGTGCCTCGTCTTTTGCTGGTACGTAAACGTGAAGCTCATGCGTGAGACGCTCAGAAAGATTGAAGGACCGTGCAAGATAGTACGGATCTGCCATTTTGGAGAATCCACCCGCCCTCTCTACCCCATCCTGAATGAGAGATCCTTCGTCAAACATATAGACTCCTGGCTTTTGGACAGCTCCAGAGATATACGTCGCAATTTGTTTTGGTCGTACGGACACGGTAGCTTCCTCTACCTGGGAAATACAATGTAGTTGTGGTGGATCCTGACGTGGACCTGCAAAATACAGGTAGAGTCCAATGCCAAAAGAAAATATCCCAATGAATGTAGAAATGAACGGGAAAATTCGAGCAACGATTGTGTGGTGACCATCGGAAAAGCCGAGCATACGCAGAGCATACAACTCGATTCTTACAATTAGCTTACAAAAAGGTAACTCGTTTTCTTGAGGGCGTTATGCACAGACAATGTTCACCAGTTTGCCTGGAACGACGATGATGTTCTTGATCGACATTGTAGAGAGAATCCGGGCAATTTTTTCCTCTTTTTGCGCGTTGTGTTCAAGAAGTGCTTTGTCCTTTGCATCACTTGACTGTACAGCCATTTTTCCGCGGAACTTGCCATTTATTTGAATAGCAATCTCAACCATATCATCAAGAGTGAGCGATTCTTCATATGCGGGCCAGTGTAAGGTGTGAATCGAGGAAAATGGTGTTGTTTTCGGTTGAAAAAGCGTTTGGTAGAGTTCTTCGGTCATATATGGCGCAAACGGAGCTAAAAGGCAGAGAAACTTGAGTGCGTCATCCTTTCCCATCATCTCGCCCTCACTCAGCCAAAGGTTTGTACACTCCATCATCGCGGCAATGCAGGTGTTGTACTTGAAGTCAGCCATGTCTGTGGTGCATTTTTTGATTGTTTTATGGAGTTTTGTTTGAAGTTTAGGTGACGTTTTTTGTGAACCGGTAACGAGTTTCTCATGGAAAAGCCGCCAAACCTTCTGCATCCATCGCTCCATACCGGCAATTCCGGTATCTCGGAAATCGCCCCCTTGATTGTATGGCCCCAAGAACATGAGGTATGTTCTGAGTGTGTCTACTCCAAATTTTTCAATGTATTCATCCGGATTGACAACATTTCCTTTGGACTTGCTCATCTTGGAACCATCTTTAATGATGAGACCGTGGCCAAAGAGGAACGGAAACGGTTCTTCAAACTCGAGGTATCCCCAATCTTTCAGCGCCATTGTGACGAATCTTGAATATAGTAGGTGGAGGACTGCGTGTTCTGCCCCACCGATGTAGGTGGTCACAGGAAGCCATTTCTTCGTGATTGCCGGATCAAAGGGTTGGGTTGCGGCAGAGGCGGCAAAAAGTGAGGGGTAGCGGAGAAAGTACCAGCTTGAGTCGAGAAAAGTATCAGAGACGTCAGTCTCGCGCTTGGCTTTTGCCCCGCAGGTTGGACACGCGGTATAGAGCCAAGTTTTTGGTGCTTTCTCTAAAGGAGACTTGCCATCGCCGGTTGGTTTGTAGTCTTGAATAAACGGAAGTTCTACTGAAAGTTGGTCCTCTGGGACCGCCTGCCAACCGCACTTCTTGCACTCGACCATGGGGATAGGCGGTCCCCAAAATCGTTGTCTTGAGATAAGCCAGTCGCGGAGGTGGTAGGAAATAACACGTTTCCCCCATCCATGTTCTTCAAAATAATCCATAGTTTTTTCCATCGCATCGTGGAATTCCATGCCGTCCAAAAATTCTGAGTTCACCATCGTTCCACCATCGGTAACAACCTGTTTGAGTGAAGTTATCGCACCATCAAATCCATCTTTTCCTATGACTACCCTCGGGATTGGAATCTCAAATTTCTTCGCAAACTCAAAATCGCGCTCATCATGACCAGGACAACCTTGAACAGCGCCCGTTCCCACAGTTCCTAGTACAAAATCAGAAATCCAAACAGGAATTTCTTTCTTTGTAACATGATTTAACACATATAAACCCGTGAATACTCCTGTTTTCTTTTTTTCTTCAATTTTCCTTTGTTGATCGGATTTGTTCAAAGCCTCTTGCGTATATTTTTTTACTTGCTCAAGATTTTTCTTTGGAACTTTAATGATTTCATCAATAATATTGCGAACTAGTTCATGTTCCGGTGCCAAAACGAGAAATGTTGCGCCAAAGTTCACAGGTTTTGTGGTAAAACAAATGATTGTTGCTGTGCTACCAACCACTTGATAAACAATGTTTATTCCTGCCTTTTTCCCAATCCACTGCCGCTGTGCAATCCGAATCTTCTCTGGCCACTTCAAGCCCTCAATATTCGTTAACAGTCGATCTGCATAGTCCGTAATTTTGAAGAACCACTGTTTTGCTTCCTTGCGTTCAACTTCTGATTTACATCGTTCACATTTCCCATCCTCAACTTGCTCATCAGCGAGAACCGTTTTGCATGAAGGACACCAGTTCACTTGCGAGCTTGCCTTATACGCCAAACCATGTTTGAACATTTGAACGAACAGCCACTGTGTCCATTTGTAATACTCAGGATCATATGTTTCCAAACGCTCATTCCACGCGAAACCGTTGCCAATAGTACTGAGTTGGCGATAGAAATTTTTCTCCGAAACCTTTGCTTGCTCCGCCGGGTGTTTTCCAATCTTGATGGCGTAGTTCTCCGAGTGAATACCAAAACCATCAAGGCCGATCGGCTCAAACACATCATGTCCCAACATTCGTTGATATCGTCCATAAATATCCGCACCTGAGAAAGCGTACATATTTCCAACATGCAAACCTTCAGCCGAGGGATATGGAAACATCATGAGGTTGTAATACGGTTTTTTTGCGGTTGAAAGATTGGGTTCATACACCGCATGATCCTGCCACATTTTGGACCATTTTTTGCTTGCGGTTTGATGATCATACGCCATAACTTGGGGTATTGTAGCATAAAAAAACTCAATAATTTTTTTGCAGTGAACGACTACACTACAAAAAAGATTATTTTCGTTTTTTTCCTTATTCTCACAATGAAGGACTACATTGTTCGAAAGGATGATCGACATTTTTATTCTGTTCATCTGTTCAAAAGATTATCTTCGTTTTTATGTCTTCTTACTATTCACCCGCGTATCATTTATGTGTGTCTTCCGTATCGTAATGATACGTGAGAATCAAGAACTCTATTACAAAAATGTAGAAAAAACGAGGACAATCTTTTCGAATGATGTAGTCGTTCATCATGAGAAAAGTATTGTCGAGTTTTTCCATGTTATGATGAAACTATGTTCACTGCCCAATCATTCGCCGTTGTTGGAGCTATCCTCATAAGTTATATCTGGGTTCGCACTCCAGAACTTGCGCCATATTCACTTCAGCTTACCGCAGGCCTCGTCCTTGCGTACATCATGATGAAGCGTGTAGCAAAAACACATATCTTTCATATCGCTCCGTCATCTACTACAGCTGAGGTGGGTGTGTTTACTACCGCATTGTTTATGCTCATTGGGTATACAGGCGGCGTCACCTCAATATTCCTTCCACTGCTCTATCTCCTCCTCTTTATCGGCGTCCTCTCACTCCACACCACAACCATTATTCTCTTTGAGTTTTGCATTCCACTGTACTTGTGGGCACTCGGACCGGTGCCAATGACACAACATCAACTCGCAACACTTCTTTCCTTCCCCATTCTTCTCCCCCTCTTGGTGTTTGCGCGTAAGCAATACACAACCGCACAACAAGAGAAAAAAGTAGAGGAAAAACTCGCAGATCAAACATTCTCTGCCGCACTGTTTCTTTCAACATTTCTGAAACCAAAACTTCAGCATATTCTTGAACTTTCTAACTATCCTGACCACAATAAACGAGGCATTCAGAAACAGCTTTCCCTAACGATAGAGGAACTCGACGATGTTCTCAAAGAAACAGAGTAATCGAACGGTGGTTGGTCGAGGGATCGGCATTGTACTCGGTCTCATCTTTTTTGTTTTCTTTCTCCCCAAGGCATCCGCAAACATGTCATCGAACAGTTTTATTATTCAGTTCAACAATCTCAACATGACATCCGGATCAAAAACAAGTAGTTCGTATAAGGTGACCGATACTGTCGGCCAAAACGCACCGGGAAAGTACGGAACGACGGGGTACATTGTGAAAGCGGGGTTCCAGTACATCTATACCATCGGTAATTTTTCATTTTCTATTTCAAATACGATGATTAATTTTGGATTGCTCACGCCAAACACCTTTGCCACCGGCACAACAACACTCACTGTTTCCGCAAAAGGCGCCGGAGGATATACCGTAACCACTTATGAAAACTACCCGCTCAAAAAAATCGGAACCTCGGCGACAATCGCGGATACGACATGCAACGCGGGGACATGCACAGAGGGCACTGCCGGAGTATGGACCGACGCAACAAAACCAGGATTTGGATACAACATGACCGGATCAGACATCCCTGCCGCCTTTGTCGACGCAACATACTTCAAGCAGTTTGCGAACTATTCGCAAAACGAGCCCCCGCAAACTATCATGAGTAACGCCGGAGTTGTAAAAAATCGACAAGCGACGGTGACGTATAAAGTCGCGGTGTCCGGAAATCAAACGGCGGGAAACTACGAGAACAACATTACATACATTGCAACACCGGGATACTAGCGTATGAAAAAAATAATGTTTTTTACCCTAGTCGTATCTATACTCCTTTTTCCAAAGTCTTTGTCTGCGCAAGACCAACAAAAAACATCCCTTTCTATTTCACCACCGCTTTCCGAGATCGTGATTCAACCGGGGAAGTCGGTAACGCAGGCGTTTAACATCACCAATGAGGGGTCTGTTAATCTTGAGGTCATTCCAACGGTAGTCCCGTTTGCGCCGCATCCGGAAACTGGTGAGCCTGTTCTTTTGCTCAATTCCACACGGTTTCCCTTTGCGACACTGCAAAATCTGGATAAAGCATTAGATAAGCCGTTTCTTCTGAAAGCAAAGCAGTCCGACCAACTCGTGCTCCGCATCGCCATTCCTGAAAAAGAAAAAGAGAAAGATTATTACGTCACACTCCTTCTTCAGACAAAACCGTCAGGCCTCACACAACTCAACGAAACGGGTTCTATTTCACAAGCGTATCTTGGTGTCCATCTCCTTGTCTCGGTTTCAAAATCCGGTGAGGATAAAGGAAATCTCACAATACACCAGTTTAAGTCGGCAAAGTTCCTTGATACGTTCTCGGATATCTCTCCAAAACTTTTCGTCAAGAACAACGGAACGACATTCACGAAAGCACACGGTGAAATCAAGATCATTTCGCTGACCGGAGAGATCATAAAACTGTTTCCCATTCTCCCGGAAAATGTGTTGTCCGGCGGAGTGCGCGAACTCCACACCTCGCTTCCAGATCCGGAGGACGCAAAAAGTGCTATACCCGCACCTTTCACATACAAACCTCTATTTCTTCTTGGATCATACACCGTAACGGCACGCGTGTTTGCGGAAAACCAAATAGCGGAAGAGGTGACTATTCAAGTATTTGCGTTTCCGTTTTCTTTGGTAGCGTTTATTATTTCACTCTACTTTACGCGACATGTTATTGTGTCTGTGAGAGAAAAACGCGAAACGAAGGCGAAAGTTGTTGACAGAATATCAAAAGAATGACCTAAATAGCGATGAACATATGAAAAACCGATGGGTGGTGAAGTTTTTTTTGCTTGCGTGCTTTGTCGTGTTTCTTGTGGTGCCCGCTCATCTTCAACAAACGCGTTCGGCAAACCTCACTTCCGTATCCGACACGCTTTCAAGCTCCCACCTCTCCTTCTATGGATTGATGGGATCCGGGAATACCGTTGGTGAAACACTCATTCTCATCAACACCACAACCGCCCCCTCAACCAGCTCAAGCCAGCTCGCATCGCCATCTGCCGGAACGGTAAAGATCGGAAGTAATATTTATAACTTGAGTGGCACCATGCCAAATAATGATCAGAGTAAATTTAGTATCTCCAGTGGTCTAACCTCTGGTGATCAAACCGCGGGTAATGCAATCATCGCAACACAGTCAGCCAGTCATACCGTTCGCTTCTCTACTGCAACCGCCGTTCCAAGTGGTTCGTTCCGCGTCCTCATTCAGGCAACAACAAACTCAGGAAGTTCGAATGACGGTATTCCAGACGGTGACGGATTTGATTTTGGCGCATCTGCACCAACCGTAACCTGTCCAACCGACAACTCGTATTACGACTTTGTGACAGGGACAGCAACGGCGCAGGCGGTCACGATAAACTCGGTAAAGTATCACGTGTTTGAGTGCCGCTACTCCGGAACAGGCCAGGCAAGCGCGAGCTTCGCCTCCAACCCTATTACTGTCACCTCACTCATCAACCCTGCGCCAAAAAGCGGCCATGCTGTTGGGACAAACGACGCCTACAACATCATCGTGCAGAACATGGACTACACCTACACCATGGTTGATCAAACCGCTCTGCAGGTTGGAGTCATCGAGTCTGTCCGTGTGTCCGCTACCGTAGCGCCGCAAATTACCTTCCGTATTGCCGGTCTTCCCTCAGGAAATACCTCCGCCTGCGGGACCGCAACAGACGTGACCACAACCCCAACCACGGTTCCTTTTGGCCAAGTGTCCATCACCGCGTTTATGCATGCGGGCCAGGCACTTGATGTTTCTACCAACGCTATTGGCGGGTATGCGGTAACAACACAGGCAAACTACGAACTGAAAAAAATGGGAACTTCCACTACTATAGCAGGTGCGACTGGAAACGGTGGAAATGTGACCTACGGCGCAAAGGGGCGATGGGACTCCACAACGTATAAAGGGTTTGGGTATGGGTTGAACTACATCAGTGCAATTTCCGGATCAGGAACTGCGGCATTTGACTACGCAGATACCGATGGGAACTGTTCCGGCGGAACATTCTGTGCAAAACAATTCCCAGACCTTTCAAACAGCGAGCCCGCGCAAACCATCTTTTCATCCTCCACGGTTGCAGACACAGAGAACGTCAATGTGTGTTACAAGATCGTCATCAGCAATGTGCAGGCCGCCGGCGACTACGAAAATAACATTACCTATACCGCGACAGCGACGTTTTAAGGAGTTGTGATATGAAATGCCACCTGCCCCATTTTTTCCGCGTACTCGGTGCGTGTGTTGTGTTTGTCAGTCTTGCCGTGATTCCTGTTTTCGCGGTTCAATCGAGCACACCTGAAGAAATACTCGGATCACTTGACTCGCTTGCCTTCACCGCAGTTCCCCCTCGAACCGAGGTTATCGAGGTAAAACCCGGAGACACCTATCAGACAAATATCAAGTTCCGCAATCTCACAAAACAGTCACAAGCAATCTCGACAGAAACGCTAGACTTTGTGATTGATAAGGACGGAAAGACGCCCATCCCTGTTACACAAACCGAGGCCGCTCCGCTCCGGTGGAGTCTCGCCTCGTGGATCACGGTTTCCCCTTCACAACGTGCCGTTACACCAAACGAACTCGCAACATATGACGTGGTGATCCAGGTGCCAAAGGACGCACTCCCCGGTGGACACTATGCAATGGTGGTTCACACGCCCGTTGCGATGAGTGCACTCCAGAACAAACCGCAGGAGAAAAATGCACAGTCCGCCTCTGCAGTCAATCCAAAGCTCGGAACACTCTTTTACGTAAAGGTCGCAGGAAACGTCCACGAGGAGGCCTTTATCCGATCCTTCATCGCTCCGTCATGGGTCGAGTTTGGACCGGTCAACTTTTCATATAGTGTCGAAAACTTGTCCGACGTCCATATCACTCCGCAGTCCTCGATTGTGGTCAAGGACATGATCGGTAGAACAGTGGACACGATTGTTGTTGAACCACTGAATATTTTTCCATATTCCACTCGAACGTTTACGGCGATGTTGGATAAGATTTGGGGAGTTGGCCCGTACACTGCGCGCCTGTCCGTTCCGTACGGAACCGGAGGTAAGGTGCTCACCACAACGCTCGTGTTCTGGATGTTTCCGTACCGCATTGTGCTTGCAGTCCTCGTCATACTCATGACGCTTTTGGCGATTGTGATTGTGGTTCGCCGCCACTTGGAACACCGATACGACATGAAGGCAAAACAGATCGAGATACTCGAGGATCGTATTCGAGAACTGGAAAAGCGTTCGAGAGAACAGTAGAGGTATTCTCTACCCTGCTTTTGTGGCGTTTCTGATACACTGGATGTGGTATGTTTTTCTCTGCCCGAACTGCTACGCGGATTCTTTTGATTGTCTTTGGGATAGGTGTCCTTTTTTTCTCAAGTCGTGTTTTTTCCGCCATTAACGACACTGGTGTGGACACCGAGAATGGTGAGAACCTCGCCACCAATCCTAAAACGCGTACCACAGCCGTAAGCGCAACCGTTGTTGATATCTATCCTCCAACCGCCCCCATTCTCGTCGCACCGGACAATAACGGAAAGATTCGCACACAACTCGTCACCTTCACCTGGAAATCGAGCGTGGACGAGGAGGGTGGTACCGCAAAATACCAACTGTATCTTGACGGGAGCTTGCTGTATGACAGCATTACCACGCCGACAAAAAACGCACCGGACTATACTTATACCGATCGTAATACGGTTTCCAATTTAGTCATGAAAAACGCGCTCGCCGAAGGATCGCACACCTGGAAAATTCGAGGATTTGATACCAATGGGAACTATGCAGACTCGGCAACATGGAGCTTTACCATCGACACCATTGCGCCCGTCCTTTTGGTCAAACAGATCGGCGACCAAACCGTTTCTATCTCTGCACAAGATGTCACCACCATTCCTACTTCTCCCGTCATCACAACCACCAACCCGCCAACAGTCTCCGGAACAACCGAGGCAAGCGTGACGGTCAAACTCACCATGACACTTCCCAACGGCCAGGTTACGCAACTGACAACCACATCCGGAACCGACGGAACATTTTCCTTCACCCTCCCCACATTGTCGCTCAACATCATTGCGAAACTGCAGATTAGTGCAAACGACAGCGTGGGAAATACCTCTTTGCTTGATAATATTCCCGTTCAGGTGATTCGAAAAACATTGAAACTCCCCGCACCACTCGATAAAGTCATTCCGGAAATTCCCATTATCCCGCCGGAAGAAATTAAGCATGAGATCGCGGAAAGATTCATTCGACCATATGTACCCGAACCTGTTGTTGATATTGTGGACACCGTTGCGCCGATCGGAAACTCGGCCATTGGGTTTGTGTTGCCGCTTGCTCGTTTGCTTGCTGTTTTGTGGATCACCGGAACGTCATTGTGGAGTATGAGTGTTGGTCTCTTGGCAAAGGCCGCGCATACGATCGGCCTTATTCCATTGTGGCTTTTCCCGCCCGTCGATCACATCCATGGCCTCGTGTTCGACAGTCAGACGAAAGACCCCATCCCCTTTGCGCTTCTCACTATTGTGCAGATGAAGGATCGAGGACCCACCGTTGTTGATCAAGTCGTCGCCGATCAGCATGGTGAATATGAAACCATTGCGCTCGACCTCGCAGGAAGGTATGAAATTGTTCCAACACATCGCGATTACCTCTTCATGGAAGAGGAAGCGAAACGCAAATTTTCCGGGATTGCGGAGGTGTACACCGGCCAGCCTATAACGACTGAACTGTGTGATGTTACGCCGTCGATTGGCGATGATGAGCGCGGACTTGAATGTCATGAAGACAAACTCTTGGTGCATTACTATGTGCCGATGGAACAGAGGAAAAAATCATCGTTTATTGCACGTGTTATTGAGAAGACTGCGGAACTTCCCTCGAGTGGTCTTGCGGGCGCGGTTGTTTTGATGATCGGTATCGCCTTCTTCTACCCGACGCCATGGAACATAGGCATGTGCGTTGCGTATATCGCGGTTGCGGTGCATCGGTCGTTTTAACGGAAAAACAAAGATATCACAGATTGATTGTTTGACAATCGACTAATAATCGACTATTATTTGACTGTATGTTTACTCCTCAATATACAATCACCAATCACCTTCTCTCGAATATTATCCGCATTCATGGTCTTGTCAAAGATCTTAACGATCGAAGATTTGCAAAAGTTGTGTTTGTGGAATTTGAAAAAATCGCACGTGAAGTCTCGTCTTATGCTTCAACCAGTATTGAAGGCAATCCCCTCTCACTTACAGAAGTCAAAAGAGTGTTGAAGTCAAAACCAGAACACATCCGAGATAGTGAAAAAGAAGTCCTGAATTACAATCAAGCACTTGAACACTTGAACCAATTACTTCAATCCGAAAAACTTGAACTCTCCCTCAAGCTTATCCTGAATATTCATAAACACATAACAAGAGGACTACTTCTTCGTGATGAATCCGGGAGACTGCGCAAAAATCATGTCGTGGTCCATGATCCAAGAACGGGTGAAATAGTCTACCTTCCTCCTGATGTAAATCAGGTACGCGGATTGGTGAACGACCTCATCGCTTTCGTTCAGAAAAATAGTAAGAAGATTGATCCCTTGATTCTTGCTGGTATTTTTCATAAACACATGGTGATTATCCATCCGTTCATGGACGGCAACGGCAGAACAACCAGACTTGTAACCAAGGTACTTTTAGCAAACATGGGATTGAACACCTTTAACCTCTTTAGTTTCGAGAATTATTACAACAAAAATGTTACAAAATACTTTCAAGCAGTTGGAGAATATGGGGACTATAATGAAGTAGCACATTCGATCAACTACACGCTTTGGCTCGAGTATTTCACCGATGGGTTAATCGATGAATTGTTACGCGTACAAAAATTGTTACCAACATTTGGCAATACACCAGATACAACACTGGAAATACATCATCGTAAAATGCTTGAATACATAAAACAGCATGGATTTATCCGTGATCGAGATTACGCGAAGCTCACCGAGAGGGCCAAGGCAACACGTACCAAAGACTTCCAAAAACTTCTGGACTTAGGACTCATTGAGCGTAAGGGGAAAGGAAGATCGGTCTATTACACTCAAAAAGTCTAATAAGTGGTATTGTATTTTCTCCGCAATATAGTTGCATACATTATTTCTAGTTCATTTGAAGATCATTCAGCATCATTTTTGCGGGAATAAAGGAAGAAGTTTGGGACTCATCTACTCACCGGCACCTTCCTTTTCACTTATCGTTTTATTTCCGCATAACATGCGTGCATCATTCCAGGCTTGTTTTAGAAGAAGATTAAATGAAATCAAAGTATATCAGTGTGATCGATCGAGTGAAAAGACGACAGTGGATAAACGGAGGTATTCCTGAACACATGCCACGTGGGGAAACTGCGCGCCTAACACCTGGGTTGGGAGGTCCGGATCTCGAGCAAGAAGGCTGAAAAGATCACTTGAAAGGCGAGAATATTGATGTTTTCGTCCGTCGTTCAATGCTTTTTCTTTCTGCACAACGCTTAGCAGACTTGTTGTTAATTTGCTAAGCTTCGTGTAGTCTTTGGCTCGTTCATCCAGATTCCACACCGAGCGACAGAACTCCCGTTCATCCCCAATGAGAAATCGTTTGGATTCAAGAAAAACAAAAAGGCCCATGACCTTTGCGCGCATAAGCTCGTTCTTTAACTTTTCGCCGATTGGATACGGCGAGATATAAACCGCACGCTCCAATGAGACAAATCCATGCGTTCTCAGGAGATTCCGAAGGGTCCTGTAGGCGTACAACGACTCCGGCGCATACCGAACATTTGAAAAAATGGCTAGGCGCCACGCGGCATCCCACTTTTTTTTCTTAAATACTGTTTCCGGCAAAGAAGAAAAGAGATGTTCTCTTCCGGCGGCGGTCATGCGGATAAAGATTTTTCCGGCTTGCTGGACAGTGACAACCAAACCCTGCTGCTGCATTGTGGAGACAGCACTGCGTATTGAGTTCGGGCTAAAATCGAAGAGCCTCCACTGAAGCTCTGGATAGGTGAGCAGACGTTGCGCCGCTGAGGAGAAAACGTCTGAAGGATGTTGAACCGATTCATTCTCTGGAATACTGAAAGCGAGCGAGAAAAGGAGATGCGATTTAAGATCGAGCATGAAACTATCATAGCAGATGGTGCGGAATGACCGGGAGAGTTCCGACCTAGTTCCGATTTCTTTTTCCTCTCTTTTCTATTTCCGCACCATTAATAATGGTTTTCACGATAAAATGATACTCCTTATCTTCGTCTTTCTTGCATTCGGTATTCCTTTTCTTCGTATTATTTTTCATTTCTCGGTAAAAATGTTGATAAATCTCAAGTGATTTTTTTCTGTTGTAAATACGTTAAACAAGAGACTAATATATTCATCAATTCACAGTATCAAAAATATGGGGAAAAACGGCAAAAAACACAAAAAACATGATCTTCATCGTGCATATTCTGATATATTTGTATGCAAATGAAAAGAAATTGTGAAATATAACACTCTCACCGTTTTTCTCTCTTCTGTAGTCTTGATATTCCCTCTTGACCTCAACCTCTGGTCGCGCCTACAGTGACGTTCATGCGCGGAAGCTTGATTGTCTAATCTCGTCTAACGCCAGAGGAAAATGAGCAAAGAAGAATCTGTCCAAACCATCCAACGCTCAGAGGCATTGCTCCGGCAATTCGCCGATTTTTTGGCAGCACAACAGCTCACTGAAAAGTCGATCCGCAACTATGTTTCAGATACACGCAAGTTTTTCGATTGGCTCGGGGGGCAAAAACCCAACGGTCAGGAAGATTGGGACTGGATCGCTTCTATCCCCCAATCTGTTCGCGCATATCGCGCCTTTCTTCTTTCCCAGGCTGCACCTCTGGCCACCATTAACCGCCATCTCTCCTCTCTCCGCCAGTTTGGCGCTTTTTTAAACACCGTTCACCAGCTTCACCTCAAGTTGGATCACCTTCAAAACGTCTCTGTCCACGTCGAGCATGAGCAAGAAGTGTCGCATGTCCTCAACCACCAGGCTATTCACGCATTCGGTTTAGCACTTGAACATGAGCAGTGCTCACAGTCCACATGCGAAAATTACCTTGGTGATATCCGCCAATTTGCCGATTTTCTTGGAACAGAGTCGCTCTTTTCTGACCGAATAAAACCCCTTGCCGTGGAGTTTACGGGAAATTTGGCAAAAAATGGGGTCGCAGAAGCAACGATTCGACGCAAAATGGTGACCCTGAAGCGATTTTATGCGTGGGCAACCAAGTCTCACTACATCAAAACAAATGTTTTTGAATCATTCGGGGAGAAAGTCGGGCGAGTTGTTGGTGAGACTGCACAAAAATTTGTGCCGTTGGCGTTTTTTGAGAGAAATCGAGAAAACCAACAAAAAACCTCATCTTCCGATGAGGTTTATGTCTGTGAAGAGTTACGTCTCCACGCGCTTGATAACCGTAACGAACAGTCTACCAGTCAAACAGGGATCTTGTCAAGACTGTGGCGGAGGGATAGGGATTCGAACCCTAACCCCGCTCACGCGGAGTCACATCAGGTATCAACTGAGTTCCCAACCGTTGGGATTACCCCTCCAATTGGAATGTTTGGACCGACCACCACAGAATCGTCATACTCTCAAATTGCAGATGAAAAATCAACAACATCTTACTCTATCACCAACAAAAAACCCTCTGTTTCCAGAGGGTTTTTCAATGTAGAGTTTTCTCCCTACACAGTTGATACCTGTAACGTCAAGTCTACCAAACTTCCCCATCCCCTGTCAAGGCTCTACTCCGCCTACACCCGCTGGCCAGTGAGTTCCTATCTCCATCTTGCCGTTCTCGTTCTTTTTGTCTCGATGCTTGGGATTTTTGGCTATCAACAGTTTTTCCGTGATGCCGAGCAGAAGCTCGCTTTCCCCACCTCTCTCACCAGACCAAATCGCATTCTCTCCTTCCAGGGTCGCCTCACAGACACTGCCGGCACTCCACTCACTGTTGCAACCAACTTTACCTTCAAACTGTATGACGCACTTACCAGTGGCAATCAGCTCTGGACATCTGGGACGTGTTCAATCACTCCGGATCAAGATGGCATCTTCTCTACTTTGCTTGGGAGTAGTTGCGGAAGCGAGATAGCCTCTGGTGTGTTTAGTGAAAATCAAAATGTATATCTCGAGGTAACAGTTGCGGCGGAGACGCTCACACCAAGACAACAGATTGCCACGGTTGGATATGCGCTGAATGCCGAAACGCTCCAAGGCTACCCCGCTTCTGCGAGTGCGGTGGAAAATACGGTCCTTGTGATGAACAACTCTGGTCAAGTGTTATTAGGCAACGCCTCGCCCACACTCCGTTCTACTTCTGGTACATTCGCGGTTCAGGGCAATGCGCTCAATGTGTCCACTAATACCGGCACCGGAGGAAATATTACGCTTGCTCCGGATGGCGCTGGACAAGTGAGTTTGATTGGCGGCACCACAACACAGGATTTCATCGATATTACAAACGCGAACCTCACGACGGGAAAGTTGATGAAGGGGACGGTCGGAAATAACAATACTGGGTACAAATTTTTATCATTTGTTGGCGGCTCAACTCCCTCTGAAAAGTTCTATGTCAATGCCCTTGGAGGGGTGTATGCAGGCAACTCACTTTTTGCTCCAGTGGCGACCATTAGTGCAACGAATACGAGCGCTACACCGCTCATTATCAACGGAACTGGAGGACAAATTTTCTCAATCGCAAATGGTGGGAACATTGTGGGTGCCGGAACCTTGACTGGATTAACAGGACTAACCTCGAGTGGAACCATCACATTCTCAGGATTAAATACCGCAGGTGCGGTTGCGTATACACAGTCTGGTGGAGTTTTAGGAGTGACGGCACAGGGCGTGTCTGGGTACTTGTTAGGATCTGGTGGAGCTGGCACACCCACATGGATTGACCCCGCAACGGTTGGAAGCAACTATTGGCAGCTTACGAACAAGGTGATTTCGCCGGGAAACTCGACGCATGACTTAGCGGTAGGAGGAAACGCGACAAGTTCTGCGTTGTTCCAGGTTTTTGGAAACACTGGGAATGCGACAACCGCAGGAACACTGACGTTTAATGGGGCGGCATACTCGAATAACGTGATTGCGGCAACAAAGATGTCTGGGTTACAGATTGGAAATAGTAGCACGGGGAATATTATTTTTAATGGGGGGAAAATAGGAGTTGGAACCGCAAACCCTCAAGGAACTCTTCATGTTGCTAGTAGTGCCAATATTGATGATCTTGTTGTTAATACCGAAGCCACAACGAATAACATTGTTGATTCTAGTTTTGAGACTGGATTGGGGGGTTGGTACGCTACTTCAGTCAATGCCACTATTACACAATCAACTACTCAATCATATGTTGGTTCTAAAAGTTTAAAAAACGTAGCCACTGCAACAAATGAAGGCGCTTATATTACCATGTCTAGTGGATTTACTGCAGGAGTTTTAAATACTTTTTCTTCCTATGGATATTTGGAATCAGGAACAGGTTGGCATTTGGTTTTCTTCTATTACGATGGCTCCTGGCATGCAGTTAACTCGCCTACAATAACTACTGTTGGCTCTTGGGTCAAGACAAGTGTTACTGTTAGTTTGCCTGCTGGAACAACCCAAATTCAACCGAGATTAGTAAGTGATGGTACGGCAACAATATATTTTGATGGCGTACAATTAGAGGCAAAAGACCATGCCAGTCCTTATGCTGATGGTTCATTAGGATCTGGTTATAGTTGGACAGGAACTCCACATGCTTCAACTTCTATACGAAGAGCTGGGACAGTTTATGCTTATCAAGCAATTAACAGCGCTGGTGGAATAGGTGCCACTTCAGGAAGTTTATATCCAACATTACAAATTGATCAAGCTGGAACAGGTGCTCTTTTTGTTGCCTCTGTTTCTGGAACACAAAAATTTATTATTGATAACACGGGCAATGTGGGGGTTGGGACGACAAATCCGTTGAATAAATTAAATGTTGTCGCGGACACTAACGTCTATACTAGTGCTCAATCTCTGGCCGGTTTAAGAGTTGATGATGGAACAAGTGATACGGCTTTATTATTAGGTGTAAACGCAGCTGGAGATGCGACTTACATTCAAGGTGTTCAACCACTAATATCTTGGACAAATCGTCCAATTTTATTACAGCCAAATGGTGGTAACGTCGGCATCGGCAACACATCCCCTACCTACAAACTTGACGTCACCGGCTCTGCTTCGGTCTCTGCCAACCTCATGGCCGGTGGTCAAGTCCAACTCGGAAGATTCGGCGCAAATCCAACCGGCATTGGCGCGGGCGCGCTCTACTTCAACACCACAGACAGCAAGATTTACTACTACGACGGATCGAGTTGGTCACAAGTTGGATCGGGCGCAGGAGGAAACAATAGCCCATGGGATGAGTTAAACGGCACAATTGTCCCCAAAAACTCGACAGAAGATGTGTTGATTGGTGGTCAAGCAACAACCTCGGCAAAATTTGCGTTCTTAAATGTAAACACCGGCACACCGGTCGCAAGTTTCTCTGGAAACCTCACACTTACTCCTGCAACTTCTGCCATCATCCAAACCACCAACATGATTCCATTGGTCATTGGCTCGGCATCAACCGGATCTATCCAGCTCTCGCCAAAAGCATCCACCGGCTTGTTCATCAACGGTTCTGGAAACGTGGGCATCGGCAACACCGCACCAACGGTGGCACTCGACGTGACCGGCCAAGGCAAGTTCTCGTCGCTCGTTACCGCATCAAACGCACTCACTGTGACCACCGGCCTTACGCAAGCGCTTGGTGGTCTCACGGTCTCCGGCAACAGCGTGGCGGCATCAGGACAAAACTTTGAGGCGTTTGTCACCTCTGGAACAGCGTATGTTCAAGGGTATGATCGAGGCGGATCGGCATACATCCCACTCAACATTGCCGGTTCATACACCAAGTTCTCCAACGGAAGCGTTGGGATTGGTACCTCTGGTGCACCGGCAGAAAAACTCGAGATCAATGCTGGTGCGGCCGCAGGAGGGATTCGATTAAACGCAGATACCGGTGTTGATACGCGTTTGGTGTTCTATGAAAATGCCGTCTTAAAGGCAGGCCTCACCTACACCACAAGCGACGCAACCTTCCGCCTCTCCAATGCTGGAAGCGATATTGTGACACTCACGAGCGCGGGAAAAGTCGGCGTTGGAAACACCGCACCAGACGGTAAATTCCAAGTCACGGGTGCGGCAGTTGGAAAAGCGCTCGCCATCTTGAACGAAACTGGCGACCAAAACATTCTTGTTGCTTCTGCTTCTGGTGTAACAAAATTTACCATTGCACGAACCGGAAACTTGGTGGCAACCGGAACTTTAACCGGATTAACTGGGTTAACCTCGAGTGGAACAATTACATTTTCAAGTTTGAGTGATGGCGCAGCATACTTGAGTAGCGGCGTACTTTCATCTGAAACCACGCTTTCATCGTCCCGCGGTGGAACAAACGCAAACTTAAGTGCCGCCGCACAAGGCGCCCTCCCCTACTTTAGCGCAACTGGCATCATGTCCGCGCTTGCGCCATCAACCGCAGGGTATGTGTTGCAAACAAACGGAGCGGGAGCAAACCCTAGTTGGGTAGAACCACAGACCTTGGGGACAAACTATTGGCAGTTGAACAACAAAGTTCTTGCGCCAGGAAATATTACGTATGATCTAGCACTAGGTGGCAACGCAACGTCTTCTGCGCTCTTCCAAGTGTTCGGCACCTCCGGCAACGCAACCAGCTCAGGAAACCTCATTTTTGCCGGAACAGCTGCAACAAATGTGATTGCAGCACGACGCAACACCGGCCTTACACTCGGTGACAATCAAACCGGCGGCATTACCGTGAATGGATTGAGTACTGGTGTGGTGATCAACACCAACGGCCTCCTTGCATCCGAGGCTCTCCTCTCCTCCACACGCGGTGGAACCGGTGCGAACTTGAGCGCCGCCGCGCAGGGTGCGGTTCCCTACTTTAGTGCGGCTGGTGTGATGTCCGCGCTCGCGCCAAGTACAGCGGGATATGTCTTGCAAACAAATGGTGCGGCACAAAATCCGAGTTGGGTCGCAGCCGGAGGGCTAGGGACAAATTACTGGCAACAAAATGGACAAGTCCTTTCTCCAGGCAACACCACACTCGATGTGGCAGTCGGCGGAACCGCAACATCGTCCGCCCTGTTTCAAGTGTTTGGCAATACTGGAAATGCAACCACTTCCGGAACCCTAACCTTTGCTGGAACCGCGGCAACAAATCTCATTGCGGCGCGGAGATTGACCGGCCTTACCATTGGGGACAGTGCGACCGGCAACATCACATTTAACAACGGAACAGCGAAAGCACTTTTTAGTAACGGGTATGTCGGCATTAACTCTGCTACCACAACCGAAAGACTTTCTATTGGAACGGGAAATATTATCCTCGATGAAGGATATGGACTGAATATTAACGATGCGCAGGCGGGATCCATCTCTGTCTTTAAGTACGCCAACGCAACCGACCAGCTTCAGATTGGCTCAACCACCGCCACCGGCATGACCGGCGGGATCTTGTTCCAAACACCGTCCGCCGCCAATCCACTCTTTATCGACAACGGTGGAAACGTGGGTGTCAACAACGTCAGCCCCCAATACACACTCGACATCACCGGTTCTGCCTCGGCTTCTGCAAACATCTCACTTGGTGGACAACTGCAACTCGGACGGTTTGGCACAAGTCCGACAGCCATTGGCGTTGGAGCGCTGTACTACAACACGCAGGATTACAGCATCTATTACAACCAAAACGGATCATGGACAGCCTTGAGCACCGGGGCAGGAGCCGCAAGTCCAAACTATTGGAGACTTTCCAATGGCGCACTCTCGCCGGTCAACGACACGCTTGACTTGTTGGTTGGCGCAATCACCACCGCATCTGCCAAATTTTCTGTGAATGCGACAAATGGCAATACTGTGATTACCGGAACGCTCACCCTGCCAAACTCCAACACCCTGACTGGCATCACCAACTACACACAGTTTTCTAACGGTATATCCTTGGGTGGAGCGACCACCTATAACATCACAAGCGCTGGTGTATCGAGCTTAAACACGCTTGATTTGGCCGGAAACACTATCACCTCTCCGGGAAATTTGCAGATTACCTTGGGCGGAGCCGCAACTAAAGTTATTATCAATAAAGACCTCCAAGTTTCTGGACAAGATATTTTGGGTGAACTCGGCCTTACACGCATCACGGTGTTGGACAGCTTAACCAAAACAAGTATCTCTGGACATTTGGATGTTTCCGGAACCTTTACCACCGCCAGTGGAAACTTTGTAAGCTCCGTTGCCGACGGAAGCTCTGCTATTTTGTACAACCTCGATACATCCAGTGCCATTAGCAATGCCACCGCAAAATTGCTGAGTTTGAAAAACAATGGAACCGAGAAATTGTCTGTGGATAAAGATGGAAATTTGTGGGTTGCCGGTGCGGTGTTAGCCAATAAAGGGTTTGGGATCAAGATGTATAACAACAGTGGAGAGTCCGCCACACAGTACTCGTTGGTTGTTGTTGATTCTACAGCGAATAGTTACCAATCCGGCGGCGTTTCCTATCCACGCTTCACCAAAACCAACGTTCCATACAGCAAAGCGGTGTTTGGCGTGGTGTTGTCTTCAAGTTGCTCGGGTGGTGCCATTTGTAATGTTGTGACGGTTGGATCGTCCAATGTGTTAGTGACGAATGCGGCAACTGCGAGTCGTGGCGACTATGTCTACACCTCCACCACCGGATGGCAAGGGATCACCTCCGGCAAACAGTTTGATGGGTTGGTTGGTACGGTTACCGATATCTCGAATGCCGGAAGTGGGTATGTGGAGATGGTATTTGTCCACCAACCATTTACGCAGGAGATTTTGGCACGAGAGCAAGAGATCACCAACATTTTGGTGTCTAATTTTAGAATACAGGCGCAGAACGCAACCACTCGCCGGAGTTTGGAAGACGGCATGGCGGACGCTTTTGTGTCATCGGACGGGATTGATGCGGCATCGAGTAGTGGGTATTATCACGATGCGAATAACTACTTGGTGCGTTTGGCCTCAAATTCAGGAACAACCGGGCAATCAACCACAACAACATTCAATAACGCGCAAGTGAAGAATCGCGTTGATGTGTTGACCGGTCCACAAGTGCAATCTCAATACAATGTTGATGTTGCCGATATCTATACGCTTGGACTGTATAAGTTTGAAAATAATGGATACGACTCGTCCAAGTTTGGAAACTTGCTCACCGCAGTTGGAACGCCTGTGTACAGCACTTCAGTGTATAAGATTGGGTCGTACTCTTTGGTTGCATCAGACACACATTACTTCAAACCTCCAGTCAACGCCTTCCCTGCTCTGCCACATGGTGGAACGGTTGAGGCGTGGATCTACACTACTGATTTAACGTCTAACGTTCAGACGGTCTTCCGCTCATCTGATGGGTCAAATGAATCATATTTGCAAATTAACCAAGCCGGGCAGATTGTGATGAAGGTTGGCTCCGGTCTCTCATACACCAGTACGGTTGCATACGTCTCCACCAATGTATGGACACACCTTGCACTCACCTGGGATGGATCGTACTGGCGCGTTTTTGTGAATGGGGCCGAGGTAGACAATGCGTTCCGTACTGCAACATTACCGACCTCAACATCTGGAAACAACTACATTGGTCGCATGAGTACCACAGGATTTGCGCTCAACGGATACATTGATGAGTTCCGCGTGACCGGCCGTGTACGATCAGCGCTGGAAATTAAATACGACGCCTCACAGTACAACTACTCCGTTCTCACCTCACAAGTCATGGATATCGGTCAAGCTCCCACTGCTATCGGGCCTCTCTCTTGGACAGAATCTCTTGGTTCCTACGGAAACGTCGAGTTTGAGACGAGGAGTAGTGCAGACAATGTGACCTGGGAAGCATGGAAGCCAACTACGAGTGAGAGTCAGGTGTTGGCGATGGATAGTGATAGTGGGAACTGGTC
>JACRHV010000001.1 GCA_016211945.1 Minisyncoccota bacterium
CACCATGAAAATCGCTGACCAGTGCAACACAGAAATTCCTGTAGGGAACTGGATCCTACCGAACTATCCCATTCCGGAGGGACAGACATACGACTCAGTTTTTAGAAAAATGGCAAAAGATGGACTAGTCAAACGATTTGGTGAACATCCAACCGAGGAAATGAAGAAAAGATTGGCGTATGAACTCGATGTTATTACAAAAAAAGGGTTTACCACGTACTTCCTTATTGTTCAGGATTTTGTGAACTGGGCAAAAAATAACGGCATTTATGTTGGGCCTGGCCGTGGTTCTGCCGCTGGTTCGCTCACTGCGTACGCGCTGAACATCACCAACATTAACCCGCTCGAACATGGTCTCCCATTCGAACGATTTATGAACCCACAGCGTCCAACTCCACCTGATATTGATATGGACTTTGCAGACCTCCACCGCGATGACGTGATTCATTACGTGACACAACGATATGGGGAAGATAAGGTTGCACAGATCATTACCTTTGGTGCAATGGAGGCTCGCGCCGCAATCCGCGATGTAGGCCGTGCCCTGGGTATGCCGTACAGCGAGCCCGATCGCATAGCAAAACTCATTCCTCCAAACACAGATATTCAAGCCGCACTGGATTCCGTCGTAGAGCTCCGTGAGTATTACAAACAGGAAAAATTCAAGAAACTTCTTGACTTGTCAAGAAAAGTTGAAGGGAACGTCCGACACAGCAGTGTGCATGCCGCGGGTATTGTTATCTCTGATAAACCTCTCACGGAATACACGCCCATTATGCGTGATAACAAAGAGGGAAAAATCATCACACAGTACGATGGAAAATCATTGGATGTAAACGTCTCGGATAACGCGATTGGTTTATTGAAAATGGATTTCTTGGGTTTGCGCAACCTTTCTATTTTGGGTGAGGCGATTGCGATTATTGAAAAAACACAACAAAAAAAGATTGACCTAGCAACCATTCCCATTGATGATCCTGCGGTGTATAAACTGCTTTCTAGCGGCGAAACGACCGGTGTGTTTCAGTTAGAGTCTGGCGGTATGCGACGTGTTGCGCGAACGCTTAAGCCCAGCAGTTTTTCTGATATCACCGCTATGGTTGCGTTGTATCGCCCCGGCCCAATGGAGCTTATCAACGACTTTATTGAAGGAAAGCACTATCCGGGAAAGGTGATGTACCCCCATAAAGACCTTGAGCCCATTCTCAAAGAGACCTACGGGATTTTGGTGTACCAAGAGCAGGCGTTACAGATCGCCAACGTTCTTGCGGGGTATTCGCTTGGTGAAGCAGATATTTTGCGTCGTGCAATTGGGAAGAAGAAAAAAGAGATCATGGATCAGCAGAAAGCGGAGTTCGTTAAACGGTCTGTCCATCACGGGTATACACAAGAAGTTGCGGAAAAAGTATGGAGTTACATTGAAAAATTTGCAGGGTACGGATTTAACAAGGCGCACGCCGCCTCCTATGCCATGATCGCATATCAAACTGCCTATATGAAGGTGAAGTACCCCGTTGAGTACATGACAGCAATGCTGTCCATTGAGTCGGGATCAAAAAGCGCGAACTCTGAGGAAAAAATCACCACCGGCGTGATGGAATGTAAACGCATGAAGATTGCCATTTTACCTCCGGATATCAATAAATCGGACAAAAACTTTAGCATCGAACCACACGCGGACTCGTTGAACAAGACTGCTATTCGATTCGGATTTGTCGCGATTAAAAATGTTGGCACTGCCGCGATTGACGCAATTTTGGAGGCAAAACGTGCCGGTGATTTTTCGAGTTTCACCGATTTCCTTATGCGCGTTGATTCACGTCGCGTGAACAAAAAAGTGCTGGAATGTCTCATTAAAATTGGATGCTTCGATACCTTTTCAAACAGAGCAAGTCTCCTGCTTCATATCGATGATGTTCGAGCAAAACTACAAAAATTCGATATCGAGATCGATGGACAAGACAACCTTTTTTCATCAGCGACCAACAAGAAAGTTCAGGAAGTCAAAGACACGTTTCCGCAAGAGCAGGAGTATCCGCAGGCAGAACTCTTGTCGTTTGAAAAAGAGTTATTAGGGTTTTATTTGACTGAACATCCTATGGCTTCCGCACTGAAGGCTGTCACAAAGTCCGCAACAAAAAAGATTGCGGAACTTGATGTTCATGTGCACAAGGATACCGTGATTTGGCTAGGAGGCATTATTACCTCCTGGCGTATGGTTGTCACAAAAGCGAAAGGGCAGGAGATGGGATTTGGGACATTGGATGATGGAACAGGTCTCATTGAGTTCGTCGTATTTCCAAAAGCATTTTCACCAGCAAAAAGTTTGTTGGCAGTTGATAATGTCGTGCTGCTCAAAGGTAAGCTTGAGGAACGCGATGAAAAAGCAACGTTTTTAGTTGATGCGGTAAAAGCGCCGGATATTGATGAGGACGCATCACTTCAAAAAGATGAGAATACATTTGAATTGGAGATTCCCAGAGGCACAACGAAAGAAACGCTTCAAGAAGTTGGAAAACTTTTGAA